>JBCCWI010000169.1:0-7284 GCA_039193795.1 Actinomycetota bacterium | reverse complement strand
GGGGGGGGGGGCCCCACGGACGTTTTCGCCCCGGTGTGGGATCCTGGACCGATGGTGATCTTCGCGATGGTCGCCTTCGCCGCCTTCGGTGGGCTCATCGCCTGGGCGTGGCGCTACGCCGGTGACCATGCGGCGCCCGGCCGCAGTCCGTCCAACGACGCCCACGGCGGGTGGCGCAACATGCACGACGGTGGCTGGTGACCGGGCTCCTCGGCCTGCTGCTGTTCGCCGTCCTCGCCGGCGCGCTGGTGCTGCTGTGGCGGTGGGCGGCCGACGTCTCCCGCACGGCCGGCCCGGGCGGGGACAGCGAGCAGCTCGACGGCTACCGGCACAACGGCGGCTGAGCCCCCTCTAGCCTGACCGGGTGTCCGGTCGCAGCGCACCTCCACCCCCCGAGGGCCACCGTCGCGTCCGGATGACCGTCGCCTACGACGGCACGCCCTTCCACGGTTTCGCCACCAACCCCGACGTCCGCACCGTGCAGGACGACCTCGAGGCGGCGTTGGCCACCGTGCTGCGCCGGCCGACCCCCATCGCGTGTGCGGGCCGCACCGACCGTGGCGTGCACGCGCGCGGCCAGGTCGTCAGCTTCGATGCGGCCGCCGACCACTTCGAGCCGCACGCCCTCACCCGGGCCCTCAATCGGATGCTCGCACCGTCGATCGCCGTGCGCGACGTCGTCGCGACCGCCGACGACTTCGACGCCCGCTTCTCGTGTGTCGCCCGCAGCTACCGCTACCGGGTGCTCAACACCGCCACCCCCGATCCGCTCGTGCATCATCTGGTCTGGCACGTCCGCGAGCCGCTCGACGTCGACGCGATGCAGCTGGCGTGCGATCGCATCCTCGGCCAGCACGACTTCTCGACCTTCTCGAAGCGGAACAAGTCGAAGGCCGCGGAGACGTTCGTCCGCACGGTGCAGCACGCCCAGTGGGCCCACCGGGGCCCCAACGTCCAGCTCGACATCCGAGCCAACGCCTTCACCCACCAGATGGTCCGCAGCCTCGTCGGCATGTTCGTGGAGATCGGCCGCGGGCGCCGCCAGGCCGTCGAGATGGGCGAGGCCCTGCGGGCGCTGGACCGGACGGCGGCGCCGAGCCCGGCACCGCCCCAAGGCCTGGTCCTGCTGAAGGCCCACTATCACGACCCCACCTGACGATCGGGGATTTCGCGGGCTCCGACGATTGGAGTTGCCCAGAGGCCCCCGTAGGCTTGACCGTCGGTCCTGAGCGCCCCCGTTCGGCGACGGACCTCATTCGATCGTTCTCGTTCCGCGGAGGAACACCGTGTCCACCTACACCCCGAAAGCCGGCGAAGTCGAGCGCTCCTGGCATGTCGTCGACGCCGAGGGCCTCGTGCTCGGTCGCCTCGCCACCGAGGTCGCCAACATCCTTCGCGGCAAGCACAAGCCGACCTACACCCCCAACATCGACACCGGCGACCACGTCATCATCATCAACGCCGACAAGGTCGTCCTCACCTCGGGCAAGGCCGAGAAGAAGCTCGTGCACCGTCACAGCGGCTACCCCGGCGGACTCAAGAGCGAGACCTACGCCGAGAAGCTGGCCCGCAAGCCCGAGCAGGCCGTCATGGACACCATCCGGGGCATGATCCCCAAGACCCGGCTCGGCCGAGCCCAGATCTCCAAGCTGAAGGTCTACGCCGGCCCGACCCACCCCCACGCGGCGCAGAACCCGCAGCCGCTCGACATCGCCCACGCCAAGTACGAAGCCCGCGCCTGATCGCGTCGCATCCGAGAAAAGACTCTGAGATGACCACTCCGCTCTGCCAGACCACCGGCCGCCGCAAGCGCTCCGTCGCCCGGGTGCGATTCCGCTCCGGCTCCGGGACCGTCACGGTCAACGGCCGCCCCGTCGACGAGTTCTTCCCGTCGAAGGTGCAGGTCGAGGCGCTCCTCGAGCCGCTCGAGGTCACCGAGACCTCCGAGGCCTACGACATCGACGCCACCATCCACGGCGGCGGCACGACCGGTCAGGCCGGTGCGCTCCGACTCGGCATCGCCCGCGGTCTGGTCGAGCTCGACGGCGAGCACCGCGACGTGCTCAAGAAGGCCGGCTTCCTCACCCGCGATCCTCGCAAGAAGGAAAGCAAGAAGTACGGCCTCAAGAAGGCCCGCAAGGCGCCGCAGTACAGCAAGCGCTGATCGGCGGGCGACGTCCGTGATCGGCCGTCGTTTCGTCATCGCCGGCGTCGCGTCGCCGATGATGGCTCCGTGAGTCTCACCTTCGGCACCGACGGCATGCGCGGCGACGCCCGCGATGTGCTGACGCCCGCGCCGGTTCGCGCCCTGGCGCAGGCCGGGGCCGAACTGCTCGGCGCCGACGGGTTCGCCGTCGGGCGCGATCCGCGCCGTTCGGGCCCCGCCCTCGCCGACGCCGTGCATCACGGTGTCGCATCCGCCGGGGGCACGTCGGTCGATCTCGGTGTGGTGCCCACCCCTGCGGTCGCTCGCTGGTGCACCGACCACGGTGTCGCCGGAGCGATGATTTCCGCCAGCCACAACCCCTGGCACGACAACGGTGTGAAGTTCTTCGCGCCCGGCGGACGAAAGCTCGCCGACGCCGTCCAGGACCGGATCCAGCAGCGCTTCGACGAACTGCTCGATCGGCCGGCCCCCGAGGTCGCCCCCACCGTCGCCGATGCGCATGCGGCCGCAGCCGACGCACACGTCGACGCGGTCGTCGCCAGCGTCGGCGGACGCCGGCTCGACGGCCTCCGGGTCGTGGTCGACGCCGCCCACGGCGCCGCCTTCGAGGTCGGGCCCCGCGCCCTCGATGCCCTCGGCGCCGAGACCACCGTGATCCACGCCGCGCCCGACGGCGTCAACATCAACGACGGGTGCGGCTCCACCCACCCGGAGGCGCTCCAGGCCGCGGTGGTGGCCAACCGCGCCCACGTCGGAGTGGCCTTCGACGGCGACGCCGATCGAATGCTCGCCGTCGATGCGGACGGCACCGTCGTCGACGGGGACCAGATCATCGCCATCTGTGCGCTCGCCGCCAAGGCGGACGGCCGCCTCGCCGGCGACGCCGTCGTCGTCACCGTGATGACCAACCTCGGGTTCCGGCGTTCGATGGCCGAGGCCGGAATCGACGTGGTCGACACCAAGGTCGGCGATCGCTACGTGCTCGAAGCGCTCGACGCCCGCGGCCTCTCGCTCGGCGGCGAACAGTCCGGCCACGTCATCTTCCGCGACCTTGCCTCGACCGGCGACGGGTTACTGACCGCCGTCCAACTGCTCGACGTCGTCGCTCGGCGCGATCGTCCGCTGGCGGATCTCGCCGCAGCCTCGATGACGCGGCTTCCCCAGGTGCTCGAGAACGTTCGGGTCGCGGCGCGACCCACCGACGTCGACGGCCCGCTCGCCCCCTTCGTCCAGGCCTCGCTGGACCGCATGGCCGGCCGCGGGCGGGTGCTGATCCGTCCCTCGGGAACCGAACCGCTGATCCGGGTCATGGTCGAGGCCGAGACCGATGCGGAGGCCCGGATGGAGGCCGACGGCCTCGCCGCCGCGGTCCGGTCGCTCTTCGCCTGAGCCCGCCCGGCGCGACCTGAGGGTTCCGCAGCGCACCTCTACACTCGACGGAGCATGCCGCCGATCGGCATGGAGACGTTCGCCCCGGGAGGCAGCAGCACATGTGCGGGATCATCGCCGTCGTCCGACGGCCATCCACCCGGTCGACCCCGACCGCTCCGGAGGTCCTCGACCTGGTCGCCGACCAGGCGGTGACGGTGTCGGCGGCCGCCGACCCCACCGCTGCGCTCACCGAGGTCGGCCGGCGACTCGCCGCGGCGGATGCGCTTCTGCGGGGCGTCCCCGGCCTCCGGCTGATGGTCTCGGATTCGTCGCTGGGCGCGGCGCTGACCCATCACTGTGACGAGATCCTCGCGGCGGTCGAGGCCGAGGAGGGCCGCCTCGAACGTGACGGCGGGCTCGCCACCGCCGAGCTCGAGGCCCGGAACCAGGCGTTGATCGCGGTGCGCGACGGGGCCTGGGCGATCACCCGCGATCGACTGCGCGCCGCAGAGGTCGTCACCGATCTGTCCGGCGGCGCGAGCTCCACCGGATCGCTCGAGGCCTTCCTGTCGATTCATCAGGCGCTGTCTGCGATCGATCGCCTCGAGGTGCGCGGCCGCGACAGCGCGGGTCTCCACGTGCTCGTGCACGACCATGCCCTCGACCTCGACGACCCGGTCATCGCTGCGGAGATCGAGCGTCGCTCGACCGACCCGAACTTCGGCACCGGCTCGGTCCGGCTCGTCGATGGTGTGCTCAGCATCGTCCACAAGACCGCGGCCGAGATCGGCGAACTCGGCGACAACACCGCCGTGATCCGGGCCGCCTTCGCCGCCGACACCCTGCTGCATGCCGCGCTCGCGAACGACACTGCCCGCACCCTCGTCCTGGGCCACACCCGTTGGGCGTCGATCGGCATCATCTCCGAACCCAACGCCCATCCGCTCAACAGCGAACTCCTCGACGCGACCGGCCCCTACGTCGTCGGTGCGCTGAACGGCGACGTCGACAACTTCGCCGATCTCATCGCCGAGGAGGGCGTCACGATCGCCCCGTCGATCACGACCGACGCCAAGGTGATTCCCTCGCTCACCAGCCAGCGCCTCGACGAGGGCCTCGAGTCGGCGGAGGCGTTCCGCCGCACGGTCGCGACCTTCGAAGGCTCGGTCGCGATCGGCGCGTGCACCGCCGCCGCCCCCGACAAGCTGCAGCTGGCGCTGCGAGGCTCGGGTCAGGCGCTCTACGTCGGCCTCGCCGAGGACGCCTTCATCGTCGCCAGCGAGCCCTACGGCGTCGTCGAGGAGACCGCCGAGTACATCCGCATGGACGGCGAGACCCCGGGCAACCCCGAGAACCCCAACGCGAGCCGAGGCCAGATCATCGAGCTCGACGGCGACCACGCCGGCCTGGTCGACGGTCTGCTGCGACGCAGCTACGACGGCACCGACCTCCCCGTCACCCCCGACGACGTCGCCGTCGCCCAGATCACGACCCGTGACATCGACCGCGGTGATCACCCCCACTACCTGATGAAGGAGATCGGCGAGTCGCCGACCTCGTTCCGCAAGACCCTGCGGGGCAAGATCGTCGAGACCGACGCAGGACCCCGGGTCTCGCTCGGCCCGTCGGTGATTCCCGACGACATCCGCCAGGCGATCCGCGACCGCACGATCACCCGGGTACTCGCGATCGGACAGGGCACCGCTGCGGTCGCCGGCCAGGCGCTCGCCGCCGGGCTCGACGCGATCACCCCCAACGGCGAGATCGAGGTCGAGGCGATCCTCGCGACCGAATTGTCGGGCTTCCGGCTCCGCCCCGACATGAGCGACACCCTCATCATCGCCGTCAGCCAGTCGGGCACCACCACCGACACCAACCGCACCGTCGACATCGTCCGCAACCGCGGCGCCAAGGTCATCGCCATCGTCAACCGCCGGGGGAGTGACCTGACCGACCGATCCGACGGGGTGCTGTACACCTCCGATGGTCGCGACGTCGAGATGTCGGTCGCCTCCACCAAGGCGTTCTACTCCCAGATCGCCGCCGGCCTGCTGCTCTCGATCGCCATCACCGACGAGCTGCGGGGCGACGACATGGCCGACGATCGTGCCGCCCTGCTGCGCAGCATCACCGAACTGCCCGCAGCGATGGAGACGGTGCTGAGCCGCCGGTCCGTGATCGGCGAGGCCGCCCGCCAGTTCACCCCGAGCCGGCGCTACTGGGCGATGGTGGGCAACGGCCCGAATCGCATCGCAGCGCAGGAGGTCCGGGTCAAGCTCAGCGAGCTCTGTTACAAGTCGATCGCCGCCGACAGCACCGAGGACAAGAAGCACATCGACCTCTCGTCCGAGCCCCTGATCTTCGTGTGCGCCGCCGGTCTGACCGGTTCCACCGCCGACGACGTCGCCAAGGAGGTCGCGATCTTCCGGGCCCACAAGGCGGCTCCGATCGTGGTCGCCGACGAGGACCAGAGCCGGTTCTCCGCCGCGCTCGCGGTCCTGCCCGTGCCCACGGTCGACCCCCGGCTCGGCTTCATCCTCTCGACCATGGTCGGGCATCTGTTCGGGTACGAGGCGGCGTTGGCGATCGACGCCCAGGCGATGCCGATGCGGGAGGCCCGCAGCGCCATCGAGCAGGCGGCCGCCCACCCCGACATGAACGGTGAACAGGCCCTCGCCCACGTCGAGCCGGTGCTCGAGCGCACCGCCGCCGCCTTCTTCGACGAGCTGCGCACGGGCGAGCTCAACGGTCACCTCGAAGCGTCGACCGCGGCCCGGATCGCGTCGCTGCTGCGGTTCGCGCTCGGCTCGACCGCGCTCGAGGCGTACCAGATCGAGTATGGCAAGGTCGGCACGCCCGCGGTGGTGCTCGACGACCTCGCCGCCGCCCTCACCGTCGGCATCGAGGAGCTCACCCGCCCGATCGACGCCATCAAGCACCAGGCCAAGACCGTCACCGTCGGCATCTCCCGCTCCGACGAGACCCTGCTCGACGTCGCCCTGAGCCAGGCCGTCCTCGACGCCGGAGCGCCACGCGATCGGCTCTCGTACGCCTCGCTTCGAACCCTCGCCGACCTCGATCCGGCGATCGACGAGGTGCTGGGCCACACCCGCTACCGGATCGAGGGCATGGACGACGACGACGAGGTCGACCCGACCGCCGTCGTCGTCGATCGGGGCGGCATCTCCCAGGGCATCCCGTCGCGGACGGATCGGAGCCCGGTCCTGCGCGGTACAAAGCACCGGGTCGCGGAGGAGCGGCGGGTGTTCGTCGCCCGCGGCCGCAGCGACGATCGCATCATCGTCTTGATCCCCGAGGTCAAGGACAGCCTCACCACCGGCATGACCCTGCTCCACGTGAAGCTCGCGTCGTCGCTGTCGCCCGCCGCCGCACGCGGCGTGCTCCAGGGCTACCGCAACCGCTACTCGGCCGTGCGCGATGCCGTCCTCGAGACCGAACCGACCTTCCGTGAAGACCTCCTGGCCGATCAGGCGGTCGCGGATCTGCTCACCCTGCCGATCAACGATCTCGCCGATCGCTGGCGGGTGTCCTGAGCAATCGCCGCGGTGGCGGCCGGTAGGGTCGCGCCCGTGATCGGCATCGGAACCGACCTGGTCGACATCGACCGCTTCCGCGAGGTCCTGGCGCGCACGCCGGGTATGCGGACGCGGTTGTTCTGCGCCGCGGAGCTCGCCTACGCCGACCAGTCCGCCGATCCGGCCCGGCCCCTGGCCGCCCGGTTCGCG
>JBCCWI010000168.1:0-7354 GCA_039193795.1 Actinomycetota bacterium | reverse complement strand
GCGAGATCGGGCCCGCCGAACGCCGGCATCGACGGCTTCTCGAGCGGCAGCTCGATCCGACGATCGATGCTGCCGTCGGGCGCCACCCGGATCACCGACCAGCCGTACACCGACGCCGACCAGTAGCCGCCCTCGGCGTCGACACAGGCACCATCGGGCTTGCCCGGCAGATCGGTGTAGTCGAGGAACAACCGCTCGTTCTCCCACGCGCCGGTCGCCGGGTCGTAGTCGGCGACGACGACCCGCTCGGTCGGCGTGTCGGTCCAGTACACCCGGCCTCGGGTGGGGTCGAAGGCGAGCCCGTTCGGGCACCCGACCGCCGTGCGCAGGGTGTGGGTGGCGTCGGGCTCGACGCGATACATCGCGCCGGTGACCTCACCGGCCGAGGCGTCGGCCCACATCGAACCGACGACGACCGCACCCGCCGGGTCGGTCCGCCCGTCGTTGAGCCGGTTGCCGTCGGCGCCGGGCTCCAGCGACCGGACCGGCGTGAACGCCTCGGGTCGGTTCCAGTCGACCTCGACCAGATCGTGCTCCATCGCCATCAGGAGCCGTCCCGGCTGGCGGGTGATGAAGAGTGCACCCGGCCGCCCCGGCATGCCGCGGGTGGCGTCGACGCCGGTCGTCGGGTCGAAGCGGTGGAGGACGCGGCCCTCGATGTCGATCCAGTAGAGGGTCTGCTCCGCGGAGGACCAGACGGGGCACTCGCCCAGGACCGACGGGGTCGCGACCGCGGTGTGGATGCTGACGGCCATGTCGATGGAGTGTGGCACAGCACCGGCTCCGGCGCCGTCGATGCGTTGACACGGTGCCTACGTAGTCATACCGTGCGCGCCCATGAAGGGGTTCGATCCGAAGTTCCGAGACCTGCCCGACTACATCATCGGCATCACCAAGGAGATCTGGGAGGACCGCGGCATCGCCACCCTGCACGACTACTACGCACCCGACATCGTGGTTCGCTCGCCGGCCAGCGTCGTCGTGGGCAACCAGGGGGTCATCGCCGCCACCATGGCGACCCTCGCGGAGTTCCCCGACCGGCAGTTGCTCGGCGAGGACGTCATCTGGTCCGGCGACGACGAGCGCGGCTTCTTGTCGAGCCATCGCATCTACTCCACCGCCACCCATGCCGGCGACGGGGTGTACGGCGCCGCCACCGGCACGAAGCTGCGGTACCGGATCATCGCCGACTGCGCCGCCAAGGACAATCAGATCTACGACGAGTGGCTGATCCGCGACCAGGGAGCGATCGTGCGTCAGCTCGGACTCGATCCCCGCCGGTACGCGGCCGACCTCATCGAGGCCGAGGGTGGCCCCGAGGCCTGCGTTCGGCCCTTCACACCGGCGATCGACCAGCCGGGTGGCTACGACGGGACCGGCAACGACGGCGAACCCGGTCGCCGGTACGCCGCGACGCTCGAGGCGATCATGGGGGCCGATCTCGCCGCGGTCGAGCGCGACTACGACCGTGCGTGTCAGCTCGAGCTGCCGGGAGGTGTGACCGGTCACGGGTGGGCCGACGCGGACGAGTTCTGGCTCGGACTGCGCGCCGCCTTCCCGGATGCGACCTTCACGGTCCACCACCGGATCGGCCGCACCGACGACGCGTCGGCGCCGCGAGCGGCCCTGCGCTGGTCTCTCGACGGCATCCACAGCGGATGGGGTGCGTTCGGCACTCCCACCGATGCGCCCGTGCACGTGATGGGCCTGAGCCACGCGGAGTACGGGCCGTGGGGCCTGCGCCGCGAGTTCGTCGTCTTCGACGAGACCGCGGTCTGGAAGCAGATCCTGCTGCACACCGGCTGAGGCGGTCGCCGCGACCGGCGGCGGTGACCGCGCCGGGTGAAAACCCTTGACAATGACTACGTAGTCATCCAGGCTGTGGCCACCTCGGGAGGGGATACGGGTTTGTCCGAACGCCGCGCATCGCAGCGGGTCGGTGGTTCGGTGACGTCGATCGACGTCGCTGCCCACGCCGGCCTTTCGCAGACCACGGTCGCGCGCGCCTTCTCGAACCCCGACAAGGTGGCGCCGGCCACGCGGGCCAAGGTCGAGGCGGCCGCCGCCGAGCTCGGCTACGTGCCCAACGCGATCGCCCGCAGCCTCAAGTCACAGCGCACCCACATCATCGCCGCGGTGGTGCCGTCGATCGGCGAGTACTGGCAGAGCGTGATCACCGCGTTCTCCCGCCTCCTCGCCGACCGCGATCGCCAGCTCCTGCTCTTCAGCTTCTCCGACCCCGGCCAGCTCGAGGACGTCCTCGGTTCGCTGGCCCAGTACCGGGTCGACGGTGTCATCTTGGCCTCGGCCAACATCGACGCCGGCCGCCTCGCCCGGATGCAGTCCCAGCGCCTGCCGCTGGTGGCCTTCAACCAGCCCGCCGCCTCGGGCGTGATCCCGTCGGTCTCGGTCGACAACGCCGAGGGCATGGGACGGCTGGCCGCCCACCTCGTCGACGCGGGCGTCGAGTGGGTCGCCTACATCGGCGGGATCGCCACCACCTCGACCGACCAGACCCGTTACCGGGGGGCGTCCACGACGCTGGCGGCGGCCGGGGTGGCCTGCCCCTACACCGAGGCCGGCGGGTGGGCCTACGAGCACGGCTACGCCGCCGCCCGCGCGCTCGTCGAGGCCGACGATCTGCCCGATGCGGTCATGGTCGCCGGCGACGAGCTCGCCTTCGGCGTGATCGACGCCCTCGAGGACCGCGGCGTCGCGGTTCCCGACCAGGTGCTCGTCACCGGCTTCGACGGCCTGCCCCAGGCGTCGTGGGCCGGGTACGACCTCACCACCCTGACCCAGCCCGTCGAACTGCTCGTCGAGCAGGCGATCGAGCTGCTCCTCGCCGACGCCGACCCCGACGACGCCCCCGACGTCGTCGTCTCGGGCGAGATGCGGATCGGCCGCACCACCAAGTCTGTCAGCACCTCGGAGCGCCGCTCCGAGCCCACCCCCGACCCCAGCGAGAACCATGGCTGAGATCCTGAAGGACGCCACGTCCAAGGGCGCCCACGGCGCCGACCTCGAGTTGAGCGAGCGGGTCCGCTCGATCATCAGCGACATCGAGACACGCGGCGAGGCCGCCGTGCGCGAGCTGTCCTCCCAATTCGACAACTGGGACCCTGAGCGGTTCCAGCTCTCGGAGTCGCAGATCGAGCAGGCGATCGCCGCAGTCGAGCCTCAGACGATCACCGACATCGAGTTCGCCCAGACCCAGATCCGCAACTTCGCCCAGCATCAGCTCGATTCGATCCAGCCGGTCGAGGTCGAGACCCTGCCGGGTGTGATCCTCGGCCACAAGCTGATCCCGATCCAGAACGTCGGCGCCTACATCCCCGGCGGTCGCTACCCGATGGTCGCGTCGGCCCACATGAGCGTGCTCACGGCCAAGGTCGCCGGCGTCCCCCGGGTCGCCGCGTGCACCCCGCCGATCAACGGCACGATCCCCAACGAGAGCGTCGCCGCCATGCACATGGCCGGCGCCGACGAGATCTACCTCCTCGGCGGAATCCAGGCGGTGGCCTCGATGGCGCTCGGCACCGAGTTCGTCGATCCGGTCGACATGCTCGTCGGGCCCGGCAACGCCTTCGTCGCCGAGGCCAAGCGCCAACTCTTCGGCCGGGTGGGCATCGACCTGCCCGCCGGCCCCACCGAGACGATGATCATCGCGGATCGCACCGTCGACGCACGGATCTGCGCCACCGACCTGCTCGGGCAGGCCGAACACGGCCCCACCTCGCCGGCGGTCATGATCACGACCGATCGCGACCTCGGCCTGGAGACCATCGCCGAGGTCGATCGCCAGCTCGAGACGCTCGCGACCGCCGACATCGCCGGCGTGGCCTGGCGGGACTACGGCAAGGTCATCGTCTGCGAGGACAACGAGGAGATGCTCCAGGTCGCCGACGAGATGGCCTTCGAGCACGTGCAGGTCATGACCAACGACGACCAGTACTTCTTCGACAACATGGTCAACTACGGCGGGCTCTTCCTCGGCCCCATGACCAACGTCTCCTACGGCGACAAGGTGATCGGTACCAACCACACCCTGCCCACCCAGAAGGCGGCCCGCTACACGGGCGGTCTGTGGGTCGGCAAGTACATCAAGACCCTGACCTACCAGCGCATCACCGATCCGGCCTCCTCGGTCGTGATCGGCGAGTACTGCAGCCGGCTGTGCGAGATCGAGAACTTCGCGGGCCACGCCGCGCAGGCCGACATCCGTGTGGAGTACTACTCGGGGAAGAACGCGTGACCGACCGCACCGCGCTCGTGGCCGGCGGAGGTGGCGGCATCGGCTCCGCCATCTGCCGGCGGCTCGCGTCCGACGGTCTCGTCGTGCTCGTCGGCTACCACGCGTCCGCCGATCGGGCCGAGGCGCTCGCCGCGGAGCTGCCCGGCGACGGCCATCGAGCCGTGCAGGTCGCCGTCGAGGACAGCACGGCGCTGGCCGCACTCGCCGCCGACGTCGCCGCCTCCGAGGGACGCCTCGACGTGCTCGTGAACTGCGCCGGCGTGACTCGCCCCGTCGCCCACGACGACCTCGACGGGCTCGACGACGAACTCATCGACCAGATCTTCGCCACCAACTGGCGGGGTCCCTTCGCCACCATCCGGGCGTTCCGGGGCATGCTCGAGGCGAGCGACGATGCCGTCGTCGTCAACATCAGCTCGGTGGCCGGCCTCACCGGCCAGGGCTCCAACGTCGCCTACTGCGCATCGAAGGCGGCGCTGGACTCGATGACCCGATCGCTCGGCCGGGCCCTGGCGCCCACGATCCGCATCATGTCGGTCTCGCCCGGCTGGGTCCTCGGCGAGTACGCGAGCCGGATGCCCGACGAGGTCATCGCCGTGCAGCGCGACGCGACACCGCTCAACCGCCTCGCCACCGGCGAAGACGTCGGCGCCGCGGTGTCCGCCGTGGTGCACGACCTCCCGTTCACGACCGGCACGATCGTCAACGTCGACGGCGGCCGCCCGCTGGGGGTCGCATGAGTCTCCACCTGGACGCCGGCGAGCTTCGACGCCGCATCATCGAGCCCGCGGAGTTCGTGGCCGACACGAGCGCCTTCGTCGACGTCAAGATCGAACGGTCGGTCGGCAAGGCCTCCTACTCCTTCATCGGTCCCGGCGTGTCCCAGAACGCCGACCAGGCGATCAACCTCACCGAGCCCCACGGGTTCAACGTCGGTGCCGCCGCGATGCCCCACGGGGTCGTGAACAACCCCCACCTGCACTACACGGTCGAGCTGTTCTTCTGCACCCGAGGCGAGTGGACCTTCCACATCGGCCAGCACAGCGAGCAGAACCTGACGGTCCGGGCCGGCGACGTCTTCAGCGCACCGCCCTGGCTCTTCCGAGGCTTCACCAACACCGGCCCCGACGACGGGTGGCTCTTCGTCGTGCTGGGCAACGACGAGACCGGCGGCATCATCTGGGCGCCGCAGATCCTCGAGGAGGCGGCCGAGACCGGCATGTTCCTCGGGGTCGACGATTCCGTCATCGAGGCCAACGGTCACGGTCGTCCCGACGAGATCATCGAGCCGCTCGCCGCCGAGCACCTGATCGAGGTCGACACGTACACCGATGACGAACTGGCGGCCCATCTGGTCGGCCGCAACGATCTCGCGTGGTCGTCGCGAGGACTGCTCTCGTCGGTCGTCGACGGACTCGGCGGTGAGGTCGCGCCGGTCGTCGGTCACGGCATGACCCAGGACCGGTCGCATCGGGCGCCGATCACGACCCCGCACGGATTCTCCGTCGAGTGGTTGCGGGTCGCTCCCGGCGAACGCACGGGGCTGCACCGTCACGGCGACAGCCAGGTGCTGTTCCTCGTCGAGGGCGACTGGGAGATCCGGGTCAACGACGGCGACCCCGCGTCGTTCGCTCCCGCCGACGGCAGCATCGTGTCGGTGCCCCGCGACGCCTGGCGGGACTTCGTCAACGTCGGCGACACGCCCGCCTACGCCGTCGTCGTCAACGGGTCCGACGCACCGACCCGCATCGAGTGGCACGGCGACGTGTGCACCGCCGCCGCGGCCGAGGGCTGGGCCCTCGACGCCGCCGGCTGCACCGCCCCCGTCGCCTTGCTGGGGAGGGGTCACCGGTGAGCCTCCCGATCGTGTTGCTGCCCGGCTCGCTGTGCGACCATCGCCTCTTCGCCGGGGTCGATCTCGCGGACGCGCCCGTGCATCACGCCGATCTCACCCGGAGCGATTCCATCGCCGCGATGGCCGCCGACGTGCTCGCGGTCGCCCCCGAGCGCTTCATCGCGCTCGGCGTCTCCCTCGGCGGGATCGTCGCCGCCGAGATGGCGTCTCTTGCGCCCGAGCGGATCGTCGGGCTCGGCCTGCTCGACACCAACCTGGCGCCGGTCGACCCCGCCCAGGCGGAGCGCCGCGAACGTTGGGCCTCCGACCTCCGCAGCGGGCTGTTCACCACGATCATCGATGAACTCGTGCCGTCGATGACGACCGACCCCGCCCTGCACGGCCCCCTGATCGTGAAGATGGCCCGCACCGTCGGTGCCGCCGGCTTCCTCCGCCAGAACCACGCACTCTTGCATCGCACCCGCGATCGCCGACCCGAACTCGCCCGGTACCCCGGGCCGGTGTTCATCGGCTACGGGTCCGCCGATGCCGTTTGTCCGCCTGCCCTGCACGCAGAGCTGGCGGTCTATCGATCCGACGCGGAGCTGATCGCGTTCGACGGGGCCGGACACCTCGTCGCGCTCGATCGGCCCGAGGCGCTGTCCGCAGCGCTCTGCGCCTGGGTCGCGACCGTCCACCATCAACCAACCATGGAGGGGAAACTCCGATGACTGCAACCAAGCGCCTGTGGCGGCTCCTCGCCGTCCTCTTGGCGTTCACGCTCGTCGCCGCCGCCTGCGGCGACGACGACGATGATTCAAGCGCCTCGACCAGCGAGTCCGAGTCCGCTTCGTCCAGCGAGTCCGAGTCCGCCTCGGCCTCGGAGATGGCCGAAGAGGACGACGACGAGATGGCCGAGGAAGACGACGACGAGATGGCCGAGGACGAGAGTGCCGGAGCGATGATCTCCGAGGACTGCCCGATCCCGAACCCGGCCGAGACCGTCGAGCTCGACGTGATGGGCTGGGAGTTCCCGATCATCACCGCGTACGCCGACGAGCTGGCCGAGTGCGAGGAGGGCAACTACTCGCTCAACTACCAGTTCCTCGACTCGACCGAGGCTCGCAACGCGATGACCCAGGACGCCGCCACCGGCGCCCCGACCTTCGAGCTCTACCAGGGTTCGAACGCGTTCATCGGTGAGCTCGCCAACCAGGGCTTCCTGATGCCGCTGAACGATCTCGTCGACAAGTACCGAGACGAGT
>JBCCWI010000167.1:0-7467 GCA_039193795.1 Actinomycetota bacterium | reverse complement strand
TCTTCCCGGAGCTCGCCGGCTGACCCCCGCCGGTCGCCCGTCGCGCGATCTTTTTCACCCTGTGTGGTGTCTCGAATACGGGCGGTACCACTGTTGCAATTCCGTGACCTTTTGCGCCTAGACTGCGTGGCCACGAGGTGGAGACCGACGGGTCTTCGCTGCTGCGCACCCGACGATCCGAGGCATTCCCATGGTGGCTGATTCTCTGCTCACGAGCTTCGGTGCGGTCGTCGGCCGCGACATGGCCGTCGACCTCGGTACGGCGAACACGCTCGTCTACGTCCGCGGTGAGGGCATCGTGCTCGACGAGCCGTCCGTGGTGGCGATCAACACCCATGACGGCAAGCCCCTCGCCGTCGGCCTCGAGGCCAAGCGGATGATCGGTCGCACCCCGGCCAACATCCAGGCCATCCGACCGCTGAAGGACGGCGTCATCGCCGACTTCGAGATCTGCGAGAAGATGCTGCGCTACTTCATCCAGAAGGTGCATCAGCGCAAGTGGGCCAAGCCCCGCATGGTCATCGCCGTTCCGTCGGGCATCACCGGCGTCGAGCAGCGAGCCGTGCAGGAGGCCGCCGAGTACGCCGGAGCCCGCAAGCCCGCCTACATCATCGAAGAGCCGATGGCGGCGGCGATCGGCGCCGGGCTGCCGGTCCAGCACCCCACCGGCAACATGATCGTCGACATCGGCGGCGGCACGACCGAGGTCGCCGTGATCTCGCTCGGCGGTGTCGTCGCAAGCCAGTCGGCCCGGGTCGGCGGCGACGAGCTCGACGACTCGATCATCCAGTACGTGAAGAAGGAGTTCAGCCTCGCGCTCGGCGAGCGCACGGCTGAGGAGATCAAGATGCAGCTCGGTTCGGCGTGGCCGATGGACCAGGAGCTGCACGCCGAGATCCGCGGCCGGGACCTCGTCAGCGGCCTGCCTCGCACGATCGTGGTGTCGACCAACGACGTCCGGGAGGCGTTGGAGGAGCCCGTTGCCGCGATCTGCGACGCGGTGAAGTCCACCCTCGACAAGACCCCGCCGGAGCTGGCCGCCGACATCATGGACAGCGGCATCACCCTCGCCGGCGGCGGCGCCTTGCTGAAGGGCATCGACCAACGGCTCAACGAGGAGACCGGCATGCCCATCAAGATCGCCCCGGATCCGCTGTTCGCCGTGGCGACCGGCTCGGGTCAGGTGCTGGAAGAGTTCGAAGCGCTGCGCGGTGTGGTCCTGAGCTCGGGCGAGCTCTAGTCGGTTCACCATGGCGCTGCCCCAGCGCTCGATCGGCAAAGCACGACACCGGATGGTGTTGCTCGGGTTGACCGCGATCACGTTGGTGTCGCTCGACCTCAGCAGCTTCGGCCCCCTCGGCACCGCCCAACGGGTGGTGCGCGACGTGCTCGACCCCATCGCCGACGTCGCGGCGACGGTCGCCTCGCCGTTCGCGAACGCCTGGAATGCGATCTTCGATTACGACGACCTCCAGGAGCAGAACCGTCTGCTCACCGAACGTATCCAGGAGCTCGAAGGCAACGAGCTGGCGGTCGAGGCCGAACGGGCGGCCTTCGAGCGGCTCCAGGACGCGACCAACATCACCTTCCGGCTCGACGTCGAGTCGGCGACCGCGACCGTCATCCGTGGCGCGGTGGGTAATTTCGACGATCACGTGATCACCATCGACAAGGGAACCGGTTCGGGCATCCAGGAGGACATGGCCGTCGTGACCAGTGCCGGTCTCGTCGGCCGGGTCGAGCGCGCCGACGGGTCGACCGCGACGGTGCAGCTGCTCAGCGACACGAGCCTGGTCGTCGGCGTGCGACTGGCCTCGACCGATGAGGTCGGGCTCGGCCACACCGTCGACGGCGAACCCGACCTGTTCCGGATCGATCAGGGCCTCGACTGGCCCGACGAGGACGACGCCCGACCGCTCCCCGAGATCGGCACGGTGGTCGTCACCGCTGCGATCAGCAAGTACCCCGCCGAGATCCCGATCGGGCGGATCGTCGCCGTGTACCCAAAGGCCGAGGATCCGCTGTCGATGGTGGTCGACGTCGAACTCGCCAACGATGTCACCGATCTCGGCTTCGTGACCGTGCTGTTGGCCGAGAGCCTCGATCAGATCGAAGAGCGCACGCCGGTCCCGAGCACGACGGTGCCGCTGTCGACCGATGGCGAGCCGGTCGACGCCGACGACGGGGCCGAGGTCGAGGAGGCGAACCCGTGACGATGTGGGTGCGCCTCGCGATCGTGATGATCGTCGTGTTGCTGATCCAGCTCACCGTCTTCGTCGACGTTCGCATCGCCGGCGTCGCGCCCGAACTCCTCGCGCTGATCGCGGTCATCGCCGGATTCTTCGTCGGACCGGAACGTGGGCCCGTGATCGCCTTCGCCGCCGGCCTGCTGTGGGACATCTACCTCCCGACCCCCCTCGGCGTCTCGGCGATCACGTTCGCCGTCGTCGCGTTCGCGGTCGGTTCGCTCAACGAAGGTCTCTTCCACGACACTCGCAGCCAGCTGATCCTGGTGGCCGGCGTCGCCAGCACCGCCACCGTCGTCGGCTACGCCTTCCTGGGATCGATCCTCGGTGAGAGCGGGTTGATCGACACCGACATGCTCGTCGTCGCCTTCCTGGTCGGCGTGATCAACGCCGTGCTCGCACCGCTCGTTGCCCCCCTGATGACCTGGGCGTTCGCCGCCGAGGTGCAGCGATGATCGATGCCGCCCTGCGCATGCGGGTCTTCGCCTTCGTGGCGATCGTGCTCTTCGGTGGCCTCGTCGCTCGCCTCTGGTACCTGCAGGGCATCGAAGCCCAGCAGGAGGAGTTCGAACGCCAAGCGACGACCAACACCTTGACCCAGGTCTACGAGGAGGCCCCCCGGGGCCGCATCCTCGATCGCAACGGACGGGTGATCGTCGACAACGAGGTGGTCGAGGTCGTCACCGTCGATCGCGGCATCATCGACGACCTCGACCCGGCCGTGCGCGACGACCTCTTCCTGCGGCTCGCGATCTCCGTGAGCCGGTCGGGTCGCCTCACCAAGGTGGAGGACATCGAGGCGCAGTACGACGATCCCTCGTTCGGGCCCTTCGAGCGGGTCCCCGTCGCGGTCGACGTCAATCCAGAGCTGTTCGTCTTCCTCGAGGAGCGGCCCGACACCTTCCCCGGGGTCGACGTGATCGAGCAGACGGTGCGCAGCTACCCCTACGGCAGTGTCGCCGCCCACCTCCTCGGCTATGTGGGCCCGATCACGCGGACCGAGTGGGAGGCCCGCAACGCCGAGATCGATCGGGAGTGGGAGAACCGCGACATCCCGCTCGCCGGCGAGGACGGGGAGCGGCCGAAGAGCTACCAGCTCAACGACGAGATCGGGAAGACCGGGGTCGAGGCGATCTTCGAGGACGAGCTGCGCGGTACGCCGGGCATCCGCTGGCTGGAGGTCGACGCCAGCCGACGGGTGGTGCAGGAGTACGAGGACTTCGCGCAGGCGCCCGTGCCCGGCAACGACGTGTGGCTCTCGATCGACCTCGATCTCCAGGCGCTCGCCGAACAGGAGTTGCGCGACGGGCTCGACCGGGCCCGCATCAACGGGTTGAACAACCCCGAACCGGGCGAGCCCCCGATCGTCGCCTCGGCCGGCAGTGTCGTGGCCCTCGACCCCCGCAACGGCGACCTGTTGGCGATGGCGTCGTTCCCCACCTACGAACCCGCCGACTTCGTCAACGGCATCTCCTCGACCCAGTTCAGCGAACTGATCTCCGAGGACAACTTCTCGCCGATCCTCAACCGGGCGATCCAGGGCACGTACGCCCCCGGGTCCACGTTCAAACTGGTCACGTCGCTGGCCGCGCTGGAGGAGGGCGTGATCGGCGAGGACGACGATGCCCTCTGGTCGGCCGAGCACCGCTACACCGACGTCGGCACCTACACGTACTCCGGCTGTGTGCAGGACTCCTCGACCTGTCTGTTCAGCAGCCCGTTCGAGGGCCGCGGGGAACGCGACGTCAACCTGGCCGAAGCGCTCACCGTCTCGAGCGACACCTACTACTACGAACTCGCCGGCGAGGGCTTCTGGCTGCGCGAGGGTGCCGACGTCGATGGTCTGCGGCGAGACGAAGGCATCCAGAAGTGGGCCCGGTTGCTGGGGCTCGGGGTCGACTCCGGTATCCAGCTGCCCTACGAACGCGCCGGGGCGGTACCCGACCGTGAGTACTACGACCGTCAGTTCGACGCGGGCGTGTTCTCGATCGACGGCAGTCAGTGGTTCGCCGGCGCGACGATCCTGCTGTCGATCGGTCAGGGCGAGATGCTCGTCACCCCGCTGCAGCTCGCCAATACCTATGCGACGTTCGCCAACGGGGGCGT
Organism: Actinomycetota bacterium; assembly: GCA_039193795.1. GTDB lineage: Bacteria > Actinomycetota > Acidimicrobiia > Acidimicrobiales > Aldehydirespiratoraceae > UBA11606. The sequence continues at coordinate 3,115 of JBCCWI010000167.1, read as the reverse complement.
GGTGCACCAACCCAACGTCGCGACCCAGATCACCGACCCCGACGACAACGTCGTGCAGGACTTCGGGCCTCGGGTGCTGCGCGATCTCGACATCCCACCGGAGTTCCACGACCCGATCGAGGAGGGCCTGCTCGGGGTGACGATGCAGTCGACCCGTCAGGGTCGCGGCACGGCCTTCTCGGTGTTCGCCGAGGCCGACTTCAGCCTGTGGAACTGGCCGGTCGCCGGCAAGACCGGCACCGCTGAGGTCAAGACGGCCGAGACGACGCTCAAGGCCGACACCTCGCTCTTCGCGGCGTACGGACCGGTGTACCGCGAGGGAGCGTTCGTCGATCCCGACGTCGAGGCCGATCTGGCGATCGCGGTGATCATGGAGGAGTCCGGGTTCGGCTCGGCGGCGGCCGCCCCGGTCGCGGCCGAGATCTTCGAGAAGTGGGCGACCGACACCGTGCCCGTCGTGCTCTCGCTCGACGAGAGCACCCGTGCCGCGCAGGAACTCGCCGCGGCCGACGGCGGTGTCGGCACCGAAACCGCCCAGGGAGCGGATCGATGACCTTCGAGTTCCAGGCCGGCCGCACCCGTGGCGACGAGGAGCGCGACCCCTGGTGGTTCGTCGTCGACCCGATCCTGATCCTGTGCGTCGCCGCCATCACGTCCCTCGGCGTGGTGCTGGTCTACTCCGCGACCCGCGGCCCGGTCACCGATCTGTTGCCGCCGGACACCTCGTTCCTCGAGAAGCAGACCTTCTTCGCCGTCGCCGGCGCCGCCCTCGGCTTCGTCGCCGCCATCTTCAACATCGAACGCATCCGCAGCCTGGTCAGCGTCGGGTACATCGGGCTGATCGTGTTGCTCATCGGCGTCGCCCTCTTCGGCGCGAACATCAACGGTGCCCAGGCGTGGTTCCGCTTCGGCGGGTTCACCTTCCAGCCCTCGGAGCCGGGCAAGTTGGTGTTGATCATCGCCCTGGCGACGATCTTCTCGAACGGCGAGGTCGGCTTCCAGCGGGTGATGGCCGGCTTGGCACTCGCCGGGCTCCCGATCGGCATCATCTTGTTGCAGCCCGACCTCGGGACCGCGCTGGTCTACATCGTGGTGACCGCGGTGATGATCATGATGAGCCACACGTCGATGCGGCTCATCGTCTTCCTCGCGCTGACCTCGGCAATCGTGATCACGATGATCTTCGCCAGCGACGTGCTCGAGGACTACCAGAAGGACCGCCTCACGGTCTTCGTGCTCGACGAGGAAGCGGTCGCCGAACTGGGGGCCGACGCCATCCGCGTTGCGTACAACGCCGAGCAGTCCCAGATCGCCATCGGCAATGGCGGGCTGTACGGCACGGGGCTCTTCGAGGGCTCCCAGACCAGCTCGAACCTCGTGCCCGAGCAGCAGACCGACTTCATCTTCTCGGTCGCCGGCGAGGAACTCGGATTCCGTGGTGCGGCGATCCTGCTCGGACTGTTCGCGCTCGTCATCTTGCGGATGTGGCGGGTCGCCGTGCGAGCGAGCGACGAGTTCGACCGACTGCTCGCCATCGGGGTGATGGCGATGTTCGTGTTCCAGGTCTTCCAGTCGGCCGGGATGACGATGGGGATGATGCCGGTGACCGGCATCCCGATGCCGCTGGTGTCCTACGGCGGCTCGTCGATGCTGACCTCGATGATCGCCGTCGGCCTCGTGCTGGGGGTCCACCGGCGCCGCTACGACTATGTCCGCACCTAGCCCACGGCCCGATGCCGTTTTCAGTACGACGGTGGTTCACCGGAGCGTCGCGGCGCGCCGGTAACCTGGACAGATGCCGAGCGGGAACCCCACCACCGATCTGTGGCCCCGGCTCGAACCCCTCCTGCCACGGGTGCAGAAACCGGCCCGCTACATCGGCTGCGAGGACGGCATGCAGGCGCCGGCGCACGGTCCCGACAAGACCTCGTGGCTGTTCACCTACCCCGACACCTACGAGATCGGGCTGCCCAACGCCGGGCTCCAGATCCTCTACGAGATCATCAATGAACGCTCCGACGCCACCGCCGAGCGCTCCTACGCCCCCTGGGTCGACCTGGAAGCGCTGATGCGCCGCGACGGCATCCCGCTGTTCTCGGTCGACACCCACAAGCCCGCCGGTGAGTTCGACCTGATCGCGTTCAACCTGTCCGCCGAACTCACCTACACCAACCTGGTCAACTGCATCGATCTCGCCGGCGTGCCGATTCACGCCGCTCGGCGCGCCGATGCCGATCCGCTGATCGCGGTCGGCGGTCACTGCACCTACAACCCCGAACCGATCGCCGACTTCGTCGACCTCGTCGTGCTCGGCGACGGCGAAGTGGTCATCGGCGACATCACCGACCTGGTCGGCGAGTGGAAGCGCAACGGCAAGAACGCCGGCACCCGCGAGGGCTTGCTGCGCGAACTCGCCAAGGTCGAGGGCGTCTATGTCCCGTCGATGTACGACGTCGAGTACGACGGCGAGTTCCTCGCGGCCGTCACCCCCCGCTATCCCGACGTGCCCGAGACGGTCGAGAAGCGCACGGTCGCCGATCTCGGCGACTGGCCGTATCCCAAGAACCAGCTCGTGCCGATGACCGAGGTCGTCCACGACCGCCTCGCCGTCGAGGTTTTCCGGGGCTGCACTCGGGGGTGCCGGTTCTGCCAGGCCGGCATGATCACCCGCCCGGTCCGTGAGCGCCCCGCCGAGCAGGTCAGCCGGATGATCTCCGAGGGCCTGCAACGCACCGGCTACGACGAGGTCTCGCTCACGTCGCTATCCACCGCCGACTTCTCCGGCATCGAGAAGGTCGTCGCCGACACCGTGTCGGACCAGGGCGTGGGCCAGGTGTCGGTTGCCCTGCCGTCGCTGCGGGTCGACGCCTTCACCGTCGGCATCGCCGCCGAACTCCAGCGGGCCCGACGCACCGGCCTCACCTTCGCTCCGGAAGCCGGCACCTGGCGGATGCGTCAGGTCATCAACAAGCTCATTCGCGAGGAAGATCTCTACGGCGCCGTCGAATCGGCCTACAGCCAGGGCTGGCGCCGCATGAAGCTGTACGTCCTCACCGGCCTTCCCACCGAGACCGACGAAGACACCCTCGGTATCGCCGAGCTGGGTCGCAACTGT
>JBCCWI010000166.1:0-7616 GCA_039193795.1 Actinomycetota bacterium | reverse complement strand
CTCGTCACCGGCGCCGGGGCAGGCATCGGCCGCGAGATCGCTCGCTGGCTGGCGCGCGCAGGCGCCCACGTGGTCGTCAACGACGTGCGCGGCGACCACGCCGACTCGGTGGTCGCCGAGATCGTCGACGACGGCGGTTCGGCCCGCGCCCACGTCGCCGACCTCCGCGACGACGCCGCGATCGATGCGATGGTCGCCGACATCGTCGAGCGACACGACCGCCTCGACATCGCGGTCAACAACATCGGCATGTATCCGCCGGGCCGGACGCCGAAGCCGTTCACGGACGGGCGCGGCGACGACTACCGCGACATCGTCGACCAGAACCTCGTGCTCGCCGCGCTCTGCGGACGCGCCGAGGCCGAAGCCATGAACCGAACCGGCGGCGTGATCCTGTTCGTCTCGTCGGGCGAGACCACCCGGCCCGCCCCGTTCACGTCGATCTACGCTGCCGCCAAGGCCGCGCTGAACCATCTCGTCACCTCGATGGCGGTGGAGCTCGGCCCCTCCGGAATCCGGGTGCTGGCGATGGCTCCGGGTACGACGAGGACCGAGATGGTGGCCGCGGCCTACACCGAGGAACGGTTCGCGGAGATCGCCGAGTCCACGCCACTGCGGTACGCCGTCGAGCACGACGAACTCGCTCGCCTAGCCGTGTTCTTGACCAGTGATCTCGCGCGTGCGATCACCGGACAGCTGGTCCTCGCCGACGCCGGCGCCTTTCTCTCGCGCACCCGCCCGCCCAACCGCCCCGGCGACTGACCCGCGGGGTCAGAAGCCGATCCAGTCCTCGACCAGTCCGTCGCCGAGCTCGTTCCAGTCCTCCGCGGTCAGCGCGAACCGGATGTGGTCCTCCCAGACGCCGTTGATCTCGAGATACCGGCGAGCGATGCCTTCGTCGCGGAGCTCGAGTTTCTCCGCCACCCGCCGACTCGCCGCATTGCGAGGCACGATCGCGGCCTGGACGCGATGGAGGTGGAGTTCCTCGAACGCGAACCGAAGCACGGTCACGAACGCCTCGGGGATGTAGCCGTGGCCGGCCTGGGCCTCGTCGATCCAGTACCCGATGTAGGCGTTCTGGAACGGTCCTCGCTGGATCGAGTTGAGGTTCACCTCGCCGGCGAAGACCCCTTCGACGAACACCCCGAACCCGTAGCCGGTGCCGAGCTGACGCTCGCGCTGGCGGGCCGAGCACCGGGTCGCGAACGCGTGGGCGTCCTCGACGACGTCAGGCTGACCGGGGAGTCGCTGGGGCTCCCACTTGGTCAACCATTCGGCGTTGCGACGACGGACCTCCTGCCACTTCGAGAAGTCGCCGGGTTCGAGGGGCCGAAGCAGGACGCGTCGGCCGAACAGAGTCGTCACGGCCGGTGACAGTAGTGGCTAATGCGCGCCGGATGTCACCCGAAACTGACACCAGGTCCGTACGGGTGAGACACCGCCCGCCCGGTCCCCTCCCTTCACCACCTGTACTGCGAACGCTGCCGGCCCTCGGGCCGGCAGCGCCGCGTTCAGACCTCGAGCTGTCGTGCGAGCGACTCGGTGGCGTCGATGAACTCCTCGACCATCTCCATCACCACCCGGGCGGCCGGTTTCGACTCGTTCATGTTGCCGACGATCTGTCCCACGAAGTAGTTCGACAGCGCCTCCGCTCCCGAACCGGCGTGGTGAGCCGCGCGGTCGATGCGCATGATCGCCTCACCGGTCAACACCATCTGCATCGGCATGCCGAGCGGCATGGGCGTCTCGGGGTTCTCCCACTCGTCGGTCCATGCCGACTTGAGCTGTCGGGCGTGCTTGCCGGTGCGGCTCCGGGACCGGATCGTGTCCGACGACGTCGCCTCCAGGAACTTGTCCTTGACGACCGGGTGGGTCTCGGCCTCGTCGGTCGTGAGCCACACCGACCCGCACCACACGCCGGCGGCGCCGAGTGCCATCGCCGCCGCCATCTGACGTCCGCGACCGATGCCGCCGGCCCCGAGCACCGGCGTGTCTCCGACCGCGTCGACGATCTCGGGGATCAGCACCATCGTGCCGATCTCGCCGGTGTGACCGCCGGCTTCGGAACCCTGAGCGATGATGAAGTCGACGCCGGCGTTCACGTGACGTTCGGCGTGCTGGGCCTTGCCGGCGAGCGCACCGGTCTTGACACCGAGCTCACGGCACCGGTCGATCATGTGCTGCGGAGGCGGCCCGAGCGCGTTGACGATCAGGGACGCACCGTGGGCCAACGCGATCTCGAGGTTCGGATCCTGGGATTCGGCCGACATCGGCGCCGCCGCGTCGTTGCCCCCGCGACCGATGCCGCGCCCCTCCTCGTCGTCGGTCAGCGGCGGCACGTCGTACCGCTCGAGGATCTCGTCGACGTAGGCCTTGTGTTCGGCGGGGATCAGATCGCGCACCTGCCCCATGTTGAGGCCGCCCTCGTCCGAACCGGCGTACTTCGCCGGCACGATCAGGTCGACACCGAACGGCCGGTCGCCGATCTCGTCCTTGATCCACTCGAGGTCGATCTCCAGCTGGCGGGGACTGTGGGCGACCGCGCCCAGGACGCCCAGCCCTCCGGCCTTGGTGACGGCCGCGACCACATCGCGACAGTGGGTGAACGCGAAGATCGGGACGTCGATCCCGAACATGTCGGTCATGGCGGTTCTCATGATGCTGGCGTCCTCATCGGATCACTTCCTCCTCACCTGCACCGGCAGGTACGTGTAGCCCTTCACGAACGACGACAGCGTTCGCTCCGGTTCAGCCTGGACCTCGATGCGTTCGAACCTCGGGAGGATCTCCTCCCACAGGATCCGCAACTGCAACTCGGCGATCCGCGCACCCATGCAGTAGTGAATGCCGTGACCGAACGCGAGGTGACGATCGGCGTTGGGTCGGTCGAGATCGATCTCGTCGGCGTTGTCGCCGAACACGGTCTCGTCACGGTTCGCGGAGCAGTACCAGAGCAGGATCTGGTCGTTCTTGCGGATCAGGTTGCCCTTGTACTCGTGATCCTCGTTGGCCGTGCGCCGCATGTAGGCGAGCGGGGTCTGCCACCGCACGATCTCGGGCACCAGGTTCGTGACGAGGCCCGGATCGGCCTGCAGTTTCTCCAACTGTTCCGGCCATCGATTCAACGAGTAGACGCTGCCCGACATCGTGTTGCGGGTGGTGTCGTTGCCGCCGACGATCAACAGGATCAGGTTGCCGAGATGCTCCCGGATCGTCATGTCCTTGGTCGGCTCGCCGTGGGCGAGCATCGAGATGAGGTCGTGCCCGGGGTTCTGCACCCGTTCGTCCCAGAGCCCCTGGAAGTACTCGAGCATCCCCATGATCTCGAGCCGGAAGCCGTCGATCTCGGCTTGCGGGGTGCCCGGCTCGGGGATCGTGGTCACCAGATCGGACCACCGGGTCAACAGCCGACGATCGTCGAGCGGGAAGTCGAACAGGGTCGCGAGCATCAGGGTCGTGAGCTCGATCGACACCGTGTCGACCCAGTCGAACGTCTCGCCCTCGGGCAAGGAGTCGAGCACGGCGACGGTGCGGTCGCGGATGAGCTGCTCCATGTTGCGCAGGTTGCTCGGTGCCGAGATGCCGCGCACGGTCTTGCGCTGTTCGGTCTGCTCGGGCGGATCCATGGTGATGAACGCCCGGAACGGCGTCGCGCCCTCGGGGAGCGGAGCCCCCACTGGCCGATCGAGGGTGATGCCCTGCTCGGACGAGAACGTCTGCCAGTCGCCCTCGATCGCTCGGATGTCCTCCCAGGTCGTGATCGACCAGTAGCGACCGGAGGAACCGAGCTCGTTGAGGTGCACCGGATCCTCGGCTCGGAGCCGGGCGAAGTGTTCCTGCCAGCGGTCCTCGCGGAACAGATGGGCGTTGAACGGATTGATGTCCTCGATGGCCAGCTCCGACGCGGCCGGCACCTCGGCGCCGAACTTCACCTGCTCGACCTCGGGGTTGCGCCGCTTGGTGCGGGTGAGCCATTCCTCTCGTGCTGCCGTCGTGTCGCTCATGATCTCGCCTTCTGGGTCTCGGCCCAGCTCATGCCTTTCTGCACGTCGGGTTCACGCGGGAGGCCGAGGGCCATCTCCGCCACGATGTTGCGCTGGATCGCCCATGTGCCGCCACCGAGGGTCAGTGCGGGCGAGAAGAGATAGCCGTAGTGCCACACCGGGTCGACCTCGGGGAAGTGCTGACGCCGGAAGTTGATCTCGGTCGCACCGCCGCGCGATCCCTTGGCGAGGTCACCGCCGGGTCCGGAGCCGGTCAACATGCCGTCGGCGCCGACGACCTCTTTGGCCAGCTCCATGACCTCCTGCCCGTGTTCGTCGGCCATCAACTTCTGGATCGACGCTTCGGTGCCCGGGGTGCGGCCGTTGAGCTTCGCCGACAGAGTGCGCAGCCGATTCAGCCGCAGGACCTCGGCGTTGGAGAACATGCGGGCGACCTTCTGGCGTTGCACCGCATCGGTGATGCCACCGCCGTCGCGAACGGCATCGAGCAGGTCGTAGGCCGACGGCCCCGCCCCCCAGAGCGAGCCGGCGGAACTGAGCGAGACCCGTTCGTTGGCGAGGGTGACCTTGGCGAGGCGCCACCCGTCGCCTTCCTCGCCGATGCGGTTCTCGACCGGCAGCCGCATGTCGTCGAAGAAGACCTGGTTGAACGAGTGGGCCGTCGTCATGTCGACGATCGGGGACATGGTGAGTCCGGGAGTGTCCATCGGGACCGCGAAGTAGGAGATCCCCCGGTGCTTCGGCGCGTCGGGGTCGGTGCGCGCGATCAGGATCCCCATGTCGCTGACGTGGGCGCCCGAGGACCAGATCTTGGCGCCGTTGATCACGTACTCGTCGCCGTCGCGCACCGCCCGGGTGGCGAGGTTGGCGAGGTCGGAGCCGGCATCGGGTTCGGAGAACAACTGACACCAGATGTCCTCGTGGGTGAAGATCCGGTCGAGGTACTTGGCCTTCTGTGCCTCGGTGCCGCCCAGGAGGATCGTCGGTGCCGCCCAGCCCACGCCGATGGCGTTGGAGGCCATCTCGCGGCCGCCCGTGGTCCGGTCGATCTCGAGCCCGTCGAGCTCTTGTTGGATGATGATCTGGTGGATCGGGTCGGCGCCGAGTCCCCAGGGTTCGGGCCAGTGCGGGACGACATACCCCGCGGCGTGCACCTCGGCCTGGGTCGGCGTGGGATTCGCCGCCCGCCAGGCCCGCACCGCGAGGCGACGGGGATCGTCGTCGGCGGGGAAGTCGAAGTCCATCAGCGGTCGTCCTCGTCTCGGAATCGGGGCGGGATCCAGGAGGCGGGACGCCGTTCGAGGAACGCGGCCATGCCCTCCCTGGCGTCGTCGCCCGCGAACAGTTCAGCCGACAGCGGCGCCGTCCACCCAAACGCCTCGTCGGTGGTCAGGTTCGGGACGGTGGCGAGCAGCTGCTTGGTGGCAGCCAGAGCCGCAGGGCTGCCCTTGACGAGATCGGCGACCACGGCGTCGACCGCGGCGTCGATCTCCTCGGCCGGCACCGCCTCGTTGACGATGCCCATGCGTTCGGCTTCCGGCGCCAGGAAACGGTTGCCCCGGAGGAACGCGGCCCGCGCGTCCGCGGTCCCCATCTTGGGCAGGCACAGGACCGAGATCATCGCTGGCGCCACCCCGATGCGGACCTCGGTGAATCCCATCTTCGCCGTGTCGAGCACCACCGAGTAGTCCATGGCCGCCGCCAACCCCATGCCGCCGGCGACACAGTGCCCGTTGATCCTGCCAACGTAGGGCTTGGGCGATCGACCGAACCGAGCGAACATCTCGGCCGGATCGACGGTCCGCGACGGCGCCGACCCCGCCGTTCGGCCCGACCGTTCCGACAGGTCGGCGCCGGCGCAGAAGGTGGTGCCGGTGTTGGTCAACACGATCACCCGGACCGCGTCGTCGGCCTCGGCGGCGTCGAGGGCATCCATGAGCTCTGCGGTGAGCTGGGCACTCAAGGCGTTCTTGCGGACAGGGTCGTCGAGGGTGACGGTGCAGATCCCGTCGACGGTCTCGTGGCGGACGACCGGGTCGGTCATGGCGTTCCTTTCCGCAGGCCGTCGAGGACGATCTCGACCATGGCGTCGGCGGCGTCCTTGGGGCTCGACGCGAGGGTCGCCATGACCTCGGGGCGGGCGAAGGCTGCGCCGAGTCCGGCGATCAACCGGGCGACGGCGGCGGTGTCGACGGCGGCGATCTCGCCGCGGCTCACGGCGACGTCGAGCAGGGCGCGGGTCACGTCGATGATGTACTCCGAGTGGGCGGCGTTGAGGGCCCGCCCCTCGGGCACCTTCGACATGTCGTCGGCGAACTCCGGGGTGATGTCTTGCACGGCGACCGTCGCCGCCGCGAGATAGGCGCGCACGGCGTCGAGCGCACGCATGTCGTCGGCGATCGCTCGTCGGGCGGCCCGACCCACCTCGCGGAGGTTGCGATCGACCACCATCATCACGAGGGCGTTGCGTCCGCTGGCGAGACCGTAGAGCGTGCGGAGCGAGCAGTTCAGCTGCGACGCCAGCTCCGCCATCGTCACATCGACGAAGCCTTTGTCGAAGATGCGCCCGAGCTCGTCGAGGATCTCGCGTTGGCGCACAGTCAGCTCGGCCTCCCGTTCGCGGCTCAAGACCGGATCGGGGGCGGGGACCTCGCGGAGTCGGTCGCGCAGGTCGGTCATGTCGCCTCCAGCAGCACGACGGGGATGTCGACGTGACGGGCCCGCAACCACTCGCCCAGCGACTTGGCCTGACCGTCCTGGCGGGTCGAGGCGGCGACACCCTCCTGCAAGATCCCGTGGATCAGGAAGTTCAGCGACCAGAGGTTGGGCAGGTCGTGGCGATCGATCCGCAGGTCGGCCGCCTCGGGCAGCAACTCGCGCAGCCGCTCCACCGAGAGCAGGTCAGCCATCCAGACATAGGCCTCCGCCGAGCGGGCGAACACCCCGAGGTTGGCGTTGCCCCCCTTGTCGCCGGAGCGACTCCCGAGAATCGTGCCGAGCGGTGCCCGTCGGGTCTCGCCGCCGGGGATCGGCGGAAGGGACACCGCCGGCGGCGCGACGGGCTCGCCGCCCGGCGGTGCCACGGAGTCGACGACGGTGCGGGCGCCGCCGAGCACGGCGACGTGCTGGGGCACGAGGTCGGCGGGAACCAAGCCGCTCGTGTGGACCCCGAACGGCTTGCCGATGCCGGCCCCGGCCAGGCCGTAGAAGCCGGGGATCGTCGCCAGCGCCATGTCGTTGATCCCGACCGAGATCGCCTTGGTCTTGCGCTCGTCGGGATCCTTGACCGTCAACCGCCACTGCGCGGTCGCGGCCTCGTTCGACGTCGGATCGTCGTGGTCGGTGCGCACGAGGGTGGTCGTGACACTCTCGAACGCCTCGGGCCCGATCGGCGCCGCGGTCCAGAACGCCGTCTCGAGCAGTTCGGCCTTGGCCTCGATGTCGAGCCCGGTGAGCGCCAAGACGATGTCGCTTCGGTAACCGCCCCAGGCGTTCATCGACACCTTCAGCGTGTCGGGCGGGCGCTCCCCCTTCGTGCCGGAGATCCGCACCCGGTCGGGGGCCTCCTGGCTGAGGGTCATCGTGTCGAACCGGCTGGTGACATCGGGCCCG
>JBCCWI010000165.1:0-7746 GCA_039193795.1 Actinomycetota bacterium | reverse complement strand
CTTGAGGGTCGTCTCGAGCCCGACCTCCTCCTCGAAGAAGTCCGCCCGTTGGGTCAGCTGGTAGTGCACCTCGTCGGTGCGCTGACCGGGGAGCTCGGCGCCGACCTTGCCGGCGCCGGTGAAGATCTGGCGGGTGATGAAGTGGGCGGTGCAGTGCTGCACGATCCGGCCGAACGGGGTGTCGCGGCTGACGAGGTAGTTCTCGTGAGTGCCGTAGCTGTTGCCCTTGCCGTCGGAGTTGTTCTTGTAGAGCACGAGCTCCTGGCCGGGCGGCAGCAATTCGTTGGCGGCGGCCATCGAACGCTGCACGATCAGCTCACCGGCGCGGTCGTACTTCACGACGCTCAGCGGGTCGGCGCACTCCGGGGTCGACATCTCGGGGTGGGCGTGGTCGACGTAGTAGCGGGCGCCGTTGCGCAACACCGCGTTGACGAGGTGGGTCTCGACCTCCGGCGGCAACGCCCCCATCGGGCTGAAGCCGCGGGCGTCGGCGCCGGGGGTCTCGTCGATGAAGTCCCAGACGATGACGTCGGAGCGGGCGTCGGCCCGGTACCCGTTGGCGGCGAGGTAGGCGTTGATCAGCAGCGATGACGCACTGATCGGGTTCGGCTCGTCGGTGCCTCGGTGGACGATGCCGTACTCGGTCTCGATGCCCAGGGTCTTGGGAATGGCCACGTCGGCACCCTACTCAGCGGATGTGGCGTCGTCGGTATCGGTCGCCCAGCGACGTCAAGATCTCGTAGGGGATGGTCCCGGCCGCCTCGGCGACGTCGTCGATGGTGACGGCGGGCCCGATCAGTTCGGCGGCGGATCCCGGCCCGACGAGCACGTCGGCCGGCACGTCGGTGAGGTCGACGGTGATGAGGTCCATGGAGACCCGACCCACGATCGGTGCCCGGTGGCCGGCGAACGCGACGTGACCGCGACCGGATTGGGCGCGGATCACGCCGTCGGCGTAGCCGACGCCGATCGTGGCGAGCCGCCGTTCGCGGTCGAGCGTGTGGGTCGCGCTGTAGCCGACGGTCTCGCCGGCGTCGGCCCAGCGCACCTGGAGCACGGGGGCGTGCAGCGAGACGACCGGCTCCAGGCCGAGGACCCGGCCCGGACTCGGGTCGGTGCCGTACAGTCCCACGCCCGGCCGCACATGATCGAAGTGATACGCCGGACCGAGTGCTACCCCGGGCGTGTTGGCGAGCGACGCCACCCCCATCGGGAGTCGGGTGCGCAGGCGCCGATACGCATCGAGTTGGCGCTGGTTGAGCGGGTCGGTGGGGTCGTCAGCACAGGCCAGGTGGCTCATCAGGTGCACGATGTCGACGCCGTCGAGGCGACTCGGGTCCTCCAGCAGCGCGGCGGTGTCCGCGGGATCGAGGCCGGTGCGGTTCATGCCGGTGTCGAGGTGCACGCTCCCCCGCAGCCGCCGGCCCTCCCGGCGCCCGCGCTCGGCCCAGCGTTCGATCTGACCGAGGTCGATCAGCACCGGAACGAGGTCGTGGGCGACGAGGTCGTCGAGCGTCCCGGGCTGGGCGCCGGCGAGCACGAAGATGTCGACCGCGGGGGCGGATGCGCGCAGTTCGACCGCTTCACCGATCTCGGCCACGAAGAACTCACGACAGCCCGCGGTCGAGAGCGCCCCGACGACGTCGACGGCACCGACGCCGTAGCCGTCGGCCTTCACCATGGCCGCGACGGCAGCCGTCGGCGCGATCTCGCCGATGCGCGTCCAGTTGGCGACCACGGCCCGGAGGTCGATCGTCAGCTCGGCGTGGGTCAACGGATCGGACACGGCGTCCATCCTGGCCCAGCGGGCCCCAGGTGTCGCGTCAGAGGATCTGCGACAAGAACAGCTTGGTGCGGTCCTCTTCGGGGCTGGTGAAGAAGTGCTCGGGCGTGCCGGTCTCCACGATCTCACCCGACTCCATGAAGATGATGCGGTCGGCGACCTCGCGGGCGAAGCCCATCTCGTGGGTGACCACGATCATGGTCATGCCGCCGCGGGCGAGGTCCTTCATCACATCGAGGACCTCCTTGATCATCTCGGGGTCGAGGGCGGAGGTCGGTTCGTCGAAGAGCATCACCCGCGGTTCCATCGCAAGCGCTCGCGCGATCGCCACCCGCTGCTGCTGGCCGCCCGACAGCTGGCCCGGGAACTTGTCGGCCTGCTCGGGGATACCGACCCGCTCGAGCAGCTGGTCGGCGAGCGCGTCAGCCTCACCGCGGGGCTTCTTGCGCACCCAGATCGGGGCGAGGGTGATGTTGTCCTTCACCGTCAGGTGCGGGAACAGGTTGAACTGCTGGAACACCATCCCGACCTCGGAACGGATCTTCTCGATGTTGCGGGTGTCGTTGGTCAGCTCGACCCCGTCGACGATGATCCGGCCGCCCTGATGCTGCTCCAGGCGGTTGATGCAGCGGATCCAGGTCGACTTGCCCGACCCCGACGGACCGAGGACGACGACGACCTCCTGCTCCTTGATCGTGGCGGAGACGCCCTTGAGCGCCTGGAAGTCGCCGTACCACTTGTCGACCCCGTCGCACACGATCATGTCGTCGCGTGCGGCGAGCTCTTCGGTCACCGCAACGGTGGCGTCGTTGATGCTCATGGGTTCTACCTTTCACCGACCCCGAGATTCTTCTCGAGGCGCTGGGAGTACTTGGACATGGCGTAGGCGCCGATGAAATAGATCACACAGATGAACAGCAGGGCGGGCTTGCGCTCGCCGAGGAACTCCGGCTGGTTCGGGATGATGTCTCGAGCCATCCGCAAGAAGTCGAACACGCCGACGATCGCCAGCAGCGAGGTCTCCTTGTAGGTCGCGATCGCCTGGCCGACGAGCGGTGGAATCGAGACCCGAAGGCCCTGCGGCAACACGATGAACCCGGTGCGCTGCACCGTGGTGAGGCCGAGGGCGTCGCTGGCCTCGTACTGGCCTCGCCGAACCGACTGGAGACCGCCGCGGACGTTCTCGGCGAGATAGGCGGCCGAGAAGAGCACGAAGGCAATCGTCACCGCGGCGAGCAGGGCGAGCTCCATGCCGTCGGGCAGGAAGAGGTTCACGAACACCGTGAAGAAGAACAGCATCGTGATCAGCGGAACCCCGCGGAACGACTCGATGTACACCGTCGCCAGCAGGCGGAAGATCGGGAGGCGCGAGGTGCGGGCGAGCGCCAGCAAGACACCGAGCGGGAAGCTGAACAGCAGGGTGAACACGGTGACGTAGATCGACACCATGAAGCCGCCGGCGAAGTCCTCGGTGGGTACCTCGATCGACGACGGCGTGTTGATCAGGGTGACCATCACGTGGAAGATCGTGATCGTGCCGAGCCAGCCGTAGACTAGGGTGAGCCGTTGGCGGGTCTCGCCGATGAAGTTCGGGGCGAGCAGGGCGGCGAGACCGAGGATCAGGAAGCTCAGCCGCACCTTCTGGAGCATGCCGAACCAGCCGAAGAACGCGGCGACCCAGGTGAAGGCGGCGATCGCCAGCACGAGGACGGCCAGGATGCGTCCGACCTCACCGATGCCGGGCTTGGTGAGCAGCCACATCAGGGCCGCGCCACCGACGGCGAACGCCAGCCACAGCGGGACGTCGACCGAGAAGACATAACCCCAGTCGAGGACCGGGCCTCGCAGGATGCCGAAGAACGTCACGAACGGCGCCAGGAACCACCCGAGGGTGAGGACGGCCTTCACCTTGCCGTCGACGGCGGTGCCCTTGAGGCGGCGGCCGAGCAGGTAGGCACCGAGGAGGACGAAGAACATGATCGTCCACGGGTTGCGGGTGGTCTCGGCCACCTTCTCCCCCGGCTCGAAGTTGAACCCGGAGACCCCCGTCTCCTCGTCGGTCGAGAAGGTGTAGTTGCCCCAGTTGTACCACCAGGTGGTGGAGATCAGGGCGGCGATGCCGGCGAGGCCGAAGGGGATCGACGGGACGAAGGTGCTGCGCCGCCGCTTGTCGCCGAGGCCGAACCAGATGGCCGCGGCGATCGCGATCAGGACCAGCCCGATCGTCAGCCAGCCGGTGCGGCTCGAGAGGGCATCGCCGAACGACTCGCGCACCACGGTCAGGCCCTGGCTCGGGGCCGGCGAACCGTCGGGGTAGACCAGTGTGCCGAGTCCGTCCCGGGCGAGCTGCACCCCGTCGGCGTCGGCGAGGATCGGCTCACCATCGTCGCCCACGAGCACCGAGGGTTGCCGCAGGAACACGCCGGCCACCACCAGGCCGCCCCATCCGACGCACCAGGTGGCGAGCTTCTTCATCGAGATGCCTCGCCCGACGTTCATCAGCCCGAGCCCGACGCCCGCGAGGACGAAGACCAGGCCGAGCGAGATCCACACGCGGTGGTAGTCGCCCTCGGGATACGCCTGGGTGAACAGAAGGCGCAGGTTGACCCGGACCGAGTTCCAGTCGGTGTTCTCGCTGAACACGAAGTTGAGCAGGGCTCGGTAGGCGTAGATCCCGAGCGCCGCGAACGCAACGGTCAAGATCGTGTTGGTCCACGACGAGAAGAGGTTCTTGCGGATCCACTCGAGCGGCGGAAGGCTCGGCTCTTCGGGTCGCTCGGAGGCTTGGCGGTCGGCCTCGGCGAGGATGATGGTCGTCTGGGCGTCGAGCTGTGTGTTCTCCATGTCAGCGCTCCACGATCGCGAGTCGGACATTGAAGAAGTTGACGATCACACTGATCGTCAGCGAGCAGGCCAGGTAGAAGCCCATCCAGATGGCGAAGACCTCCAGGCTTCGGCCGGTCTGGTTGTAGACGGTCTGGCCGACCTGCACGAGGTCGGTCGCCCCCACCGCCACTGCGAGCGAGGTGTTCTTGGTGAGGTTGAGGTACTGGTTGCCGAGCGGCGGGAGGCTGACCCGGAAGGCCTGCGGGAGGATGACGCGGCGCAGCATGGTCGAGCGGCGCAGGCCGATCGCCTGTGCGGCCTCGGTCTGTCCCTTCGGCACGGCGAGGATGCCGGCTCGCACGATCTCGGCGATGAACGCTGCGGTGTAGAGGACGATGGCGAAGAAGACGGCGGCGAAGCCCTGCGAGAAGTTGAGGCCGCCGGGCCCGGGATTGACGAAGTTGCCGCGCTGCTCGAAGTCGGGTCGTCCGAGTCCGAAGGGGCTGCCGTCGCGGCCGTCGCCGAACTTGTCGCCGAGCACACCGAACAGGTCGCTGCCGGAGTTGACCAGCCAGCTGGAGCCGCCCGGCCAGATCAGCCAGATGAACACCGCGCCGATCAGGGCGCCGACGCCGGCGAAGATCATGCGGAAGTAGTCGTCGTCGGTCAGTTTGGCCAGCCCGGCGGGCGTGCGACGGCTGTTGAGGAAGCGGCGGATCCAGTCGGCGGCCAGCCCGACGGCGAGCACGGTGAGCACCAGCTGCACCACGGTGGCGGGCACCGCGTCGATGGCATCGGCGATGGCGTCGAAGATGGCGCCGACCCAGCCGAAGATCGGGTGGAGGAACCAGCCGACCAGCCCGAACACGGCGATGACACCCAGCATCGAGCCGAGCGGGTAGGTCGTCGCGCCGGTGTCGTCCTGGGCTGCCTGGCGGCGCTTGCGGACGATGTTGCCGATGACGGCGCCGATGATGATGAACACCATCCACTGGTAGAAGCCGTCGTCGATGTGCAGCCGCGGGACCGACACCCCCTTGTTGGAGACGTGGAGCCAACCGTTGATCGGCCCGACCTCGTCGCTGAAGTTGTCGAGGCCGGTGAGGATGGCGAAGAAGATGATGATGTGGACGAGCAGCGGGATGTTGCGCTCGTACTCGATGAACACGCTCGAGGTCTTCGAGACGATCCAGTTGTTCGAGAGCCGGGCGACGCCGACGACGATGCCGAGGATCGTCGCAAGGAGGATGCCGCCCACCGCGAGCCGGATCGTGTTGACCATGCCGGCGTAGAGGGCGCGGCCGCCGGTGTCGGGCTCGTCATCGATCGTGCCGTTGAGGTTGATGCCGGGGTCGACCTCGAGGAAGTCGAATCCGGTGCTGATGCTCTTGGCCTCGAGGTTCCCGCCGGCTTGGTCCGCAAGGAACCACAACGCGGCGATCACCAGCACCAGGGTGACGACCTGGGCGAACCACTTGACCACGACGGCGTCGCGGTACAGCGGTGGTCGTTGTGATGCGGCCGTCACCAATGAACGGTCGGCTGTGTCGGACACCCGTTCGCTCCCCCTCAGGCTGTCGCGGTGTGTTGCACTGTTTCGGTGTGATCCTCTGACAGTGGCGCAGAGGCTGGGGCGCCGAGGCGACCCAGCCTCCTGGTCACCGTCCGGAGGCCCCGATGCGGGGCCCCCGGCGAGGTGTCAGATGGTGTCGGTCCGCTGGATCAGCGGGCCGGCGGGGCGTAGATGAGGCCGCCCTCGGTCCACTGTGCGTTGGCCGAACCCTCACGGGTGATCCCGAGCGGGGTCAGGTGACGGTCGAAGATGTCGGCGTAGTTACCGACCTGGCTGATGACCTGGTAGAAGGCGTCGGGCGCCAGGCCCATCGCGGTCTGCAGCTCACCCTCGCCACCGAGCAGACGGCCGATCTCGGCGGTCGGCGGGTTGGCGACGGCGTCGTCGACGTTGCCCTGGTTGATGCCGTTCTCGTCGGCGATCATCGTGGCGTAGACGGTCCAGTTGACCGCGTCGGCGAAGGCCGAGTCGTTCTGACCGTAGGTCGGGCCGAGCGGCTCCTTCGAGATCGGCGTGGCCGGGAAGATCACCCAGTCCTGATCGGCGGGCTGCTGCTCGGCCTTGCGGCCGACGAGGGCCGAACCGTCGGTGGTGATGATGTCGCAGGCGCCGTTGATGAAGGCGTCGGTGACCTGGTTGAAGTCCTCGAAGGTCTGCAGGTCGATGCTGACACCCTCCGCCGCAGCGGCGTCGGCGATGTTCTTCTCGGTGGTGGTACCGGCGTTGGTGCAGATGACCGCACCGTCGATGTCGGCAACGCCGCTGGAGCCCGAGAAGCCGTCGCCGGCACGGGCCATGAGCTGCTGACCGTCGAAGTAGGTGGTCGGACCGAAGTCCATGCCCACGTCGGTGTCACGGCTCTGGGTCCAGGTGGTGTTGCGGAACAGCACGTCGACCTGGCCGGTCTGGACGGCGGTGAAGCGCTCGGCCGCGGTGAGCGGCACGAAGTTCACGGCCTCGGCATCGCCGAGGATCGCCGCCGCGGTGGCACGGCAGTAGTCGGCGTCGAAGCCGACCTGGCTGCCGTCGGGCTGGGTGACCGAGAAGCCGACGCCGGCGCCGGAGACGCCACAGTTCAGCTCGCCACGGGCGATGACGGCCGCGAGCACGCCGCCGTCCTGGGTGGCCTCGACGACGTCTTCGCTGTCGCCGTCGTCGGAGTCGTCATCGCTGTCGTCGGCGTCGTCGCCGCCGTCGTCGTCGGCGTCACCAGACTCTTCGCTGGTCTCGCCGGATTCGTCGCCGCCGGTCTCCTCGTCGTCGTCATCGGAGCCGCAGGCCGCGACGACCAGGCTGAATCCGAGGAGCACGGCGAGGAGCCGCAGCAGGTGGTGCTTACGCATTGAGTCATTCCTCCAGTGTTTCCCGTTCGGGATGGGGAGCGACGATACACAGCTGCGGTGACGTCCGCCACGGTCGCCACGGATTTGTCATCGGAGGAAACACAGCCGAAATAGCCACTGGCTAAACCGGACCGCCCGTCGCGAGCCGTCTACGGGAAGATCCCGCGCAGGTCGTAGACCGCTTGCAATCGGGCGCAGGCTTCCACGTAGGCCGCGTGACG
>JBCCWI010000164.1:0-7836 GCA_039193795.1 Actinomycetota bacterium | reverse complement strand
TCGTCGTCGGCCTCGCACTCGTGGTGGCGATCAACCGGCGCCGGGCCGATGCCACCGCCGATGACGTGTCGTTGTTGAGGGGCTGACGATGCTTGATGCTGCCTTCTTGATCCCCGCGTTCCCGCTGCTCGGCTTCGTGACCATCCTCGTGTTCGGTCGCCGTCTGGGCGAGCCGGGAGCAGGTTGGGTCGCCACCCTGGCGATGGGGGGATCGTTCGCCGCCGCGGCCGTGACCTTCGTCGGCCTGATGGGTGAGGACAAAGAGGAGCGTCGCTTCGTGCAGACGCTCTGGGAGTGGGTGCCGGCCGGCGACTTCTCGGTCGACGTCGGCTTCCTGGTCGACCCGCTGTCGATCACCATGACCCTGTTCATCACCGGCGTCGGTGCGCTGATCCACCTGTACTCGATCGGCTACATGCACGGCGACGAGAACTTCTCCAAGTTCTTCCTCTACCTGAACCTGTTCGCCTTCTCGATGCTGATGCTGGTGCTCGGCGACAACATGCTCCTCACCTTCCTCGGGTGGGAGGGCGTGGGCGCCTGCTCGTACTTCCTCATCTCGTTCTGGTTCACCGAGGAAGCCAACGCCACCGCCGGCAAGAAGGCCTTCGTCACCAACCGTGTCGGTGACTGGGGCTTCATGATCGCGATGTTCCTGCTGTTCACCTCGATCGGTTCGATCCAGTACGTCGACATCTTCGGCAATGCGGGCGAGCTCTCGGAGAACACGGCGACGGCGATCACGGTGCTGTTGCTCGTCGGCGCCGCCGGCAAGTCGGCCCAGTTCCCGCTGTACCTCTGGCTGCCCGACGCCATGGCCGGCCCGACACCGGTGTCGGCGCTGATCCACGCGGCCACGATGGTGACCTCCGGCGTCTATCTGCTGACCCGCGTCAACCCGATCACCGCCGAGGCCGCCGGCTGGTCGCTCGATCTGATCGCCTGGACCGGTGCGGTCACCGCCCTGTTCGCGGCCACGATCGCGGTCGCCCAGAACGACATCAAGAAGGTGCTCGCGTACTCGACGGTCAGCCAGCTCGGCTACATGATCCTCGCCGTCGGCATCGGCGCCTACATCGCCGCGATCTTCCACATGATCACCCACGCCTTCTTCAAGGCGTTGCTGTTCCTCGGCTCTGGTTCCGTCATCCACGGCATGCACCACGACCAGGACATGCGCCACTACGGCGCGCTGCGCAAGCTCATGCCGATCACATCGGCCACCTTCATCATCGGGTGGCTGGCGATCGCCGGCGTGCCGCCGTTCTCGGGCTTCTGGTCCAAGGACGAGATCCTGGCCTACGCCTACGACGTCAACATCGGACTCTGGATCGTCGGCCTGATCACCGCCCTGCTCACCGCGTTCTACATGAGCCGCCAGGTCTTCATGACCTTCTACGGCGAGTACCGCTACGCCGACGTGCGCACCGAAGAGATCGCCGAGATCTGGGACAACCGCGTCGCCGCCGCGGAAGCCGCCGTCACCGAGGCCGAGGCCGGCATCGGCGACGCCGAGGAGGGTGTGGTCAAAGCCCAGGAGAAGCTCGACAAGGCCACCGAGAAGCTCGAGCAGCGGCAGGCCGAACTCGCCGAGGCCGACGAGAGCGACGAGAAGGCCTTCGACAAGGCCACCAAGAACCTCGACAAGGCCCAGGACGGTGTGGTCAAGGCCCAGGAGTCGGTCGACGAGGTGACCGCCTCGATCGAGACGGCGCGCGCCGAGGTCGAGACGGCCCGGGCCGAGGTCGCCACCGTCGTCGCCGCCGCCGAGGCCGGTGGCGACGACCTCGAGGGCATCACCGACGACGATCTCCCCGAGGCCGTGCGGGAGCGCCGCGAGTTCCATCCGCACGAATCGCCGTGGCAGATGACCGTGCCGCTCGTCGTGCTGGCGGTGGCGTCGATCGTCGCCGGCGTGATGAACCTGCCCTTCAGCAAGGACCTCCATTTCCTCGAGAAGTGGCTCGAACCCTCCCTGTTCGGCAACAAGCACAAGCTCTCGCTGTCGGGCGGTGAGCTCTGGGTGCTGGCGATCATCGCCGTCGTGCTCGGTGCGATCGGCATCGCCGCCGCGGTGGCGATCTACCTGCAGAAGCGCATCCCGGCCGAACGGGTCGAGTTGCCGATCCTCGCCCGAGGCTGGCGCTACGACGAGTCGGTCAGCAACTTCATGGGCGGTCCCGGCCGCAAGGGCTTCGACTTCGTCGCCTGGTTCGACGCCACCGTCGTCGACGGCGTCGTGAACGGAACCGGGCGTCTCGTGCGCTCGGTGGGCGGGGAGATGCGGTCGATCCAGACCGGCCTCGTCCGTAGTTATGCCGCGCTGGTGGCGATCGGTGCGGTGGGTCTCATCGCGTGGTTCCTCGTGAGGACGACCTTCTGATGCATCCCATCCTCGCCGCGTCCGGCCCGGACGTCCCCTTCGCCATCCTCTCCGCCATCGTCGTCACGCCGATGATCGGCGCGCTCGTGTTGCTGCTCCTGCCGAACAACCGGCCCGAGTACTTCAAGCAGATCGCCTTCCTGTTCTCCGGCGTCGTCGCCGGCATGACCGCCTGGGTCATGGTCGAGTTCGACAAGGACGCCGCCGCCGACTTCCAGTTCGTCGACTCGGCGACCTGGATCGAGGGGCTGGGCATCTCCTGGACCCTCGGCATCGACGGCATCTCGCTGTGGTTGGTGGTGCTGACCGCCGCCCTGTTCCCGCTCGCGATCCTGGCGATCGAGGCCGAGCACACCCCGAAGGCGTACTACGCCTGGCTGTTGGTCCTGGAGGCCGGAGTCATGGGCGTGTTCCTCGCCCTGGACCTGTTCGCCTTCTTCGTGTTCTTCGAGATCGTCCTCGTGCCGATGTACTTCCTCATCGGCCAGTGGGGCCACGGTGCCCGCGCCTACGCGGCCACCAAGTTCTTCGTCTACACGATGTTCGGCTCCGCGCTGATGCTGGTCGGCATCCTCGCGACCGCCTTCCTCACCGCCGCCGAGACCGGCAACCCGGTGAGCTTCGACCTGGTCTACCTGGCCGAGGAGCAGGCGCTCGCGACCACGACCGCACGCTGGATCTTCCTCAGCTTCGCGCTGGCGTTCGCGGTGAAGGTCCCGCTCTTCCCGGTGCACACCTGGCTGCCCGACGCCCACACCAATGCGCCGACCGCCGGCTCGGTGATCCTCGCCGGCGTCATGTTGAAGCTCGGCACCTACGGCTTCCTGCGATTCGGCATCTACCTCTTCCCCGAGGCTGCCGTGTACTTCGCCCCGGTGCTCGTCGGTCTCGGAACGATCGGCATCATCTACGGCGCGATCGCTGCGACGATGCAGAAGGACCTCAAGCGTCTCGTCGCCTATTCGTCGGTGGCCCACCTCGGCTTCATCGTGATCGGCACGTTCGCCCTCAACACCGAGGGCATCGAGGGTGGCCTGCTCCAGATGGTCAACCACGGCGTCTCGACCGGTGCGCTGTTCCTGCTCGTCGGCTGGATCTACGACCGCCGCCACACCCGGCTGATCTCCGAACTCGGTGGGCTCCAGAAGCCCGCGCCGGTCTTCGCGGCCGCGTTCATGGTGGTGATGCTCAGCTCGATCGGCCTGCCCGGGCTCAACGGATTCGTCGGCGAGTTCCTCGCCCTGCTCGGCGCGTTCGCAGCCTTCCGCTGGTGGGCGATCGTCGCCGCGACCGGCGTGATCATCGCCGCCCTGTACCTGCTGTGGGCCTATCAGCGGGTGTTCCACGGCCCGGCCGAGGGCGAGAACGCCGAGATGAAGGACCTCACGTGGAGCGAGGGCGCGATCCTCGTGCCGTTCCTCGCCGCGATCGTCTTCATGGGCCTGTACCCGAAGCCGGTGATCGAGCGGATGGAGCCTGCGGTCGACGCCCTGATCGTCCACGTCGACGACAACGTCGCCGACTTCGACGAGGCCACCCCCGACGTGTTCGAGTTCTGGACCATCGACGAGGTCAACGAGTACCAGGCCAAGAAGGCCGCCGAGAAGGCCGCTGAGGAGGGGGACACGTGATGCTCGCTCAGGCCACCAATCCCGTCATCCGTCCCGACATCGAGTGGCAGGGCATCCTGCCGCTGCTGATCCTCGGCGTCGGTGCGCTGCTGCTGATCCTGTTCCGCTCGCTCATCAAGGCCCTGCCCGACTCGATCGTCGACAACGCGGTGCCGGTGATCGGCGGTCTGACCGTCATCGCCATGTGGGTCTCGGCCGGATACGCCGGCGGAGAGGTCCCGTTCGCCGACCTGCGCGGCGACATCGGCGATCCGGCCTTCTATGTCGGTCTCCTCGTGGTGGTCGCCGTCGCCGCCTGGGCCGCCCGTTCGCTCCGCCTCGGCCTCGATGCGTCCCTCACGGCGATGATCGGGCTCGCCGCGCTCGCCGCGACCTGGGGTCTGTGGAACGAGCGCTTCCAGCCCGAAGGCGCGTTCAACTCCGTCGGCGACCAGATCACCGTCGACGGCTTCGCCCTCGTCTTCACCGGGGTGATCGCGTCGGCGGTCGTCCTCGTCGCCTTCCTGCTCGACGACTACCTCCGGCGCGAACGTCTCGACGGGGTCGAGATGTACGTCCTGATGTTGTTCTCCGCCGCAGGTGGCGTCGTGATGGCCAGCGCCAACGACCTGATCGTGCTGTTCCTCGCACTCGAGACGCTGAGCATCGCGGTGTACGTCATGGCCGCCATGCACGTGCGCCGCAGCGAGAGCCAGGAGGCCGGTCTCAAGTACTTCGTGCTCGGCGCCTTCAGCTCCGCCTTCCTGCTCTACGGCATCGCCCTCACCTACGGCGCCACCGGCTCGACCAACCTGATCGAGATCCGCACGTTCCTCGACTCGACCGTGCTGCTCGAGAACGGGCTGCTCATGGGTGGCTTCGCCATGCTGCTGGTCGGCCTCGGGTTCAAGGTGGCGGCGGCGCCGTTCCACGCCTGGACGCCCGACGTCTACCAGGGCGCCCCGACCCCGGTCGTCGCCTACATGGCCTCTGCGGTCAAGGCGGCGGGGTTCGCCGCACTGGTGCGGGTGTTCGTGACCACCTTCGGCTCGTACGCCTCGGACTGGCAGCCGGCGGTCTACGCCCTCGCGTTGCTGACCTTGATCATCGGTTCGTTCCTCGCCGTCGTGCAGCGCGACGCCAAGCGCATGCTCGCCTACTCCTCGATCAGCCACGCCGGCTTCATCCTCGTCGGCGTGCAGGCGGCGAGCGACGCCGGCACCGCGTCGGTCGTCTTCTACGCCGTCGCCTACACCTTCCTCGTGATCGGCAGCTTCGGCGTGCTCGCCGTCGTCTCCGGCGACGGTGACCGAGCGACCAGCCTCGACGATCTCAACGGGCTCGGTCAGCGCCGCCCGGCGCTGGCGCTCGCCTTCACGGTCTTCCTGCTCGCCCAGGCGGGCGTGCCGCTGACCTCCGGCTTCGTCGCCAAGTTCGAGGTGATCGGTGCTGCGGTCGAGGCCCGTTCGTACTGGCTCGCCGTTGCGGCCATGATCACCGCCGTCGTGTCGGCGTTCCTGTACCTGCGCATCGTGTTGTCGATGTATCTGGGCGAGGCCGATGCCGACGCCCCGGCGATCCGAGTGCCGCCGGCGGCGGCGGTCGCGATCGTGATCGCACTCATCGTCACCATCGGGTTCGGGCTCGTGCCCGGCGAGCTCGACTCGATCACCCGCGACGCGGTTCCGCAGCTCATCGCCGCGGGGTAGCGTCGGGCGCCAATGGCCGACGAGGAACGCACCCCCGACCTCCCGATCAGCTGGGACGAAGCCCGCGAGGTCGTCGTCGTCGTCCTGCTGGCGTCGGCGGTGCTCCGACTGCTCGGGCCGTTGGCCGGGTTCATCGACGACCGGTGGGGGGCGTTCTCCGATGATGTCGCCGAGCTGACGCGGAACGCGTCGCCGACGACTGGGCTCATGGTCCTCGCCGCCGGCGTGCTCATCGCGACGACTCCGCGCAACGCCGTCGTGCCCAGTCTCCGGCGAGCCACGGTCGTCGTCGCGTCGATCGTCCTGCTCGAGGGTGTGATCGCGATCGGCATCGAGTTGACCCGCGTCTCGGGAGCGGGCGTGCTGGGACGGTTGGAGACGATCTTCAGCCGGTTCCTCCCTGCGGTGCTGTTCGCCGGTACCGGGCGCTGGCTGGCCGCGAAGGTCGTCCCCTTCGATGACTGAGATCGCCCCGGTCACCCAGACCGACGGCGACTTCGGGAAGCCCACCGATGGCTTCGCCGCACTGAAGACCAGCCTGGAACCGGTCGGCCTCGACCTCGGTCGGCAGCAGACACCGACCGACCGGTTCTTCGTGTGCAACGCCGGCGCGGCGGCGCGCGTCGACCCCGAGACGTGGACGCTGCGCATCGACGGCGATGGCGCGGCGAGCCCCGTCACCCTGCGGCTCGACGAGCTCCGGCGGCTCCCGTGGGTCGAGCTCGACGCCTGGCTCGAGTGTGCCGGCAACGGCCGCAAGCTCTTCGAGTACGTGGCCGGCCATCCCCGGCCGGTCAGCGCGCTCGACACCCACTGGATGACCGGCGCCATGGGGATGGCGCGTTGGGGTGGGGTCCGCCTGGCCGACGTGCTCGCGCTCGCCGAGCCGACCGCCACCTTCGCCTGGGCCGCATCGTCGGGCCTCGACGTCGAGAACGAGGACGGCGATGTCGTGCGGATGTGCATGCCGGCGTCCAAGGCGCTCGATTCCGACACGCTCGTCGCCCTGGAGATGAACGGCGAACCGCTCGTGACGGCGCACGGGGCCCCGGTTCGTCTCGTCGTCCCGGGGTGGATCGGGGCGTATTCGGTGAAGTGGGTCGATCGCATCGAGCTCTCGTCGAGCTGGCTGCCGTCGTTTCGCGCCGACGTCTACTACCGGCTGCGCGACCCCGACGGCACCGATCGGGGCCCGGCGACCACCCACCCGGTGAAGAGCACCCTCGCGCTCGACTGGAACGCCGTCGTATCGAGCGGATCGACGGTCGTGTGGGGCTACGCCCGCTCGGGGACGGCCCCGATCCGCTCCGTCGAGTGGTCGCTCGACAGCGGTCCGTGGCAGGAGGCCACGTTGGAGCCCCTTCCCGGACGCTGGTCCTGGACACCGTTCCATCTGACCGTCGACCTCGAGCCGGGCGAGCATCGGCTGCGCACCCGGGCGACGGACGAGACCGGTGCGAGCCAGCCCGACGCCGTGCCGTACCACCCGAACACCATCCTCTGGAACGCCGTCACCCCCCATCCGGTCGTCGCTCGGTGAGCGTGGCGGCCGCGGTGGGCGATGCCGCCCTCACGGGGGCGCACAAATCCCGCTCGATCCCGGTGAGATCAGCCGTTCGGCGATAGCCTCACGACGGCTGGGAGGAACGTTTTCCCGGCTTTGTCCTGCCCAAAATCTCAGCAGTAGGCTCATCCTTCGTGTCGGATTTTCTTCGCAGCTACCTGACGGTCGGCATCTTCGGTCTCGTCGGCGTCGCGCTCGTGGGCGTGTTCCTCGGCATCGGGCGAATCCTGCGTCCGAGCAAGCCCACGCTCGCCAAGACCGAGGCCTACGAGTCCGGTGTCGATCCGACCGGCGACATGTGGTCCCAGGCCAACATCCGGTACTACGTCTTCGCGCTGCTGTTCGTCATGTTCGACGTCGAAGCGGTCTTCATCTTCCCCTGGGCGACCCGCCTGGAGGTCTATGAGCTCTTCGGTCTGATCGAGATGGCGATCTTCATCTTCATCCTCTTGCTGGGCCTGCTCTACGCCTGGCGCAAGGGAGTACTCAAGTGGGCCTAGTCGAATCGGGGAAGATCCCCAAGCCGGTCACCTCGCTGCTCAACATGAGCCGCAAGTACTCCATGTGGGT
>JBCCWI010000163.1:0-8090 GCA_039193795.1 Actinomycetota bacterium | reverse complement strand
GGATGCCGAGGCCCTCGGCGATCGCAGCCATCATCCCGTACTCGATGCCGTTGTGGACCATCTTCACGAAGTGGCCGGCGCCGGCCGGGCCACAGTGGAGCCAGCCGTGTTCGGCGGGAACGATGTCGCCGCTGCGGTTGGCGGTGCGGGGCACCGAGTCGATCGGTGGCGAGATGGCGTCGAAGAGCGGGGCCATCGCCGTGACCGTGCCGGTCTCGCCGCCGACCATCAGGCAGAACCCGCGCTCGAGTCCGTAGACGCCGCCGCTGGTCCCGACGTCGACATAGTGGATGCCGTGCTCGGCGAGCCGATCGGCGCGGTCGATGTCGTGGCGGTAGAACGAGTTGCCGCCGTCGATGATCACGTCATCCGCCGACAGGAGCGGGATGAGCTGATCGATGATCCGATCGACGATCGCGACCGGGACCATGATCCACACGTGGCGAGGTCCGTCCATCTTCTCGACGAGTTCGGCGAGGTCGGCAGCGCCGGTCGCGCCCTCGCGCTCGAGTTCGTCGATCGCCTCGGGGTCGACGTCGGTCACGACACAGTCGTGGCCGTCGCGCATCAGCCGACGGACGAGGTTCGCCCCCATCCGGCCGAGTCCCACCATCGCCAACTGCATGCTCAGTCTCCGTTCGCCCCGTGCGGGGATCTGGGTCGTTCGGCGAGTCTGCCACCGTTCGTGGACGCTGTTGCGGTCCCCGCAGAGCGGTTACCCTCCGGGACGGACGCGGTCACGGAGGGTGGGATGGGCGAGACAGCGCAAGCGATGCGGCTCGATCGACGGTCGGTGCTGCAGTTGGCCGGCGGGGCGGTCGCGTTCGTGGCCGCCGCACGTCTGCATGGCATCGCCGGTGCGCTCGGCGTCGCCAACGGTGGGCTCTTGGAACCCGCCGATGCCAATGGGTGGCGTCTGCTGCCGGGGTTCACGTCGCGCCGTGTGGCGACGTCCGGCGTCGAGGTCGCCGACACGGGGCACGCCTGGCATGCCGATCCCGATGGCGGGGCCGTGTTCCCCACGGCCGACGGCGGCTGGACCTATGTCTCCAACAGCGAGGGCGGGGTCGGCGCAGGCGGGGTGGGCGCCATCTCCTTCGCTGCGGACGGCTCGATCACCGGCGCTCGCACGATCCTGTCGGGCACCACCCGCAACTGCGCCGGGGGTGCGACGCCGTGGGGGACGTGGTTGTCGTGCGAGGAGACCCCCGATGGCCTGGTGTACGAGTGCGATCCCTCCGGCGTTGCGCCGGCGGTCGCCCGTCCGGCGATGGGGGCCTTCCAGCACGAAGCGGTCGCGGCTGCGCCGAACTGGCGGGCGCTCTTCTTGACCGAGGACCGGCCCGACGGGGTCCTCTACCGGTTCACCCCGACGACGTGGGGCGACCTGTCGAGCGGGACGTTGCAGGTGCTGGCCGACGACGGAGCCGGATTGCGTTGGGCGACGGTGCCGAACCCGACGGGCACCAACCCGCGTCCCCACCTCCAGGTCGCCGATGCGGTCCGCTTCGACGGCGCGGAGGGCATCGACTACATCGATTCGACGATCTACTTCACGACCAAGGGCGACAACCGGATCTGGGAACTCGATCTGCGGACGACGACGCTGTCGGTTCTCTACGATGCCGCCGACAGTCCCAATCCGGAGTTGACCGGCCCTGACAACCTCGTGATCACTCCGCAGGGCGATGTGCTCGTCGTCGAGGACGGCGGCAACCTCGAGATCGTGCTCGTCACCCGCAGCGGCGAACTGACCGTGATCGGCCGCTACGAGGGGGATCCCAACTCCGAGTTGACCGGGCCGGCGTTCGACCCCTCGGGCACCCGGCTCTACGTGTCGTCGCAGCGGCTCCCGGGTGAGACGTTCGAGATCAGCGGACCGTTCGCCGGCGACCCGCCGGTCGAACTCACCCGATTCGAGAACGACCATCCCGACCTGATCTATGCGGGCGACTGGTTCACGTGGTCCAACCCCAGCCAGTCCGGTGGCGCCTCCGCGGTCGCCCGCGGTGTCGGCGCGACCCTGACCTTCACGTTCACCGGAGACGCGATGCGGGTCATCGGCCAGCGCGGGCCCCAGCGAGGCGTCGCCCGCATCACCGTCGACGGCGTCGTGCAGGCGACGGTCGACACCTTCGCCCCCGGTTGGGACTCCCAGGCCGTGGTGCTCGAGTCGGTCGGTTTGGGTGCCGGCGAACACGTCGCCGTGATCGAGTATCTGGGTCCGGGCCCGAGTGCCCAGGGGTCGGGCGTGGTGCTGGTCGATGCGGTCGAAGCCGAGGCACTCGTCTCCCCACCTCCCGGCGTGCAACTCACCCGATTCGAGAACGACGACCCGGCGCTCGCCTACGCCGGCAGCTGGTTCACGTGGAACAACGCCAGCCAGTCCGGCGGTTCCGCCGCGGTCGGATCGTTCGGCGCCAGCTGCTCGGTCGACTTCACCGGGCCCACCATCCGGTGGATCGGTCAGCGGGGCCGTGCCCGAGGCATCGCGGAGATCCGGATCGACGACGTCGTGGTCGACACGGTCGACACCTACGCCGCGGACTATGCGTCACAGGTGGCGCTGTTCGAGGCCTCGGACCTTCCCGAAGGAACCAAGACGCTGACCATCACCAACGTCGGCGCGAACCCGGCGGTCGTCGGCAGCCCGGTGATCCTGGTCGACGCCGTCGAGGCGGTGGCGCGCGGCGATCCGCCACCCCCACCGCCCTCCCTCCTGACCTACGAGAACGATCACTGGAGTCTTCGCTATGCCGGTGACTGGTTCCGTTGGAACCACCCATCGCAGTCGGGAGGATCGGCCGAGGTCACGTCGAGCGTCGGTGCCAGTTGCACGTTCACGGTCCAGGGCGAGCGCACGCAGTGGATCGGTCAGCGCGGCAGCGCACGGGGGATCGCCGAGATCCGAGTGGACGGCGTGCTGGTCGACACGGTCGATTGCTACGCGCCGAGCTATCAATCGGGGGTGGTCCTCTGGGAAACCGACGACCTCGTGGGTGGTTTCGCGACGGTCTCGATCTCCTTGGTCGGCGCCAACCCGGCGGCGATCGGCAGCCCCGCGATCCTCGTCGACGCCATCAACGCGACCGAGCTGATCTGACGTGGACCCGCCGGCGGCCGCGGTCGAGCGCGGAACGGCCGCCCGCGCGAGCGGACGGCCGTTCGTCGAGGTGTGTGGGGGGCTCAGTCGCGCTGAGTGCCGACCTTGAGTTCGTTGAAGGGCACGTTCTTGGAGACGTCGATGTCTCGGGGCAGCCCGAGTACACGGTCACCGATGATGTTGCGCTGGATCTCGTTGGTGCCGCCGGCGATGCCGCCCTGCAAGCTCGTCAGGGAGAAGCGGGCCCACCCGCCCCCGTCGCCGTCCCAGGCCACGCCGCCGGCGCCGTAGATCTCCATGCCGAGATCGCGGGCGAAGTTCATGTTCATCGTGCCGATCAGCTTGCCGAGCGAGCCGCCGGGGCCGGGCGTCTTGCCGGCCTGGAGTTCGGCACGGGTGCGCATCGAGACGAGCGACGCCGTGGTCTCCATGATGTAGAGCTGCATCAGCTGATCGCGGATGACGGGCTCGTCGACCCGGCCGAGCTTGGTGGCGGTCTCGATCAGCTGGTCGGCGAGTGCGTGGCGTACACCGCCGGTGGAGCCCGAGCCGATCGCGACGCGCTCGTACATGAGCATCGCCGTGGCCATGTTCCACCCGTTGTTGAGTTCGCCGAGCAGGTTCTCGGCCGGGATCTCGACGTCGGTGAAGAAGATCTCGTTGAAGTGCTGACCGCCGTCGATCTGGTTGATCGGCCGCACCTCGACGCCCGGCGTGTCCATCTTGACGATGAACATCGAGATGCCGGCGTGCTTGGCGACGCTCGGGTCGGTGCGGGCGATGATGATGCCGTAGTCGCACAGGTGGGCCGTGGTGGTCCACACCTTCTGGCCGTTGATCACCCAGACATCGCCGTCGCGCTCGGCCTTGGTCTGCAGGCTGGCGACGTCGGAGCCGGCGCCGGGCTCGGAGAACATCTGGCACCAGACGGTGCGGGCCGCGATCGCGTCGGCCAGGTAGGCGTCCTTTTGTTCGTGGCTGCCGTACTCGTTGAGCATCGGCACGCACATGCCGTGCGAGATCGTGAGCTCCGAGGTCATGTTCGGGTACTTGCCGTACTCCTCCCGCCAGATCCGCTCGTGCTCTTTGGTGAGGCCCTGACCGCCGTACTCGCTCGAGTAGGTGAGCCCGGCGAGGTCGGCGTCGGTCAGGGCGCCCTGGAACGCCTTGGCGGCGTCCATGCGGATCGCGCCGCGGGGGTCACCCTTGCCGCCGAGACTGATCCCGGTGGCGTGTTCGTCGAGGAACGCTGCGCAACGGGCGCGGAACTCGTCGGCTTCGGCGGGGGAGAGAGGGTCTCGCTCATCGGCACTCCAGAGGCTGGGCAAGAAGTAAGTGATCGTTCACATCGTAGTTTGTGGCGCGCACCGAGAGCGAACCGGACCACGGTCACCCGGGCGGGCGCAAGGCCGATGTGAAAGGCTCGCGTCGCAGCTGTCGCGGCGACGGCTGCGAAGAACAAGGGGGAATCCATGGATTTCGACACCGTGATGATGCTCGGACGCATCATCTTCTCGGTCATGTTCATCGGGAGTGGCGTCGGCCACCTCATGGACACCGAAGGCTCGACCGCCTATGCCGCCGGCAAGGGCCTCGGCGACAACTCGAAGCTGCTCGTGCAGATCAGCGGTGCATGTCTCGCACTGGGCGGGGTCGCCACGCTGCTCGGCATCTGGGTCGACCTGGCGCTGCTGCTGCTCGCGATCCTGGTGCTGATCATCGGCTTCGTGATGCATCCGTTCTGGAAGGAGACCGACGACATGGCCAAGCAGATGGAGATGTCGATGTTCATGAAGAACCTCACCATCGCCGGCGGCGCCATCATGGGTTCGGCCGCCTACGGCTCCGGCGTCGGTTCGGCGTTCACCGGACAGCTGGTCGACCCGGTCGGTCTGTGGTGAACGTCGTCGGTTGATCCGACGAGATACGCGATGTCGGCGGCTCCCTCGGGGCCGCCGACTCGCGTAAGGGGTCCGGTCAGGCCGCCGGCTCGCCGCAGTCGGTGCAGACGACGTCGTCGAGCGCGTCGCCCGCAATGAAGGCGCTCAGCCAATCGACGAAACGCACTCCCTCGACCTCGACGTCGTAGAAGTAGCCCGCACCCATGATCGTGTGATCGGTCCCTGGGGCGATGTACACCGGGAGGTCGACCCCGGCGTCCTCGGTGAGTTGCTCGTTGATGTCGAGGACGGCTTGTACCGAAGAGTCCTCCAGCCCCGCGAGGGCGGAGAAGCTCGCCTGGACCTCGTCGAACGCGTGATCGAATCGCGCCCAGCGGATCTGGGGATACTCCGTGCCGGCGTACCGATACAGGTCGGGGATCCCCATCTCGGCTGCGGTGACACCCTCGGTCGACGTCCAGTCAGGGACGGCCCCTTCGGTGCCCCACAGTCCGCCGATGATGCCGTTGAGCGCCGGGTTGCTCGGGTATCCGCCCGAAGCGTCGGGGAGGGCCATGACGTCCGCAGTCGGCAGCGCATCGGCGACCAAGCCGGCGAACAATGGGGTCGGGACGCCTCCCGCGCTCGAGCCGGTGACGAGAACCTGGCCGGCAGCGCTGTAGTTGGTCACGACCTCGTCGAGACCCTTGCTCGCATTGATGTAGCCGGTGTGGTTGACCACGACACCGTCGCCGTAGTCGTTTCCTGCATTGGTGCCGATGTGAACGTCGCCGGTGCAGTACGGCATGAAGATCATGCTCCAGTCGGCGAGAGGGTTCTCAGGATTGTCGAGGTCGAAGATGCCCGAGTCGGCTTCGTTCAGGTCGTCGTTCGCTTGGATGCTGTAAGTGGGGTCGCCGTTGGGGTCGCACGTCTCCGCGCTGAAGCACGCGCCGCCTCCGTCGAAGAACAACACGACCTTGTCGGGATCGGCTTCGCGGATCCAGTAGCTGTACGGCGAGCCGTCGGAACAGACACAGCCGTCGTCGGCGAGGACCTGGCGCCAGGCGAGCGGTGCCTCGGTGGTCGTCGTCGGTGCCTCGGTGGTCGTGGTGGGTGCCTCGGTGGTCGTGGTCGTGGTCGGTGCCTCGGCGGTTGTCGTCGTGGTCGAGTCCTCGGCGGAAGCCTCGGTCTGCGCGTCGGAATCGTCGCCGCTACAGGCAGCGGCGATCATGACGAGTGCGAGCAATGCGGTTGCGAGTCGGTGCACGTGATCCCCCTTGTTCGCTGCGACCGTACCGCCGCGGACCGCACTCGTTCCGCATCGCGCGTCACTCGACGGCGCGGGCGGTGAGGCCGAACCCGTCGGGGGCGGTCATGGTGAGGTTGGGGCCGTCGATCGCGACGGCGAGCGAGCCCTGATCGAGAACGCGGTGCAGGTCTGTGCGGTAGTCGCTCTCGAGCTCGGTCTCGGGATCGCAGATCGCCCAATCGCCGAGTCGGGTGACGGTGATCGAGTCGTCGGCGATGTCGATCTCGAGGGCCGTGTCGGTGCATCCATCGAAGACCGCAGCGGACGGGCTGCCGAATCGCAGAACGGCGGGCTCGTCGATCGCGCTCGACCAGGCGGCGGTGTCGTCGAAGAAGCCGGTCACCTCCCACGCCTGGCCGTCGATCGTGCGGTCGGGGTCGGCGACCGCACGGTCGAGCAGGGTGATGGTGGAGCCGTCGGCGTTGGTGAGCCGGAGGGTGTCGCCGTCGAGGTCGTAGGTCGGTCGGCCGGTCAGGAACGATGCGACGAAGTCGTCCTGGGCGTGGCGATCCGGGTCGCATCCCATCTCGGTCATGCCGACGCCGAGGGCGACGATGGTGTCATCGTCGAGCGTGTAGCCGGCGAAGAGGTTGTTGCAGCCGGCGTCGGCGTTGATCTCGTCGGCTCCGAATCGGAGCTCGATGCGGGTCCCGTCGACGAGGTCGAGGGGCGCGCCGTCGACCACGATTTCGGTCGACCAGAACGTCCGATCGATCAGACCCGTGGTGGCGGTGTCGGTCGACGGTTCGTCGCCGCCGGCGACGGTCGCGTCGTCGCCGCAGGCGGTCGCGCCGAGCACGAGCGCCATCGCGACCCCGAGGATGCGGTGGTTGAAGAAGAACGGCATGGTCATGAGACGACCGACGCGTCGGGTTGGTTCCCGGCCGAGCTGATTCAGCGCCGCTGTGGCGTTACCGAGGTGTACTGCGTGTCGTCGCAGCGACCCTCGGAGTGGGCCCAGATGATCACCTGGCGCGGCGGGCCCCACGTCCAGAGCGCCTTGCCGACGCGCGTCTCGCTGTCGCGGAGGTCGTTGAGCACGGAGAATCGGCATCGAAGGCACGAGAGATCGATGCGGATGCCGCGCTCGCCTGGGCGACCATCTTCGAGCATGACGTAGCCGCCACGGGCACGCCGCGTGCAGCCCGGACGCACACAGGTCGGGCGCAGATGGAGGAGGCCCCCGACGTCATGCCCGCACGGCAGCAGCATGGTCCTCGGTGTCCTCGTTGGTCGTCGGCTGGCTGGTGGCTCCGCACACGCCATTCACTGCCGCGCGCAGCGGCCTCTTCGTCGGGGCGCGACCGACCGGCGAGCGGGATGCTCGACGGGCTCGTGTGCAGGAACTCACAGCCAATCCATCGGTCGTGAGGACGCCATGATGAGGACGTCACGACATGGACGGGCGGCCGTGTCGCGGACACGGCGTCGGGCCTCGGGTCGGTGAGCCGAAGGTGGAGGTGCTACGCCGCCGCGTTGAAGCAGTCAGCGAGGATCAGTGGAGCTGGAGGGAATCGAACCCTCGTCCGTCAGGTGGTCACGTGACGCGCTACGACCATTCCCGTGGGTCCCACTCACGGCTGTGGGTTCGCCGGGTCGAATGAGCAAGCTCGGCCGCCGAGGCTTTCCTCGGTGTCAGCGGTCTGTTCCCTGCGGTCAGTGGTCTCTCCCACCGTCCATCACTGCTTCTGGTGACAGGCTGCAGTGATCAGGCCCCGTGACGCATTGCTGCGCCACAATGACTCTCTGTTACCTAACTAGGTCAGGCAGCGAGAGTGAGATCGTCCGTATCGGC
>JBCCWI010000162.1:0-8596 GCA_039193795.1 Actinomycetota bacterium | reverse complement strand
ACCTTCGCCGTGTTCGAGTCGTTCGTGTACCTGATCAGCAACGGCGCCCTCGAGTGGGGTCCGATCAAGCAGGTCGCGACGCCCTCCGGCGCCATGTCACCCGAGCGCACCGCGACCTCGACCATCCGCCGTGTCGGTCTCGAAGACCGCGCGCCCGACGCAGGAGCGGCCGCATGAAGCTCCCGATCCTGGGCGACACCGCCGCCATCGCCGATCACGGCCTGGAGGGGATGGACCACAACTTCCTCACCGGCAACATCGAGAACCTGGTCAGCTGGGCCCGGGCCCGCAGCCTGTGGCCGGCCACCTTCGGCCTCGCCTGCTGTGCCATCGAGATGATGGCGACCGGCACCGCCCACTACGACCTCGCCCGTTACGGCATGGAGACCTTCCGCGCCTCGCCCCGCCAGGCCGACCTCATGATCGTCGCCGGCCGAGTCAGCCAGAAGATGGCCCCCGTGCTCCGTCAGGTGTACGACCAGATGATGGAGCCCAAGTGGGTCATCTCCATGGGGGTCTGCGCCTCCAGCGGCGGCATGTTCAACAACTACGCGATCGTGCAGGGCGTCGACCAGGTCGTCCCGGTCGACGTGTACGCGCCGGGCTGCCCGCCCGGCCCCGAGACTCTGCTGCACGCCATCTTCACCCTGCACGAGAAGATCGAGACCGGTGAACTCGTCCGGCGCCGCGAGGCGTCGGGCGGAGGTGCCGGCATCACCATCGAACAACGCGACGGGCAGACCGCCGGCCTGACGATCGGGGGCTGATCATGAGTGATGCGACCGAAGCCGCCGAGGAGGCGGTCGATGAGGCCGTCCCCACAGCGGAGCCGGTCGAGACCCGCTTCGGCGCGGTCGTCGACCCCGACGCGAGCGACGTGGTGCTCCACGCCACCGTCGAGACCTACCTCGATGTCTGCACCGAAGCCCACGCCGATGGGTTCGACCAGCTGATCGACCTCACCGCCGTCGACTACCTCACCTACGCCGGGAGCCGCCGGCTGCCCGGCGACCTCACGCCGGAGCGTTTCGAGGTCGTCACCCAGCTGATCAACCACCAACGACGCGAGCGCATCCGCATCCGCACCCAGATCGCCGCCGCCGAGCCGGCGATCCCGAGCCTGTTCGATCTCTGGCCGGGCAGCGAGTACCTCGAGCGCGAGGTCTTCGACATGTTCGGCATCGACTTCGCCGATCATCCCGACATGTCCCGGGTCCTCATGCCCGAAGACTGGGTCGGGCATCCTCTCCGCAAGGACTATGCGGTCGGCGCCATTCCCGTGCAGTTCAAGGCAGCGAGCAACGAACGATGACGGTCACCGAGAACGCCGAAACCGAAGACACCGCCGCCGACGAGACCTCCGAGGTCGTCGACGGCGCCGCACGCGTCCGCCGTCGCGGCGACGACGCCGCGGTGCTGCGCCTGAGCGAAGCGGCGGCGGCCGAGATCGGCAACGACCCCACCACGCTCGAGGACGACGAGCGGGTCATGATGAACATGGGTCCGTCCCACCCGTCGACCCACGGCGTGCTCCGGCTGATGCTCGAGATGGAGGGCGAGACCGTCCTGCGCAGCAAGCCCGTCGTCGGCTACCTCCACACCGGCATGGAGAAGCAGGCGGAGCAGCTCACCTATCTGCAGGGCTGCACCAACGTCACCCGGATGGACTACGCCTCGCCGTTCTTCACCGAGCTGGCGTTCAGCCTCGCCACCGAGAAGCTGCTCGGCATCGAGGTGCCCGAACGGGCCGTCTGGATCCGCATGCTGATGAGCGAGCTCAACCGCATGAGTTCGCACCTGCTCTTCATGGCGACCAACGGCATGGACCTCGGCGCCGTGTCGATGATGATCTACGGCTGGCGTGAGCGCGAAGAGGTGCTGCGGTTCTTCGAGAAGGTCACGGGCCTGCGGATGAACCACAACTACATCCGCCCCGGCGGTGTGGCGGTCGATCTGCCCGACGGTTGGCAGGGCGATGTCGAGCGGCTGCTGGAGCTCATCCCGCCGCGGCTCGAGGAGTACGACATCCTCATGACTGGCCAGCCCATCTGGCGTGAGCGACTCCAGGGGGTCGGCACGATCAACGCCGACGAGGCCCTCGCCCTGTCGGCGACCGGCCCCATCCTCCGATCGACCGGCTACGCCTGGGACCTGCGCCGCGACGAGCCCTACCTCGCGTACCCCGAGGTCGACTTCGACGTCATCGTCGGCTCCTACGGCGACAGCTACGACCGCTACGCAATCCGGCTCAACGAGATCCGCGAGTCGATGCGCATCGTCGAGCAGATCCTCGACCGCATGCCCGCGGGCGACTACCGCGTGCAGGACAAGAAGGTCACCCCGCCGCCGCGCGTGCGCATCGACCAGTCGATGGAAGCGCTGATCCACCACTTCAAGATCTTCACCGAGGGCTACAAGGTGCCCGAGGGGGAGGCGTACGCCGCCGTCGAGTCGCCGCGCGGTGAACTCGGCGTGTACATGGTCAGCGACGGCACCTCGACGCCGTACCGCATGCATGTCCGCGGCCCGTCCTTCATCAACGTGCAGACCATGCCGCACATGATGCAGAACAGCCTGATCGCCGATGCCGTGGCCATCATCTCCAGCGTCGACCCGATCATGGGCGAGGTGGACCGCTGATGGCCGAGTCCTACTTCACGTCCGACAAGCTGGCGATCGCCCACGAGATCATCTCGCGCTACCCGGTCAAGAAGTCGGCGCTGATTCCGCTGCTGCACCTGGCTCAGGAGCAGGAGGGTTGGGTCACCGATGACGCGATGCGAGAGATCGCCGAGCTGACCGACACCACGCCCGCCGAGGTCAAGGGCACCGGCTCGTTCTACGAGATGTTCAAGTTCCACCCGGTCGGCACGTACATGATCAATGTGTGCACGAACCTCTCGTGCCAGCTGCTCGGGGGCGAGGAACTGCTGGCCCACGCCGAGGAGACCCTCGGGATCAAGGCCGGCGGCACGACCGACGACGGCATGTTCACCATCGAAGACGTCGAGTGCATCGCCGCCTGCACCGAAGCCCCGTGCCTGCAGGTCAACTATCGATATCGGCTGCGGCTGAGCACCGACGATCTCGACCGGTTGATCGACGACATCCGCAACGGACGGGCGACCGACATCCCCGAGCACGGCACGCTCGGAACCACCCGTCAACACATCCCGGCCGGTGCCGGCGCGGGCATCCTCCCGCCCGAGCAGGCCAACGAACGTCCGGTCTGGCTCGCTCGCAACGACGCCGCCGAAGCCGAAGGAGGCGAGGGCTGATGCCGACCCACGATTACGTCCCGCACGCGCCCGGCTATGTCGACAACGACGGTCCCAAGATCGTCACCAGTCGGTTCATCCACGAGGACAGCCACACGATCGAGCGCTACGAAGCGACCGGCGGGTACGACGGCCTGCGCCGAGCCCTCGACCGCACCCCCGCCGACGTGCACGAAGAGGTCCGCGACGCCGTCGTCCTCGGCCGCGGCGGCGCCGGGTTCCCCGCCGGCGTCAAGTGGGGCTTCATGCCGCCCGGCAAGTTCCCGTACTACCTCGTCGTCAACGGCGACGAGTCCGAGCCGGGCACCTACAAGGACCGCCTCCTCATGGAGCGCGACCCGCACCAGCTGATCGAGGGCTGCCTGATCACCTGCTACGCCCTCGGTCTCGCCCAGTGCTTCCTCTACGTGCGCGGCGAGATGGCCCACGCCCAGGAGGTCATCGCCCAGGCCCTCAACGACGCCTACGCCAAGGGCTACGTCGGCAAGAACATCATGGGCACCGAGTTCAGTGTCGACATCACGCTCACCTGGGGCGCGGGCGCATACATCGTCGGTGAGGAGACCGCCCTCATCGAGTCGCTCGAAGGCAACCGGGGCATGCCTCGCCTCAAGCCGCCGTTCTTCCCGGCCGCCATCGGCCTCTACGGCCAGCCGACGATCGTCAACAATGTCGAGACGTTGAGCAACCTCCCGTGGCTTATGCTCAACGGCTCCGACCAGTACAAGGCCTACGGCTCCGAGGCGTCCCCCGGCTCACGCATGGTGGCCGTCTCGGGTCACGTCAACCGGCCCGGCGTGTACGAGATCGAGCAGGGCGTCACGACATTCCGCGACCTCTTCTACGGCGACAACTTCTGTCGCGGGATCCGCGACGGTCACGAGCTCAAGATGTTCGTGCCCGGTGGCGGTTCGGCGCCGTGGTTCTTCCCCGAGCAGGTCGACGTGCCCCTCGAGGGGCGC
The DNA here is from genome assembly GCA_039193795.1 of Actinomycetota bacterium. Lineage (GTDB taxonomy): Bacteria > Actinomycetota > Acidimicrobiia > Acidimicrobiales > Aldehydirespiratoraceae > UBA11606. The sequence continues at coordinate 4,356 of JBCCWI010000162.1, read as the reverse complement.
ACGGTCGGCGGCGAGGGTTCGATGCTCGGCTCGGGCGCCATCATGGTCATGGACGAAACCACCGATGCGGTGAAGGCGGCGTTGCGTCTCGTCCGGTTCTACGCCCGCGAGTCCTGTGGCAAGTGCACGCCGTGTCGTGAGGGCACCACCTGGGAAGAGCGGATCCTGCAGCGCATCCTCGACGGCGAAGGCCGCCCGAGCGACATCGACAAGCTGCTCGACATCGCCGACAACATCTCGCCCGGCCCCTACCCGGTCGCCGCCGATCCCAGCCAGGGGCTCGACGCCGTGCCGTTCCCGCCGAAGCAGACCACCATCTGCCCCCTCGGCCCGTCGTCGGTCGCGCCGATCACGTCGACGATCCGTCGCTTCCGTCACGAGTACGAGGCCAAGATCACCAAGCGCGATTCGATTCCGGTCAACATCGAGCCGGTCAGTGTGGGGGTCGGTCAATGACGGCGACCGAGAACGAGACGTCGACCGTCACCGTCACGATCAACGGCACGGAGATCCAGGCGAATCCCGGTGAGCTCCTGATCGACGCCGCCGAGCGTCACGGCACCTACCTCCCGCGCTTTTGCTACCACTCGCGGATGAAGCCGGTCGGCATGTGCCGCATGTGCCTGGTCGAGGTCGACTCGGGTCGCGGGCCGGCGCTTCAGCCGAGCTGCATGATCCCGGTCAGCGACGGCATGACCGTCGACACCGAGTCCGAGGTGACCAAGAAGGCCCAGGACGGCGTCCTGGAGTTCCTGCTGATCAACCACCCGCTCGACTGCCCGGTCTGCGACAAGGGCGGCGAGTGCCCCCTGCAGGATCAGACCGTCGCGTACGGCCCCGGCGAGTCGAGGTTCGTCGAGGAGAAGCGGCACTACGAGAAGCCGATCCCGATCAGCGACACCGTGTACCTCGACCGCGAGCGCTGCATCCTGTGCGATCGCTGCACCCGCTTCGCCGACGAGGTCGCCGGCGACACGCTGATCCACTTCATGGATCGGGGCAACAACACCCAGGTCAACACCTTCCCCGACGAGCCCTTCGCGTCCTACTTCTCGGGCAACACCGTGCAGATCTGCCCGGTGGGCGCGCTCACCGCCAAGCCCTACCGCTTCAAGGCCCGCCCGTGGGATCTCGAAGAGACCGTCTCCACCGCCTGGACCGACTCGGTCGGTTCGCGGGTCACCGTGCAGTCCAGCCGCAACCAGGTGCTGCGCCTGCTCGGCGTCGATGCCGACGCGGTCAACTGGGGCTGGCTGTCGGACAAGGAGCGATTCGGGTTCGAGGCCCTCAACAGCGACGATCGCCTCACTCAGCCGATGGTCCGCGACGGTGAGGCGCTGACCTCCACCGGTTGGGCCGCCGCGCTCGTCGGGGTGACCGACGCGCTGGCGGGCGTCGATCCGAGCCGGGTCGGTGTGATCGGTGGCGCCCGACTGACCAACGAGTCGCAGTACGCCTGGACCAAGCTCGCCAAGGGCGTCATCGGCACCGACAACGTCGACGCGCAGCTCGGCGACGGCCTGGCGGCCGAGGTCGTGCTCGGCCTGCCGCGGGCGACGATCAACGATGCGTGCGCGCCCGGCGGCACCGTCATCCTCGTCGGTCCCGACCCCAAGGAAGACCTCGGTTCGCTCTTCCTGCGGCTCCGCCATGCGGTGGTCAACGACGCAACCACGCTGATCGAGTTGACGCCCACCCGCACCGGGCTCAGCGGCATCGCCGCCCACACCCTGTCGCCGCGACCCGGTGAGGTCGCATTGCTCGCCGACGCACTCGTCGCCGCCGTCGACGGCCCTGCGGTCGAGGCCGCCGGGGTCGACGCCGACGCGATCGCGGCCGCCGCCGCCGCGATCTCCGGGCCCGTCACCGTGGTCCTCGGGCGTGCATCGGTCGCCGAATCGGCCGCGGCCGTCGGCGATGCGGCCGTTGCGCTCGGCGCGCTCGACGGCGCACGGTTCCTGTCCGCGCTGCGGCGCGGCAACGTTCACGGCGCTCTCGATGCCGGCATGGCGCCGGGTCTCCTGCCCGGCCGTCAGCCCCTCGCCGCCGGCTGCGACGCCTGGCCTTCGGTCCCCGCCGAGGCCGGGCTCGACACCGCCGGGATGCTCGCCGCGGCCGCCGCCGGCGAGCTCGACGTGCTGGTCCTGCTCGGCGCCGATCCGCGCAGCGACTTCCCCGACGGCGACCTCGCCGCCCGGGCCCTCGATGCCGTCGGCACCGTCATCGCGGTCGAGTCGCTGCCCAACGCCTCCACCCTCGCCCACGCCGACATCGTCTTGCCGGCGGCGATGGCCACCGAAGCCGACGGCACCTTCACCAACCTCGAGGGTCGGGTCAGCGTCTGCGAACAGAAGGTCACCCCGCCCGGCACCGCTCGGGCCGACTGGATGATCGCCGCCGAACTCGCCTTGCGCCTCGGTTCCGACCTCGGGGTCGACTCGCCGGCGTCGATCCGGGCCGAGCTCGCCGCGGTATCGCCTGTCCACGGCGGCCTGACCGAAACGGCGCTCGCCACCTCGTCGATCGAGGGCCTGCTCGTCGCCGGTTCGTCGATCGACGCGCCGGTCGCATCGGGTTCGGCTGCGCCGAGCAACGACGCCTACTCGCTGCGCCTCGTGGCCGGTCGGCGCATGTACGACGCGGGCACCATGATCCAGGCCTGTCCCTCGAGCGCCGGCCTCGCCGCCGCGCCGACCGTGCGGCTGCACCCGACCGACTTCGACAAGCTCGGCCTCGAGGGCGGCACCGAGGTCAAGGTCATCTCGGCTCGCGGCGAGCTGGTCCTCCCGGTCGCTGCCGACGCCGGTGTTCCGGCAGGGTCGGCGGCCATCCCGGCCAACGCCCCCGGCTGCAACGCCAACGCTGTGATCGACGCCGCGGCGGCGGTCACCGATGTCCGGTTGGAGCGCGCATGATCCTCGGTCAAGACCCGCTCTACACCGGCGACTGGCTGGGAGATCTGCTGATCTCACTGCTCAAGGTCGGCATCGCGTTCGCGTTCCTGCTCGTCGCGGTGATGCTCAACATCTGGTTCCTGCGCAAGGTCATCTCCGACTTCCAGAACCGGGTCGGGCCCAACACCGCGGGCAAGTGGGGCATCCTCCAGAGCCTCGCCGACGGCATCAAGCTCTTCTTCAAGGAAGACCTGATCCCCGACAACGCCGATCGCTTCTCGTTCAAGCTGGCGCCGTACCTGTCGCTGGTGCCCGCCTTCCTCGTCTTCGCCATCATCCCGATCGGTGGCGACTTCAACGGCGACGACGGCGACGGTGTCGTCACCATCTTCGGTCACGACACGCTCCTGCAGGTCGCCGACCCGCCCGTCGGCGTGCTGTGGTTCCTGGCGCTGTCGTCGCTGGCGATCTACGGCGTCATGTTGGCCGGCTGGAGCTCGGGCTCGAAGTACCCGCTGATCGGTTCGGTTCGCGCATCGGCACAGATGGTCTCCTACGAGGCGGCGCTCGGCCTGGCCCTGGCCTCGGTGCTGATCGTCTCGGGCACGCTCTCGACCCATGCGATGGTGGTCGACCAAGCCGGTGCCGGTCCGTCGTTCTTCGGCGTCGAGAACGTCATCCCGAACTGGTACCTGATCCCGACCGGGATCATCCCGTTCCTTGTCTTCATCATCGCCGGCACCGCCGAGCTCAACCATCCGCCGTTCGACCTCGTCGAGGCGGAGCAGGAGATCGTCGGTGGCTTCCACACCGAGTACTCCTCGATCCGGTTCGCCCTGTTCTTCCTCGCGGAGTTCATGAACCAGATCACGATGGGCGCCCTCATCGTCACCCTGTTCCTCGGCGGCCCCGCCGGTCCGGCGCTGTTCCTGCCCGAGGGCTGGTGGATCGGCGTCTTCTGGTTCTTCTTCAAGCTGATGTTCTTCCTCTTCGGCCTCGTGTGGATCCGGGCGACGCTGCCCCGGTTCCGCTACGACCAGCTGATGGACTTCGGCTGGAAGCTGCTGATCCCGCTGTCGCTGGCGTGGTTCATCCTCCTCGCCGGCATCCAGGTCGGAAACGACGAGGACTGGAGCGCCGTACAGATCGGCGGCTTCGTGATCGGCCTGTTCGTCGCCTGCGCCCTGCTCGCCGGCATGTTGATGCTCGCCATCCGCAACGCTCGGGCCGAGCGGGTCGCACTGGAGGAGGTGTCCCGTGGCTGAGGGTTCGTATCTCAAGGGCTTCGGCGTCACGTTCAAGAAGCTGTTCGAGGACCGCCTCACCGGCGACTACCGCGGTGGCCGTGGCGCGGCCAAGGGCAAGCCCGACGAGAAGCGCGAGAAGGCCGAGCGACTGCACGGTCGCCACGTCCTCAACCGCTACGAGGACGGCATGGAGAAGTGCATCGGCTGCGAGCTGT
>JBCCWI010000161.1:0-8641 GCA_039193795.1 Actinomycetota bacterium | reverse complement strand
TAGAGCGGAACCGTCGCTGGCTGCAACAGTTCGCTTCACCCGCCGGTGTCACCCGGCGGTTCGTCGCCCGACCCCAAGGCCTGGCGACTGGCTCGCCGACCCCGGTGAGTGGGTCGGCAGTGAATTGACAGAAGATTGTCGTGCGTCGCGAAACGCTCGACATCTCCCGCACTCGCTTTTGCGTCCGTCTCTTCCGTTTTCAAGGAGCAATCGACACGGTCTGAAGACACTGGTGTGTCGGGCACGCTGTTCGCTGCGCGAACCGGAGGTGCCTGTTGCTTGCCCGTCGCACCGGCCTATCGGCCGCCACATGGGGCGAGTTGCTACGCTACCGGCCTTCCCAGAGTGTTTCAACCCTGTTTCGGCAAGTTTTTCCAGCGATGTCTGCAGGGCTTCAGCCCCACCGACCCCGTCGGAAGCAACCGGCGGAACGTTAGCGGCGACGCACCCGCGCCCCACCCGATTCCACGGGCGACCGCGGTGAACTCCGTCACAGCGACGCTCAGGCCTGCACCACCGCCAGGTGACGCTGCTTCTTGCCCTTCTGCACTAACACGAAGCGGCCGTCCACCGGGGCGATCGCCGCAGCGGCGTCGCCGACGCGGTCGCCGTTGAGGCGGATCCCGCCCTGACCCAGCGTTCGCCGAGCATCGCCCTTCGACGAACACACACCGGTCACCACGAGGAGGTCGATCACCGGCTCGTCGCCGGCCAGTACCGAAGGCTCGATCGTGGTCTCGGGAACGATGCCGCGCAGGGCATCGAGCGCGTCGCCGTCGAGCTCGGCCCCACCGAACAGGGCGCCCGCCGCCAGGTTCGCACGCCGCACCTCGTCGGGCCCGTGGATCAACCCGGTGACCTCGTCGGCCAGGACCCGCTGGGCGTGACGCCGCTCCGGCGCCTCCCCGTGCTCGGCCATCACCTCGGCGATGCGATCGAGCGACAGCAAGGTGAGCTGGAGCAGGAACCGCTCCACATCGCGGTCGTCGGTACGCATCCAGTACTGATGGAACTCATAGGGCAGGGTGCGTTCGGGGGCGAGCCACACCGCCCCATCGACCGACTTGCCGAACTTCTGGCCGTCGCTGCGGGTGATCAGCGGCCAGGTGAGCCCGTGGACGGTGGTCCCGGACCGCTTGCGGGTGAGATCGATGCCGGCGGTGATGTTCCCCCACTGATCCGAGCCGCCGATCTGCAACATGCAGCCGTAGTGCTCGTGCTGGACCCAGAAGTCGAACGCCTGCAGCAGCATGTAGCTGAACTCGGTGAACGAGATGCCGTGTTCGCCCTCCATGCGGGACTTCACACTGTCCTTGGCCACCATCTGGTTCACCGTGACGTGCTTGCCGACGTCTCGGAGGAACTCGAGGAAGGTGACGTCCTTGGTCCAGTCGTAGTTGTTGACCATGGTCGCGGCGGCGTCGCCGGAGAAGTCCATGAGCCGCTCGAGCTGCCCACGGATCCCGGCGAGGTTCTCCTGCAGCGCCGCATCGTCGAGCAGGTTCCGTTCGTCGCTGCGACCCGACGGATCGCCGATCATGCCGGTGGCCCCGCCGATCAGCGCGAGCGGCCGGTGGCCGAAGTCCTGGAAGCGCCGCATCACGAGCACACCGACCAGATTGCCGACGTGCAGGCTCGACGCAGACGGGTCGATCCCGTGATACAGGACGACCGGGCCGGCGTCGAGCAACGCCCGCAACTCGGCCTCGTCGGTGCTGTCGTGGAGCAGGCCGCGAGCCCGCAGGTCATCGATGATGGCGGCGCCGGTCATGGGGTCCGAGGATACGCGGGGGTGCCGTGGATCAGAGACGCTTTTGCAGCAGACTGGGCCCTTATGCGTTCGCTTCGAGTGAAGGGTCTGCGCGTGCCGCGCGCTCGGCGCCTCCTGCTGGCACTCCTCACCGCCGCCGTCGTGGCGACCTCGTGCTCCATCGAGACGAAGGACTTCGAGTCGTTCTTCGGCGAGGACTTCAGCATCACCTCCCTCGAGACCGCGCAGTCGTCGCGGGTCTTCGACCGCAACGGCGATCTCATCGTCGAACTGCGCGGCGAGCAGAACCGCACCGACGTCGGCATCGACGACGTCGCCGAGGTGCTCATCAACGCGGTGGTCGCCATCGAGGACGAGCGGTTCTGGGACCACTCCGGTGTCGACCTCAAGGCGATCCTGCGCGCCGCCCGCAGCAACGTCAATGCGGGCGGCATCGCCCAGGGTGGCTCGACGATCACCCAGCAATACGTCGGCAACGTCTTCCTCGACCGCACCGAGCAGACCGGAGCCCGCAAGATCGAAGAGATCTTCATGGCCCGCCGCTTCGAGGAGCAGTACACCAAGGAGTTCATCCTCGAGCGCTACCTCAACTGGGTGTTCTTCGGGCGTGGTGCCTACGGCGTCGAGGCGGCGGCCCGCACCTACTTCGGTGCTCCCAACTGCGACCGCCAACAGAACGTGTTCGTCGACGAGGACGATCGCGACTGTCTCAAGGTGAGCGAGCTCACCCTGGTCGAGGCCGCCACGATCGCCGGTCTCATCCAGGCCCCGAGCACCTTCAACCCGTTCAACAACTACGAGGCCGCCCGCGACCGGCGCGATCTCGTGCTGTTGCGGATGCGCGCCAACGACTACATCACCGAGGACGAGTACGAGCAGGCGCTCCTCCAGCCGATCGACCTGATCCCCGACGTCCCGATCCTCGAAGAGGAGTACCCGGCGGCCCACTTCGTCGAGGACGTCAAGCAGTGGTTCCTCGACAACCCACAGTTCGGTGCCACACGAGAGGAGCGCAACACCCTGCTCTTCGAGGGCGGCCTCGACATCTACACCACGATCGACCTGGGCCTGCAGGCCGATGCCGAAGCGGCGGTGGAGTCGATCCTGCCCCAGGTCGCCGCGAACGGATCGCTGAACCCCGACGCCGCCGCCGTCGTTCTCGGCACGACCGACGCCGACGACGGCCACGTGCTCGCGATGGTGGGTGGGCGGGACTTCTTCGGCGGTGACGACGACGCCAAGTTCAACCTCGCCTCGGGGCCGGGTCGCCAGGCCGGGTCGTCGATGAAGCCCATCGGGCTCGCCGCTGCGCTGCAGATCGGTATTCCGATCACCCGCTTCTACGACGCCACCTCGCCGATCGAGATCAAGAACCCCGCCGTCTGCGGCCCCACGTGGCGGGTGCGCGGTGGTGGGGGCGGCGACCGCACCCTCGCGAGCGCCACCAAGTGGTCGACCAACACGGTCTACGCCCAGCTGATCGTCGACATCGGTCCCCAGCGCTTCGTCGAGATGGCCGAAGCCCTCGGCATCGGCGAGGGCCGCATCCAGCCGGTGTGTGCGGCGATCCTCGGCACCGAGAACACCAACATGGTCGAGCTCGCCAGCGTCTACTCGACCTTCGCCCGCGATGGCGTCCGGGTCGACCCGGTCTTCGTCACCCGCATCGACGACGCCGAGGGCACGCAGGTCTACGAACACATCTCCAACCCCACCCCGGTGCTCAACAAGACCGTCAACGACCAGCTGACCTGGGCGTTGTCGACGGTCATGGGGGGCACGGGCTGGCGGGCGTCGCTCGAGGAATGGCCATCGGCCGGCAAGACGGGCACCTCGCAGAACAACGCCGACGCCACCTTCGCCGGCTTCACCCGACAACGGGCCGCGGCGGTGTGGGTCGGCTACCCGGCCGAGCAGATCCCGATGCAGACCCAGTTCGAGGGCGGCAAGGTCGAGGGCGGCACCTTCCCGGCGCTGATCTGGCACGAGCTGATGACCCTGTCGATGCAGGGACTCGAGGCGCAGCCGTTCCCGGACCCGCCGGGTTCCTCGACCACGACGACGCTGCCCCAGGTCCCCGAGGAGGCCACCGTCCCGAACCTCATCGGGTTCGAGGCCAACGAATTCCTGCGCGAGGACCTCACCGGTGAGCCCTTCTTCTGGGCCGTCGAGTTCGTCGAGGTCGAAACCCGCGACCACACGCCGGGCCGGATCTTCAACCAGGTCCCGCCCGCCGGGCAGTTGGTCCCCGGCGGCTCGCTCATCACCGTCGAGGTCGCGGTCGCTCCCGAACTCTTCCCCGTCCCGGGCGTGATCGGGTTGAGCGAAGCGCTCGCCCGGCAGCAGCTCAGCGCCGCCGGCTACGCGATCGACGTCCAGATCGAGGCGGATCCCGACGCCGGCGACGATCCCCCGTCGGGCATCGTCTGGGCGCAGGACCCCGAAGCCGGCACCCTCGACGACACGGTTCAGGTCGTGACCATCCGGGTCAATCCGGGCGACCCGCCGGCGACGACCACCACGACGGTCGCCCCCGACGACGAGGACGACGGTGGCTGACCCGCGCGCCGACGGCCCCATCGAACATCCCGACCTCGCACCGAGCACCGGCTTCACCTGGGGCCGGTTCACGGTCGTCGCCATCCTCGTGGGCCTCGTGGCGATGTGGGTGTACATCTGGGTGTTCGTCCCCCGCGACAACCCCGACCGGTTCGTGTCCCAGGCCTTCCCCGAAGCGGCCGAGCCGATCTGCGCCGCCGCCCACGAACGCATCGACGCCCTGCCGAGCGGCGTCACCGCCAGCTCGCCCCAGGAGCGGGCCGTCGCCGTGCGCGAAGGCACCGAGATCACCGCGCAGATGATCGCCGACCTGCGAGAGCTCCTGCCGCTCGTCGACGATCCGGAGGATCTCGCCACCCTCGAGTTGTGGTTCGAGGACTGGGAGGACGGCTACCTCGTCGACCGGTGGGCGCATGTCGATCGACTCGAGAACGCCACCCCCGATACCGACGATCGCGACCTCGCCTTCCTCATCCAGGATCGTGCCGAGGGTGGCTTCTACACCCGCCGCATCGACGGGTTGGCCAACGTCAACGACATGAACTCCTGCGTCGTCCCCGGCGACATCTGAGGCATTTTTCTCGCGTCGCGCAACGTTTTCGACGTCTCGTGCGCCGAAGGGGACGATGGAGAGCATGCAGTCTGGCGGGTCGGCGAACCCCACCACGAACAGCACCCTCGAGGCGTTGTTCCGTGCGGAGTACGTCGGCATGGTCAGACTCGCGTTCACCCTCGTGGGAGACGCCACCGAGGCGGAGGACCTGGTCCAGGACGCCTTCGTGGAGGTCTCGCGTCGACTCGACGAGATCCGCCGGCCCGGCGCCTACCTGCGTCAGGCCGTCGTCAGTCGATGCCGGTCGAGCCTTCGCCGGCGACGACTGCTCGAACGACGACCTCCTCCCCGACCGGAGGCGGCGTCGGCGGAGGTCGACGAGTTCTGGGATGTGCTTGACGTCCTCAGCGAGGATCGTCGGATCGCCGTGGTGCTGCGGTTCTACCTGAACCTCCGGGCGTCCGAGATCGCGGAAGTGATGGGCGTTTCGTCCTCGACCGTGCGGTCCCACCTGCGACGGGCGTTGGCGACACTGCGAGAGGAGCTGGACCGATGAGCGGTCTGACCGAACGGGTCGAGCGGGATCTGGCCGAGATGGCCGGTCTGGTCTCTCCATCGACAACCGACGCCTGGGCGGCGATTCAACGACGGATCGACGACCCCGACGTCCTCGACGAGACGGAGATCATCATGCTCAACCCCGATTCCATGCCACCCGCCGACCGCCGCTCGACATGGCTCCGAGTGGCCGCGGCCGCCACCGCCGCCCTCTTCGTGATCGGCGGTGTCATCCTCCTCACCGGCGGTGACGACGAGGTCGATGTCGCCGGCCAGGCAGCGCAGACCGAGGCGTCCCCCTTGCCCTTCGCCGGAAGCGATCTGCTGGCGGGCCGCTACTCGACGACCGTGCTCGGGCCGGAGATCACCGTCGACATTCCACTCGACGGGCGTTTGTGGACCGCCCGCCCCAATCATCTCGTCGTCGACACCAGTGTCGGCGACCAGCCCGAGGTCGATGTGCGAGGCCTCAGCATGACGCGCATCGCAGGCTGGAACACCGAGGAGGAGCGGACCGACCCCTTGTTCCAGGGCCCCGGATCGATCGACGCGCTCGACCTCGACGCGTGGCTCGAGGACCCCGGACTCGAGCACGGCGAGGTGACCGACGTCGAGGTCGGCGGGCTTTCGGCTCGCATGGTCGACGTCACGGTGATCGACACCGAACCCTCGACCGACTTCCGGTGTCCGGAGGGCGAGACCTGCAGCTGGCCGGCCTCGCGGTCGGGTCGGGTCAGCGGTGGCCGCTACGAACTCGACCCCACCCTGTGGACCGGGCAGATCAGCCGGATCTGGCTCGTCACGATGGACGACTTCGATCCACTCATGATCCGCGTCTACGCCGGTCAGGGCGACGAAGCCTGGATCGACGACGTCACGGCGACGACGATCGCGGCGATGACCATCGACGGAGCCGCTCCCCCTCCCGGCAACTGAGCCCCGCCGGGAGGGTCAGGTGTTCTCCCGGGCCAGTTCGAGGCCGCGCCGGGCCAGGCGTTGCAGACCGCTGTCGGCGCCGAGCCCGGGCAGCTCCTCGGGCCGGACCCAACGCTGCGCCTGGGATTCGTGGTTGGCATCGACCTCTGCGCCCTCGGGCGCCAGCACCACGAAACGGACGTCGTAGTGGAGGTGGGCATCCTCGCGGGGCGGGTCGACCTCGTGGATGTCGAGGTCGACGGCGATCGGCCACACCTTGAGCCCGTCGATCCCGGTCTCCTCGGTGGCTTCTCGCAGCGCCACCGAGGCGAGGTTGGCGTCGCCGTCGGCGTGGCCACCGGGCTGAACCCAGATCTGGAGTTTGGTGTGGAAGAGCACGAGGGTGCGCTCGAGGTCGGCGTGCACCACGAGCGCCGACCCGGTGAAGTGCCCGGGTCGTTCGGTCCGCAGCAGTGGCTCGGGCCGGGTGTCGAGCAGGTCCCGCATGCGGGCTCGCTCCTCGGGCAGCGCCGCAACCGGATCGATCGCCGCCCAGACCCGGTCGAGGTCGGTGCTCTCGACGAGCTCGGGGGCATCCGCGGTCAACCATCCAGGCATCGGTCGAGCGTACCGGCCCGCTGCTCGTCGCTAGGGTCGTGAACCCGACCGAAGGAGCCACCATGGGAACGATCGACGACCGCATCGACGAGCTGGGCCTCGTCCTTCCGCCCGAACCGGTGCTGCCGCCGGGCGTGGTGCTCCCGTTCGACTTCGTGCGCGTCGTCGGCGACCGGGCCGTACTGTCGGGACACGGCCCGCAGAGTGCGAACGGGGCGGTGGAGATCGCCGGCACCGTCGGCCAGGATCTCACCGTCGAGGAGGGACATGCGGCGGCGCGGCTCGTCGCCCTCTCGATGCTCGGCTCGTTGCAGCGCGAGCTCGGGACGCTCGACCGGGTCGCCGGCTGGGTCAAGGCGCTGGGCATGGTGCGCTGCGGGCCCGAGTTCACCGATCATCCCGCGGTGATCAACGGCTTCTCCGACCTGATCATCGAGATCTTCGGTCCCGAGGTCGGCGCGCACAGCCGCTCGGCGGTGGGCCTGATCTCGTTGCCATGGGGGATGCCCGTCGAGATCGAGGGTGAGGTGCTCCTGTGCTGAGTCAGGGCCTCGGGCGGCTGACGTCGGCGACATCGGGCACCGCCCATCGCCACGGGATGTCGGCGCCGTACCTGAGTCCGACACGAACACCCTGTGCGGGTCGCGTCGGTGGCGGGGTGCCGTCGTCGAGGATCCGTACCCCGAAGCGGTTGCGCTGGAGGTCGAGGCCGTCGTGGGCACCGTCGAGCCCGAACGCCGACGCGAGTTTGGCCGGACCGTTGCCGAGATCGACCTCGCGCCGAGCGGCCGGGCGACGCTCGCGCATCAGGTCGAGGCCCTCGAGCGGGGTGATCGCACGCAGCAACGCCGCCGACGCGGTCCCCACCTCGCCGCAGACGACGTTGGCGCACCAGTGCATCCCGTACGTGAAGTACACGTACAGGTGCCCGGCCCGTCCGAACATGACCTCGGTGCGGGGCGTGGGCCCTCGGTAGGCGTGCGACCCCGGATCCTCGGCACCCATGTAGGCCTCGACCTCCACGATGCGACCTCGTACCCCAGGGGCCACCAGGACCTTGTTGAGCAGGTCGGGAGCGACCTCGGTGCCCGGCCGGGCGTAGAACGAGCGAGGGAGGCGGCTCACCCGTCGACGACGGGGTGGCGCAGCCCGTCAGCCATCGAGCCCGGCCCGGAAGCGCTCGATCTGATCGGCGACCGCGGCGGGCGATCCACCCCCGCGGGTGGTGCGGCGGGTCACGGACACGCCCGGTTCGAGCAACGCCGCCGCCGTGGGGCCGAGCTGAGGATCGGCAGCGACGAGTTCGCCGAGCGACCCCTCGCCGGCGAGCGCCCGGCGGACCTTCTCCCCCACGACCGCGTGGGCGTCACGAAACGCCATGCCCTTCGCCACCAGCCACTCGGCCAGGTCGGTCGCTGCTGCGTACGGTGACGCGGCTTGCGCGGCCATGGCCTCGGTGTTGAACGTGGTGGTCGAGATCATGCCGTCGAGGGCGAGCAGGGTGAGCCGCACGGTGTCCACCGCATCGAACAGCGGCTCCTTGTCCTCCTGCATGTCCTTGTTGTAGGTGAGCGGCAGCCCCTTGAGGGTGGTGAGGAAGCCGGTCAGATGGCCGATCAGCCGCCCCGCCTTGCCGCGTGCGAGTTCGGCGATGTCGGGGTTCTTCT
>JBCCWI010000160.1:0-8676 GCA_039193795.1 Actinomycetota bacterium | reverse complement strand
GTCGCCGTCGGCCGACGGGCCGGTCGTCACGGCTCGCTGCGAGAGCTTCACCGAATCGGTCGACGTCTTCGACGTCGCCCTACCGGCGCCTCGCCCCACCCACGAGCGCTACCCGACGGTCCACGTCACCCCGGCGGTCACCCACGGACGCACCCCGATGCCGGCCCCGATGGTCGAGCCGCTCGACGAGCTCGCCGAGATCTGGGAGACCCTCGTCCTCGGCGCTCGCGACTACGTCCGCAAGTCCGGGTTCACCAAGGCGTGCCTCGGCTTGTCCGGTGGCGTCGACTCTTCGATCGTCGCGGCCATCGCCGCCGAGGCGCTCGGGCCCGAGAACGTCTTCGGTGTCTTGATGCCGTCGCGGTACTCGAGCGACCACTCGATCTCCGACGCCGAGCAGCTCGCCGCCAACCTCGGCATCGAGACCTACACCGTCCCGATCGAGCCGGCCCACGAGGCCTTCACCGGCATGCTCGTGCCGAACCTGGCCGACCAGAAGATCGAGGTCGGCGACCTCACCGACCAGAACCTCCAGTCGCGCATCCGTGGCGTGATCTTGATGGCGATGGCCAACGAGCACGGCTGGCTCGTGCTCACCACCGGCAACAAGTCCGAAGCGGCCGTCGGCTACTCGACGCTCTACGGCGACACCGCCGGTGCCTACGCGGTCATCCGCGACGTCTGGAAGCTCACGGTCTACGACCTGTGCGCCTGGCGCAACGAGACCGCCGGTCGCGAGATCATCCCGACCAACGTGTTGACCAAGCCGCCGTCGGCCGAGCTCAAGCCCGATCAGCGCGACGACCAGTCGCTGCCGGACTACGAGGTCCTCGATCCGATTCTGCAGGCGTACGTCGAGCAGAACCGCACCGTCGCCGAGATCCTCGCGATGGGCATCGAAGGCGCCGACCCCGAGTCGATCCAGCGGGTGTGCCGCCTCGTCGACATCGCCGAGTTCAAGCGGCGCCAGACCCCGCTCGGCACCCGCGTCACCCGCAAGGCGTTCGGGCGCGACCGCCGGGTTCCGATCATCAATCGGTACCGAGGATGAGTCGTTCGAACCAGTTGCTCAGGGACACGTGTCCCGATGCCGACACCTTCGGGGTCCGGCCCGACAGTTGTTCGGACCCGCGCGATGGGTACGCTGCATCAAGGCGAAAGCAGTAGGAGGTCTTCGGTGGCGAAGGAACGTGTTGAGCGGGACGAAGAAGACCTCGTTCGGCTGTACCTGACCGATATCGGCCAGTACCCGCTGCTCACGAAGGAAGACGAGGTTCGCCTCGCCCAGGCCATCGAGGCCGGGGCCGAAGCGCGCGCCGAGTTCGAAGCCGTCGACACCGAGCTGACCCCGGCCAAGAAGCGTGAGTTGCGCCGAGCCATCCAGAAGGGTGAGCAGGCCGAGCGCACCTTCGTGCAGTCCAACCTGCGCCTCGTCGTCTCGATCGCCAAGAAGTACCAGGCCTCCGGCCTGCCGTTGCTCGACCTCATCCAGGAGGGCAACCTCGGCCTGATGCACGCGGTCGAGAAGTTCGACTGGCGCAAGGGCTTCAAGTTCTCGACCTACGCCACCTGGTGGATCCGTCAGGCGATCACCCGTGGCATCGCCAACACCGGTCGCACGATCCGCCTTCCGGTGCACGCCGGCGACACCCTCGCTCGGCTGCAGAAGGCACGCGCCCGCCTCGAGCTCAAGTACGGCCGTCCGGCGACCCTCGCCGAGCTCGCGGTCGAGGTCGAGATGCCCGAGGAGAAGGTGACCGAGGCGCTGCGCTTCGCCGCCGAGCCGCTGTCGCTCTCCGAACCGCTCCGCGAGGACGGCGACGCCGAACTCGGCGACGTGGTCGAGGATCGTGGTGCGGACTCGCCCTTCGAGGTGGCCGCCACCGCATTGCTCCCCGAGGAGATCTCGCGGCTGCTCGCCCCGCTCGACGAGCGTGAACGCGAGATCCTCAAGCTCCGCTTCGGTCTCGACCGCGGCGAGCCCCGCACCCTCGAAGAGGTCGGCGAGCACTTCAACCTCACTCGCGAGCGCATCCGCCAGATCGAGGCCCGAGCGATGTCGAAGCTCCGGCATCCGTCCTCGGACACCGGCGCCCGCGACCTCCTGAGCGTCTGACCCTCTGTCGCTAGAGCCGTCGACCCGCAGCATCCGATCCTGCTCGCCCCGACGGCCGGATCATGGACCTGAGATCGATCAGGCGCGGAGCGAGATCGTCCAGTTCACCGCCGAGGCGACGCTCGCCGCAGCCGCCAACGCGACGACGCCCACCCAACCCTCGAACGCGAGCGCCAGCACGACGGCGGCGGCCACCGTCGCCGGTACCACCCAGGTGGTGAGTCGGAGGCCGCGCATCGTGGCCGGGCCGCTTGCGCCGACGATGACCGCTGGGGCGAACCACATGAACAGGAAGCCCGACACGACTGCGACGATGATCACGCCTGCGGTTCGGTCGGCGTCGACCGACGCCCCATCGGAGAGCACGATCACGAGTCCGATGATCGGTAGGGTCGCGAGCGCGAGCAGGCCCGGGATGGTCGAACGGTTGCGATCTCCTCGTCCGGGGCGCATGGCTCCACGATAGGACACGGTTCCTAGCCCAACGCCTGGGCGATGCTGCTGAGCAGGGCGTAGGTCTGTCCCGACTTGTTGTCGCTCTCGAGGTGGGAGAGCCCGTATCGGCGGTTGGCCGACAGTTTCACGATCACCGCGCCCGAGGGCGGGTCGACGTAGACGTGCTGGTTGTAGATGCCGATGGCGGAGTAGTCGCCCCGCTCGCCCGGGTAGAGCCACCACTGGTAGCCGTAGCCGGTCGGCAGGGTCTGCTGGCCGATCATGGTCTTGCCCGGCTCGAGGTGGGGCTTGTCGAACACGAGCGATCGGCGCACCCATGCCGCAGGAACGACCTGGGTGCCGTACCAGTCACCGCCGCGGCGGTAGAGCTCGCCGATCTTGGCGAAGTCGCGGGCGGTCACCATCAGCCCGCCGTAGGCCTGTGCCATGCCGACCCCGTCGGTGAGCCAGTAGCTGGTGCTCTCCATGCCGAGGGGCTCCACCAGCTTCTCGCGCATGTAGTCGTCGATCGGTCGGCCGGTCGCGCCGGTGAGCAACATGCCGAGGGCCTGGGTGTCGGCGGAGTTGTAGCGACAGAGCGTCGCCGGCTCGAACTCCCGCACCATGCCGGCCATGAACTCGTCGAGCGTGCTCTCGCCCCGGTTGACTGCCGCGAGCCGGTGGACGTCGGAGGTGGGGTCGCTGTAGTCCTCGATCCACCGGGCGCCCGACGACATCTGCAAGACGTCCTCGATCCGCACCCCGTCGTAGGCGGTGTCGTTCAGGCCGGGTGCGTACCGGTCGATCGGATCGTCGACCCCGTCGATGTGGCCGTCGTCGATCGCGATGCCCACGAGGGCGGAGACGAAGCTCTTGGCGACCGACCACGAGATCCACTGGACGTCTCGCCCGCCGGTGAGGGCGTAGTGCTCGTACCGCACCTCGCCGTTCTGGAGGACGAGCAGCGCAGCGGTGTCGCCCTCGACCAGGAAGTCGGCGGTGCGATGCTCCGACCCGAGGAACCCGTGAGTGTCGGGGAGTTCGAACGGCGCGCCGTCGGGGAACTCGAAGGGGGTCGTGGCCGGCGCCATCGGGGTCGACGGGGTGACCTCGTGGAGCCGGTTGAAGAGTTCATGGACTTCGGCGCCGCTGAACAGGCCGGTCGGGGAGGGTTCGGATTCGCTCATCGGCTCCGACGCTAGACCAGCGGTCACGGCGGCGAGCTACGGTCGGGGTGTGCCGAGGATCGAGGCGAGTGTGGTGGTGCCAGTGCCCGTGGCCACGGCGTTCGCCGTCAGCCAGACCCAGGGTGAGATCCGGTACCGGTGGGATCCCTTCGTGCGCTCCCAGCGACTCCTCGATGGCGCCGAGGCGCCCGGAAAGGGGGTCCGTACCGAGACGCGGTCGCGGCACGGCTTGCGCATGGTGTCGCAGTACACGTCGTTCCGGCCCCCGAATCAGGTCGGCATGAAGATGGTCGAGGGCCCGTGGTTCTTCGCGACGATGGGTGGCGGTTGGATCTTCGGGGCGCTCGACGACGACACGACCGAGGCAACATGGCGCTACACGTTCACCATCCGTCCTCGGATCCTGCGCCCGATCGCCGAACCGATCGGGCGCTGGCTGCTCGGGCGCGACATCCGGCGCCGGATCGCCGGGTTCGCCGAGGGATGTGTCGATCCGGTCGTCGTCGAGGCGGCGACCGCCTGACCGTCAGCCGTCGACCGATGGGGTGAAGGCGTACCCGGTGGCGACCGACGGACCGGCGTTCTCGCCGCTGCGACCGCCCCACAGGATCAGTTCGTCGCCGGTCCACACCACGGTGTGGTGGTAGCGGCGGGCCGCTTCGCCGGGCGGTTCGCTGTGGGCCCAGTCCTCGCCGACCTCACCGACGTGCGCCCCGTGGCGTCCGTAGATCAGCAACTCGCCCGGTGCGAGAGCGACCGGCGTGAGCTCCTCCTCCTCGCCCCAGTCGTCGATCGCCAGGAACCGCTGGGATCCGAGCTGCTCGGTGTCGTCGTCGATCGCGTAGACGGTGTTCGGCGATGTGAACGCGAGGACGCGGTCATCGTCCACGGCCAAGGTGACCGTCCCCTCGAGGAGACCGACGAACCGGGCGGGCTCGTCGGGCCCGATCGCCCACACGACCGTCTCGAGCTGTGCGTCGTCGACTCGCCGCTCGCCGGCGACATAGATGGTGTCGTCGACGCGCAGGGCGTCGTGGACTGTGTCGAGGTCGATCGAGCCGATCCACGTCCAGCGGTCCTGCCCCGGGTCGTATCGGGCGACGGAGATCTGTGCGGTGGTCGGGAACGGGTCACCGGCGAAGAGCCACAGGTGGGTGCCGTCCCAGAGCAGCTCGGGGTGGAGCGAGCCGCCGACCTCGACGTGCGGGAGGGCTCGCCAGGTGTCGGTGCTCGGATCGAACGCCGCCCCGAGGACCTCGGGGACGAAGCCGTTCGAGCCGCCCCAGACGATCATCTCCGATCCGGTCCACGCCGCCCGGTGGAAGACGCGGCCCTCGAACGGCGCCTCGGGGATGGTGCGCCAGGTGTCGGTGTCCGGGTCGTACGCCGCACCGTCCGCGTGTTGCTCGAAGGGCGGGCCGATGCCGTCGTCGCTGGTCGTGCACTCCACCGCGGCCGACGTTTCACCGGCATCGACCGACCGGCAGAACGAGTCCGGGACGGTCTGTCCGCCCCAGACGATCATCTCCGTGCCGGTCCAGATCGCCGTGTGACCCTCCCGCGGGGCGAGGGGTGCCTCGGCGATCGGCCGCCACTCGCCGGCCTCGGCCGGGGTCGACGGCGATGAGCCGGCCGCGACGGCGTAGGTCAGCCCGACGATCGCCGCGATCGCCAGGATCGTGAGTGCCGTGCGCCGGCCGGAAATCGGGTGTCCGCTCATGTCCGCCGCCTGCGAGCGTAGCCAAGCGCTACCGGCGGATTCAGCCGCGGTCGGCCCGCGATGGCGCCGTCACCGGTTCGCGAGCGCGAGCGTGGCGACGATCTCCGGTGCCAGCCAGGTCGCCACGCCCGGTTCGTGACGTAGCGGTCGCTCCGTGACCGAGGTGAACGTAGTGGGTTAGGTGGGCCGAACACACCTGTCCGATGGGCCGGCCGGGCGCGCCTCGGTGATGCACACTGAGGCCGTGCACCCGCTTCGCATCGTCACCCTGAACGTCGGCAGCCTCTTCGAGGCCCACTGGGATCTCCGCGTTCCCCGGATTGCCGACGCCCTGGTGCGGCTCGCGCCCGACGTCGTGTGTCTGCAGGAGGTGGCCGAATCCTCGATCCGGCCCAACGCCGCCGGCGAGATCGTCGACGCGATCCGGGCCCTCGGCGGCGACCTCACCCACATGGCCTTTGGCGGGCTGCCGGTGACCTCCAAGCTCTACGAGGACGAACCCGACCTCCGGTTCGGCTCGGCCGTGCTGGCGCGTGCTCCCGTCGAGGCGGTGGCGACCCACTCGCTGCCGGTCGAGCCAGGCGACCCGTCGGTGTTGACGATCGGCTGGGAGCTGTTGCACGCCCGGGTCGGAGACCTCGACGTCTTCTCGACCCACCTGTGCCCTGCGCCCAAGGACGCCAACCATCGCCGGCTCCAGGTCCAGGAGATCGACCGGATCATCAAGACCGCCCGAGGCCCGGCGGACAACGATCCGTGGGATCCCGCGCGGCCGACGATGCCACCGGTGCTGTGCGGCGACTTCAACGCCGAACCCGACAGCGACGAGATCCGGTTCCTGTCGGGCTTCACACCGCTCGGCGGGGTCGACACCTTCTATCAGGACGCCTGGCGAGCGGCCGGTGACGGCACCGGGGGGTTCACCAACGACTGGCGCAATCCGTTCGGCGACGTCTTGAACGTCCATCGCAAGCGGATCGACTACATCTTCGTGGGCGACCCGTTCGTGCGGCGCGAGCGCGCCGGCCGCATCCTCGAATGCCATGTCGTGCTCGACGAGGTCGAGGACGGCGTGCCGTTGAGCGATCACCTCGGCGTGTTGGCCGTCGTCGTCGCCCCGTCGCCGTAGGGCTCATCCGTCGGTGCCGTCGATGGTGATGCCGCGGCGCCAGGCCGCGGTCACGATGCGGCCACCGTCGGTAGCTCGGCGAAGAGCCACCGGTGGGGGCGCAGCTCGAGCAGCGTCACCCGTCCGGGGACGTCGGCGTCGTCGGCGATCGTGATGTCCCAGCCGTACTTGGCGTCGAAGGCCGCCACGACCGCGTCCGGGCGGGTGTCGTCGTGGATGACGACGGTGCCCTCGGCGACGATCGGGGTGTTGCCGTCCTCGAGCGACACGGCGGCGCGGTCGTTCGTCCGGAGGTTGGCGACCCGCACCGCATCGCGTCCGGTGCCGATCCAGATCCGCTCGTCGACGTAGACGAACCACACGGGTGCGAGGTGGGGTCGGCCGTCGGGTCGGGTGGTCGCCATCCACACGTTGCGTTCGTCGCGGAGGCGCTCATCGGGGTTCGCTGCTGCCATGCCCCGACCGTAGAACTTCATGTCGACTCGAGGTCAAGGCCTCGCCTGGTGAGGCTGTGTGGCGGAGGTGGACGGGAATCGAACCCGCCGGACAGGGATCACCCATCCCACCCGCTTTGAAGGCGGGGGAGCCCACCAGGCGCTCGGACACCTCCGTCGACGACCCTATCGGCGGGCCCCGCCCTCCACCTCACCCGCCCCGCGCTCAGCGCCCGAAGCTTGTGACAGCGGTCTCGGCGACCAGACACCGGGCCCGCCATTGGTTAGCGTTCCGACCATGTCGAAGAACCGCATCCTGTTGATCGCCGTCCTCGTCGCCCTGCTCGCCGTCCTGTCCCGCAAGGTCCGCGACGTCTGAGCCGAGGCGGCCGTGATGGCCGCCTCCTGACCCCCATACCCATGAAACTCGTCTGGGACCTCCCCCTCGACCCAGCCGGGGTCGTCGTCGAACTCGACGACGATGTCCGCGCACGGATCCGGCCGGGTCGACCCGGCGACGGTCCGGCCCTCCGTGGCGCGTTCGAGCGCTTCTCCGAGGAGTCGCGCTACTACCGCTTCTTCACGCCGACGCCCCGGATGACGCCGCAGGCCGAGGAGAGCCTCACTGCGGTCGACGACCACACGCAGTACGCGTGGGGCGTCTTCGATCCCGACCAGCCGTCCGAGGTCGGTGACGAGTCGGGACTCGCAATCGCCGCGGCGCGGCTCTTCATCGACGCCAACGAGCCGACCATCGCGGAAGCGACCCTGGCGGTCGTCGACGAGTACCAGGGTCGGGGCCTCGGTGGTCTGCTGATGGAGCTGCTGATCAGCACGGCTGCGATCCTCGAGCTCGAGACCGTCCGTTTCGACGTGCTGTACAACAACCGGCCCATGCGAGGTGTCCTCAGCCGTCTCGGCGCCACGGGTGCGGCGCTCCCCGACGACCGTTCGATCATTCGGTACGACCTGCCAGTGCCGACGGGCGAGGTCGATCCGACGATCGGTGCGCTCTACGTGCTGTTACGGGCAGCGACCGCGGCCGACGCCGAACGATCCACCCTCGACGACTAGAGCCCGTCGGACTCCTCGGGCGAGAAGTCCTCCCACCGCACCGACGGCTCGGGCGGTAGCGGGGGACCGGTCGGCGGTTCGACCTCGGGCGGGTTGTCGGCCCCGGTCGGCGTCACGTCGGCGGTGCCTCCGTGCTCACCGGTGACGACCAGCGCCGCCATCGCCGTCGTGATGGGGACGGCCGCGACGAGGCCCATCGACCCGCACAGCGTGCGCACGATCTCCACGGCGATCACCTCGGAGTTGGCGACGGTGTCGAGGCCCTGGTCTGAGGTCGAGAACAGCAGGAGCAACGGCATGCTCGCGCCCACGTAGGCGAGCAGCAGCGTGTTGACCGTCGCGGCGATGTGTTCCTGCCCGACCCGAAGACCCGACGAGAACAGCTCCGCTCGAGTCAGGTCCGGTCGCCGCTCATGGATCTCGGCCACGGTGGCGACTTGTGTGATCGTGATGTCGTCGAGGGCACCGAGCGCACCGATCACGGCGCCGCCGAGCAGCAGGGCAGCGAGATCGATGTCGCCGGCGATGAAGGGAAGGATGAGCGCCTCTTCGGTACCGAGGCCGGTGATCCGGGTCAGCTC
>JBCCWI010000159.1:0-8684 GCA_039193795.1 Actinomycetota bacterium | reverse complement strand
TGATGGGTCCTTTGGCCTACGTGGGTGCCCGAATGGCCCGGAATCCCGGGCGAAACGGGATCCGGTCGGTTGCGGACGTCAGGCCGAGATCGCGTCGATCAGGCCCCAGTCGAGCGCGGTCGGTGCGTCGACGTCGAGATCGAGCAGCAGCCACGCCAGCAGCCGTTGACGTCCGATCCGCCGCCCGATGCTCCAGGTGCCCCCGACGCCGGGAACGAGGCCCATCGTGAGCTCCGGAAGCCGGAACCGGGTCTCGGGGTGCGCGACCACCCGCTCGGCCTGGGCCGCGAGCTCGATGCCGGCTCCGACACAGGCGCCATGGACGTGCACCTCCACGCGATGGCGGATCGCGGCGAGGGCCGGCGCGGGACTGGCCGCGGCGCGGATCAGGTGGGCGGCGACAGGATCGGCGACGGTACCGAACTCCGCCGGGTCGCCCCCGGCGCAGAACGACGGACCGTCCGCTCGCCACCGCACCCCGATGTCGGGATCGCCGAGGGCGACCGTGCGGAAGGCGTCCGAGAGTTCGTCGCGGCCGCGGTGGTCGAGCAGGTTGTGGAGCCGCGGACGGGTGAGGGTGATGGTGACGGGGTCTCCGCCGTCGAGCCTGACCCTCGGATCGGTGTCGTTGCGGACGCGTCGTCCTCGCTGCTCGAGCCACGCCCGATGCTCGGGGCCGGCCTGCAGCGTGGCGTAGGCCGCCGACTCGAGATGAAAGGCGGCGTGGGGTTCATCGGGGAGGTGACGCAGCAGGAGTGCGGCGACCGTCGCCGCGTGGGGGCGGGCCTCGACGGCGGCGCGGAGCTCGGCGACATCGGGGTGGACAGCGTCGGCCGCATCGCCATGTACGGCGACTGCGACGACCGGAAGCGAGCGCAGCTGGGTCGCCACCGCCTGCCATCGTGCGGCGTCGTCGGCGGGATCGACATCGAGGATCACCGCCGGAACGCCGACCGGAGAGCCGACCTCGCGATGCAGATCGATCGACATCGTCGCCGCCTCGGCCTCCGACAGCGACCAGCGGGGCACGGCGTTCACCGGTCAGTCGGTCGGGTCGTCGCCGAGGTGGGCGTGGTGTTCCCGCAGAACCCGCCGCAGCAGCTTTCCGGTCTCGTTGTAGGGCAGCTCGTCGACGGCGACGACGTGGGCGGGGACCCGGCTCGAACGCAGGCGCGACCGGATCAGCTCGCCGAGTTCGTCGGGGTCGGGCGCGTCACCGTCGGGGACGACGACGAGCACGACCTTCTCGCCCCACTCGCGACACGGCACCCCGATCGCCGCCGCGTTGCGGACCCGCGGGTGGGAGATGGCGACGTCTTCGATCTCGCCCGGCGACATGTTCTCGCCACCGCGGATGATCACGTCGTCGTTGCGTCCCTGGATGAAGAGGTAGCCGTCGGCGTCGAGGTAGCCGCCGTCGCGGGTCGGGAACCAGCCGTCGGCATCGAGCAGCGAACCCTTCTCCCGGTACTCGCCGGCGACCTGCTCGCCGCGGACATGGATCTCGCCGACCGCACCGGCCGGGAGCGCGGCGCCGTCGTCGTCTCGGATCTCGACCTCGACGCCGGGGAGTGGCCGCCCGACGCTCGCCAGCCGCTGCTGCTCGGCCGGGTCCTCGCTGTACTGCGCGATGCGGTGGTCGTCAGGGCCGAGGAGGGCGATGGTCGACGACGTCTCGGTGAGTCCGTACGCGTTGACGAAGTTCGTGATCGGGAACAGCTCGAGGGCCCGCTCGATCACCGGCCGGGGCATCTTGCCGCCGCCGTAGGAGAGGGCCCGGACGCCGAGCAGGGGTTCGCCGCCGCGTGCGTCGAGCGCGTCGACGATGCGGGTGAGCATCGTCGGCACGACCATCGCGTGGGTGATCCCCTCCCGCTCGACGGTGTCGATCCATTCGTCGGCGTCGAAGCGGGGGAGTTGCACGATCCGACGCCCGGCGTAGATCGAGGAGAGCATCGCCGCGACGCCGGCGATGTGGTACGGCGGGACGCTCACGAGCGTCGCCTCGTCCTCGCCGGCCCCCATGAACTCGACCGACCCGAGGATGTAGGACACCAGGTGCTTGTGGCGCAGCACCGCGGACTTCGGGGTGCCCGTCGTGCCGCTGGTGAACAACAGCACGGCGACGTCGTCGGGGTCGACGCCCCAGTCCGACGGCGAGGAGGCGGCGTCGGCGCCGCCCGCCGGATCGGCGATGAACGCAGCGGCCTCGACGGTGTGCACCCCGTCGAGCGACGAGAGGCGTTCGGTGTTGGACGCATCGCTGATCGCGAGCGTGGAACCGGCCCGCTCGGCGAGGGCCAGGAGATCGTCGGCTGGCAGCCGGTAGTTGAGCGGCACGTAGGGGATGCCGGCCCACGCGGAGCCGAACAGGGCGATCGGGACCGCCGGGCTGGATTCGTCGCAGACGACGGCGGCCTCGACGCCGAGGGCCCGGTAGCGGTCGGCCGCACCCTGCGCGCGGGCGAAGAGCTGGCGGTAGGTCAGCCCGTCGCCGAGCGAGCCGACGGCGACGCGCTCGCCGAGGCCGTCCGCGGCCATCTCGAGCAGCATCATGAGGTTCATCGGCCGGTCGAGCGTCAGTCGGAGGCGGGCAGCGTCTTCGCCTGGGCGATGTCGAGCGGTGCGCCGCCGACGGCCAACGATCCGCCGCCGGCCTTGGTGGCCAGCAGTTCGATCGTGCCGTCGTCGTCGCCGTAGCGCTTGCCGAGTTGGGTGCCGCCGTCGGATCCGGCTGCCGGGGATCCGCTGATCTCGCCGGTACCGGAGGCCACCATCGCCGCGCCGCCACAGGTGAGATCGACCTCGCCTGCGCCCTTCACGACGATCACCTCGGTCGTGCACACCGTGCTCTGGAACCGTGCCCCGGGCTTGAGTTCGGCCATGTCGAGTCCCCCTGACGACTGCTGGTCGGCCGCCAGTCTGGCCTGCCGGCGGCGTGGCGAAAAGTCGGATCGGGTGGGCTGCAGTAGCGTCGGGGGCTCATGGCGGCCGGGGATCTCGTCGCATGGGCTTCCTCGGGAGCGATGCTCCTGACCGGGGCACCCACCGGTCCGCCGCGCCCCGAGCCTGCCGGTGTGGCTGCCGCGGCGGCGTCCGCGGCCGTCGACGTGGCGGCGATGACCGAACGTTTCGGTGCCCGCGTCGAGGTCGATGGGCCTGCGCTCCTGGGCGAGCGGGCGGCGATCGCCGGCTTCGCCCGGGGTGGATCGGTGTCGGTGGGTGGCGCCGCCCGGTTCGAACGCACCGCCGACGGTTGGATCGTGCTGAACCTGCCTCGGCCCTCCGACGCGGCCCTGCTGCCGGCCCTCGTCGGCGAAGCGGTCGCCGTCGACGATTGGTCTGCGATCCGACGTCTTCTCGCCCGGGACGAGACGGCGGTCCTCGTCGAGCGGGGGGTCGAACTCGGCATGGCCATCGCCGCCGCCGACGAGTGCCCACCGATGGTGTCGCCGGGTCGCGCGATCACCCGAGCGTCGTCGCTCCGCCGTGTTCGGTCGCGCCCGCTCGTGGTCGATCTGTCGTCGCTGTGGGCGGGCCCGCTCGCGACGTCGTTGCTCGCCGCGGCCGGTGCCCGCGTGGTCAAGGTCGAGGCGCGGGCCCGACCCGACGGTGCTCGACAGGGTCCGGCGCCGTTCTTCGATCTCCTCAACGCCGACAAGGAGTGTCTCGCGGTCGATTTCCACGACCCCGACGATCTCGAGGTGTTTCGTCGGCTCCTCGACGCCGCCGACCTGGTGGTGGAGGCGTCGCGGCCTCGGGCGATGGCCCATCTGGGGGTCGACCCGGAGGTCTTGCTCGAACGTTCGGGGACGTCGTGGTTGTCGATCACCGGCTACGGGCGGGTGGAGCAGCCGGAGCGGATCGGATTCGGTGACGATGCGGCCGTTGCGGGCGGGCTGTGGCTCGCGGGGGACGATGCGCCGATGTTCGTGGCGGATGCGGTGGCGGATCCGATCACGGGTCTCGCCGGGGCGGCCTTCGCGGCGGAGATCCTCGGCTCGGAACGTGCTGCGGTGGTCGAGGTGCCGCTGGTGCGCGCGGCGGCCTGGGCGAATCGGGCGCCGGTGCAGGCGGTGGTCGGCGGCGACGACACCGACGGATGGTGGGTCGAGGTCGATGGTGAGCGGGTTCCGGTCGCGGCACCGCACGGTCGTACACCGGCGGGGCGAGCGGCGCCGCTCGATGCCCATGGCTCGGCCATTCGAGTCGAGTTCGGTGCCCGCTAGGGTGCCGACGTGAGCGATCCACGATTGGACGGCGAGGGCACCGACGCGCCACGGGCGGCCGACGGCCGCGTGGCCGGTCGGCGGGGGCAGGCGACGCGCAACCGCCTGCTCGACGCGACCCGCGCGGCGTTGGGCGACGGTCCCTATCGCGATCTCAAGGTCGTGGAGATCTCCCGACGAGCCGACACGAGCCCGGCGACCTTCTATCAGTACTTCCCCGATGTCGAGGCCGCGGTGCTGGCGTTGCTCGACGACCTGGTCGAGACGAGCGGGCCGGTCCTTCGACAGCTGGTCACCGATGCGGCGTGGGAGTCCGAGGCGGCCGCGAAGGACCTCGCCGAGGGGTTCCTCGCCTTCTTCCGCGAGCACGGCGACCTGTTGCGGGTGGTCGACCTGGCGGCGCTGGAGGGGGACGACCGGTTCCGCCAGTTGCGGACCCGATTGTTCAACGGGGTGTTTCTCGCCGTGCAGCAGTTCGCCCACGAGGCGCGGGCTGCAGGCGCCATCGCCCCGGACGCCTCGCCCGGAGCGATCGCGAGCGTGATCACGACGATGCTCACCCAGGTGAGTTCGCATCAGCAGGGGTTCGAGGCGTGGGGGGTCTCTGCGTCGGAGCTGGCGTCCACGATGGCGACCGTGGCCGACCGCACCCTCCGCGGGGTCTGATCGTGCCGCCTCGGCATCGAGCCGAGGTGTTCACCGAGCGTGTTGACAACTGCCACTCGGAGTGAGCTATCGTCGCCCTCGGTGATGGGAGTGGAGGCCCGAATCGAAGCCGCTGAGACGGCGCGGATCGACCAGCGGTGGTCGTTGTTCGTCACGCTCGCGGTGCTGAACGTGCTCGACGTCATCACGACGGAGCTCGTGATCCAGGCCGGCGGGCACGAGACCAATCCGCTGATCAAGCCGATCGTCGACAGTGTGCTCGCGGTCTCGCTGGTCAAGGCGATCGCTCTGCTCGTCGTGGGCCTGCTGCTCGCCCGGTGCCGGCCGTCGCGCGCCATCGATGTGGCGCTCACCCTCACGACCGGCTGGTACGTCGCGGTCGTGATCTGGAACACCGTCGTCCTGGCTCTGCTGTAGGGGCCGCGCCGGCGATCTGTTGCGACCAGCGCTCGCCGCGTAGTGTCACCCGGCATGTCCGGGCACGACTGGGATGAGACCCTCGCCGATCTCGCCGATCGGCGGGCCGCTGCGGCGGCGATGGGGGGCGAGGAGAAGCTGGCGACGCGCCGAGCTTCGGGTCGGCTCGACGCCCGTGCGCGCGTCGCCACCCTGCTCGACGACGGCAGCTTCACCGAGATCGGGGGGCTCGCCGGCTCGGCGCCGGCCGATGCGCTCGTCGCCGGCGTCGGTCGGATCGACGGGCGCCCGGTCGCGGTCGGCGCCGAGGATTTCACGACGCTGGGCGGTTCGATCGGTCCCGCAGCCAGCCGCAAGCGGTGGCGCATCGCCGACATCGCGCGACGGGAGCGGATCCCGCTCGTCATGCTCCTCGAGGGCGCCGGTCACCGGCCGCCGATGCCGGGCGATCCCGGCGGTGGAGGCCCGGGGGACCTCCAAGCGCAGGGTCGCCTCTCGGGCCTGGTGCCGATGGTGTGCGGGGTGCTCGGCTCCTCGGCCGGGCACGGGGCGATCACGGCCCCACTGTGCGACTTCTCCGTCATGACCCCCGATGCGGCGATCTTCACCGCCGGGCCCCCGGTCGTGAAGGCCGCCCTCGGCGAAGACGTCACCAAGGACGCGCTCGGCGGCCCGGCCGTCGCGATCGCCTCCGGTGTGGTGCACAACGTCGCCGGCGACGACCGTGCCGCACTGGTCGACATCGCCACCTACCTGTCGTTCTTCGGCTCGTCGGCCTGGGAGCGACCCCCGTGGATCGACACCGGCGATCTGGAACCGCGCCGGCTCGACGATCTGCTCGAGATCGTGCCGCGCGACGCGAACGCCGCCTACGACATGCGCCTCGTGATCTCCCAGCTGGTCGACGGCGGCGGCTTCTTCCAGATCCAGCCCGACTTCGGCACGTCCGTCGTGTGTGCGCTCGCCCGCATCGGCGGCGACGCGGTCGGGGTCGTCGCCAACCAGCCGGCGGTGATGGCCGGCTCGATCGACGTCGATGCCGCCGACAAAGCCGCACACTTCATCTCGCTCTGCGACGCCTTCCACCTGCCGATCGTCTTCCTCGCCGACAACCCCGGCGTGCTCGCCGGGCAGGCGTCGGAGCAGGCGGGCATCCTGCGGGCCGGCGCCCGCATGTTCGCCGCCCAGACCCGAGCCACGACCGCGAAGGTGCACGTGACGCTGCGCAAGGCCTACGGGTTCGGGTCGAGCGTGATGGCGATGAATCCGTACGACGAACAGACGATCAGTCTCGGATTCCCGGGAGCCACGCTCGGCGCCATGGGCGCTGCGGGCGCCGGGAACGCCGTCGGTGCCGACGACGACACCCGCGCCGAACTCCGCCGGGCGGAGAACGAGTCGAGTTATCGATCGGCGAGCGGGTTGAGTTTCGACGATCTCATCGACCCGCGCGAGCTGCGGGACTCCGTGCTGGCCGCGCTGGCGGTCAGCGCTCGACGGCGCCTCGGCGCTGCGGCACCGGTCGCCCGTTTCGGCGTCACGCCCTGACCGGTTCCGGCCCGACGCCGGATCGACCCTGGACACCGGCGGCGCGCGTCTGGTGAGGTGGGCAGGTGTCTCGCGATGCGAGATCGCGGGTGGGGAGGTGCACGATGCGACGGTTCCGATCAGGTGTGGCCGTGGCGGTCCTCGTCCTGGCCGCCGCGGCATGCGGCGGTGACGACGATGCGGCCGACATCTTCGGCGACGTGGACGATGCGGGTGGCGGCGACGGCGCGGTCGTCGCCGACGACAGCGATCCCGGCGGCGACGGGGGCGGATCGGGTGAGCTCGATCGTGACCCGTCGGCCGCGTCCGGGGAGACGGAGGGTGGGATCCCGTATCCCGCAGAGGGCCTCGACGTCCTCGCCGACGCCGGCGTGGAGATCGCCGGGCAGCGCCAGCTCCACTACCCGGTGGATCGCTTCGACGAACTCGTCGCGTTCTATGACGACTATGTCGACGGGCTGGGCGGCCAGAGCGGACGTGCCGAGGTCGCCGGTGCGGTGAGCTGGCAGGTCTTCGCCGACGACGGCACGCTGTCGTTGATCACCGTCGAGCCGGAGTTCGAGACCAGGCTCGGTGGTGAGCCGATCACGGTCACCTTCGTCCTGCTGGTCGACGGCTGACGCTCCCCGCCTCGGTACGCTCGGGCTCGCCGAGTCCCGGGAGCAGACGATGAGGCAATCTCGCATACAGATCCTGCTGGCGCTGATCGTCATCACCTTCGCATCCGCATGTGGCGGCGGATCCGGCGACGACGACACCGCGAGCCTCGCCGTCGATGGCGAGCCGACGGGTGGCGACGCGGACGCCCCGGCGGGGGAGACCGAGCGAGGGTTGCCGTTCCCCGCAGGCAGCGGCGTGATCCCCGTCGCCGAGGGTGAAGGTCGCGGGCGGATCACCCAACTCCACTTCGCCACCGATCGGTACGAGGAGTTGGTCGACTTCTACGACGACTACATCGAGAATCAGCCCGGTCAGCTGACCCGCGCCGAACCGTTCGACAACGTGGTCGTCTACCAGATCTTCCATCCGACCGGCGGCCGCTCGATCATCAACGTCGAGGCGTTCGCCCGGGACGATCTCGACGACCTGCCGATCGTGATCGACGGCGAGCAGATCCCCGTGACGCTCGTGACCCTCGTCGACGGCTGACGGTCAGCGGTCGACGGCGGCATCGATCCGCTGCGCGACCGCCACCGGGTCGAGGTCGCTGGAATCGATCACCAGGTCGGCCGTCTCGAGCAACCACCGCGTCCGCGCATCGGCGAACCGCTCGAGATGGTCGAGCCGCCACTGAAGCGCATCGGGTTCGTCGCGGTCCGCTCGAATCCGAGCCTCGATCACCGCCGGCCGGCCGTCGAGCACGATGTGCAGCACCCGATGCCCGAGCGCTTCGAAGCCGGCGACCAACTCGACCCAATAGGCCTCCCGCAGGACGCTCTGCACCGCGACGAGATGCCCGACGTCGCGGAATCGCATGAGCTCGTCCGCGACCTTCGGCACCAGCGACCGCCACGGCGGCAGGTCCTGGAAATCGTCGAACTCGAGATCGCGCAGGTGACCGCCCACGAGATAGCCGACGTGCTCAGGGTCGAACACCGGCCAGCCCGTGAGCTCGTGCAGGTGGCGTGCGGTGGTCGTCTTGCCGACGCCGAAGGTCCCGTTGATCCACACGATCATGCGACGACGCTACGGCCACCCGTCCCACCGGTGCCGTCGGGTCGGTCTGGCTACGCCAGACGCTCGTGTTCGTCGGGTCGGTCTGGCTACGCCAGACGCTCGTGTTCGTCGGGTCGGTCTGGCTACGCCAGACGCTCGTGTTCGTCG
>JBCCWI010000158.1:0-8891 GCA_039193795.1 Actinomycetota bacterium | reverse complement strand
CTGGAACCCCTATGTACGCAGTAGTCAAGACCGGCGGTAAGCAGTACCGCGTGGAAGAGGGCCAGACCCTCGAGGTCGATCGTGCCGGCGAGCCCGGCGCTGAGCTGACCCTTCCCGCCGTGCTCGTCGTCGACGGCGACACCGTGCTCGCGACCCCGGACCAGCTGTCCGGCGCGTCCGTCACGGCTCGAATCGTCGATGATGCCAAGGGCCCGAAGATCAACGGGTTCGTTTACAAGAACAAGTCGAACAACCGGAAGCGTTGGGGCCATCGCGCAGCGTTGAGCACCATCGAGATCACCGGCATCACGAAGGGCTGATTTCTCATGTCGAAGACGAAGGGTGGCGGCTCCACCAAGAACGGGCGTGACTCCAACGCCCAGCGCCTCGGCGTCAAGGTCTACGACGGCACCCAGGTGACCGCCGGAGCGATCATCGTGCGTCAGCGCGGCACCAAGTTCCACCCCGGCGAGAACGTCGGCAAGGGCGGCGACGACACCCTGTTCGCCACCGCGGACGGTGTCGTGAAGTTCGGCTCCCGCAAGGGCCGCAAGCTGGTGGACGTCCTCCCGAACTGAACCGGTTCCACGAACGCTGATCGAATGCCTCCGCTTCTGCGGGGGCATTCGCCGTTTTCGGCTCGGATCATCGAGTCGTGAGACCGGTCGAACGGCCCAGGTGGGCAGCGTGAACCCCGATTACGATGACGCGCACTCCGTGGTCGTCGACCTCCGACAGACGACCGAGACGAGGGCCCCCAACCGTGATCACGCACATCCGCCTCCATCGCTTCGCCGCCGCGATCATGCTCGGCCTGCTTCTCGCCGCGTGCGGCGGGGGAGACGACGACACCGACGCCCAACCGGCCAGCGAGGTCGCCAGCGGGGCCGACACCACCGACGAGCCGACCGCCTCGACCACCACACAGGCCCCGGCCGGCGAGACGGACGCGGACGCAACGGCCGACCCGGTGGACCTGCCGCCCTTCGGGACGCCGCCCGAGGTCGCGGTGAGCACGAACGGGGTCGACGAGGTCGCCATCTCCTGGCAAGAAGTCGCCGACGCCAAGGGCTACGCGATCCACCGGGACTTCGAGTTCTTGACGTGGGTGCCTGCCGGCACCAGCGCCTATCTCGACACCGAGGTCACCGCCGGCCAGGAGTATCGCTATCACGTGCGAGCCCAGGACTCCGCCGACGTCTACACCGAACCGACGAAGGGTCAGCGGGTGGTGGTCGAGCCGCCCGATCTGGTCGCACCGAGCACCCCCGACGCCGCGAGCGTCGCGCTCGACGACGACGGCGCAGCCGTCGTGCTGACCTGGAGCGCAGCGACCGACGACGTGGCCGTCACCGGCTACCTCGTGCACCGCAACGAGGAGTTCGTGGCCTTCGTCGTCGACGGCGCGCTCACGTTCACCGACACCGAGGTCGAGCCCGGCACCGGCTATCTCTACGAGATCCGGGCCCAGGATCCGTCGGGCAACAACTCCGAACCGACGATCCCGGTCGCCGTCCAGGTTCCCTAGCCCGGGGCGTCGATGCCCCGCGGCAGCTTGCCGGGGTCGAACCCCAGCCACTCCTGAGCGGCGTTGATCGCGTAGCGATCGGTCATGCCCGCCACCCACTCCACCGCGGCGTGACGGAGCCCGGCCTCGCTGTCGTCGCTGATCAGGCGGTCGGGCAGCCGGGTCGGATCCGCCGACAGGTGCTCGACCAGTGCCCGCAGGACGCCGATCACACGGTCGGCCTGATCGCGAGAGGCCGGTCGGAGGTAGATGTGTTCGTAGTTGAACGAACGGAAGGCGGCGAGCGCCGATGCCCCCTGAGCGGTCATGCCGATCGCGCCCGTCCGCTCGGTCGCGGTGATCATCGCGCCGATGAAGCCCGCCAGCTGGGTACGCCGGCTCGTGCCACAGAAGTCGCGTACCTCGTCGGGCAGCTCGTCGGGACGAACGACGCCGGCGGTCACCGCGTCCTCGAAGTCGTGACACACATAGGCGATCCGGTCGGCCCAGCTGACGACCTCGCCCTCGGGCGTACCCGGCGCGGGCCGTGACCAGGAGTGATTGCGGATGCCGTCCAGGGTCTCCAGACACAGGTTGAGCGGGCGCAGCGTCACGTTCGCCCCCCACACCGCGTGGTTGAACCCACCCTCCACATAGGGGTCGAGCGCATCCTCGCTCGCGTGGCCGCCCGGACCGTGACCACAGTCGTGGCCGATCGCGATCGCCTCGGTGAGGGGCACGTTGAGGCCGAGCGCCCACGACACCGAGCGGGCGACCTGGGCGACCTCGAGGGCGTGGGTCAGCCGGGTCCGCTGATGGTCGTCGGGGAAGACGAAGACCTGGGTCTTGCCGGCCAGGCGCCGGAAGGCCGCGGCATGCAGGATCCGGTCACGGTCGCGTTCGAAACAGGTTCGGGTCCGGTCCGGGGCCTCCTCGATCGCCCGGTTCCCGGCGCCGCGGGAGCGGGTCGCGCCCGCTCGCAGCGAGGCCTCCTCGATCGCCTCGCGGGCCTCGCGTTCGATCGCGTCGCCGGCTGCGACCGCGGCGTGGCTGTCCTTGTGGGCTCGCTCGACCCCGTCGATCTCGTGGCCCCGCATCGTGGTGCCCCACTCGACTTCACGTTCGGTCAACCCGTGTTCGGCCCGCATCCTCCGATGCTACGCCCCAGCCGTCGGTCTCCGGGCGACCGGGATGGGTCGATCGAACTGTCCCGAACAGGGCATTGGTCCTTAATGTTCACCCTCCGCGCGCCGAAGGAGACACAAGTCGACTTTGGTGGGACGGAAACCCGATGCTGTCACGACATCGCCGCGGACACGGCGACAACGGAGCCACGTTGGTGGAGAGCGCGGTCGTGACGCCCGTGCTCCTGCTGTTCATCTTCGGCATCTTCGAGTTCGGATTCGCCTTCCGTGACTACCTCGCCGTCGCCAACTCGACACGAGACGCCGCCCGTGAGGCATCGGTCGCCGGCAACGTGCTCGACGCCGACTACCGCATGATGCGAGCGATCGAACGGGCGTCCGCAGCGCTTCCCGATGGCGCGATCGAGGAGATCGTGATCTGGGAGGCGTCCGGCCCGACCGACACCGTGCCGTCGGGTTGTCAGGGCGCCCTGGCCGGGACCGCCGGCCTGTGCAACGTCTACCGCGACAGCGCGCTGTCGCTGCCCGAGTCCAGCTTCGGCTGTCAGGAGGTCGCCCTCGGCGATCCGCTCGACTCGCCCGACCGCTTCTGGTGTCCGGGCGACCGGGAGGTCTCCGTCGGTGCGGGACTCGACTATGTCGGGGTGTACATCCGGATCACCCACGAGTACATCACCGGGCTCTTCGGCGACGAGGTCGTCTTCGAAGACCAGATGATCCTCAAAGTGGAGCCGCAGGAACAATGATCGCCCGCTACCTCCGCCGCCGACGTGACGCCCGTGCCCGGGGTGACCGGGGTCTCGCCATGGTCGAGATGGCCATCGTCGCCCCGTTCCTGGCGTTGATCGTCGCCGGCATCCTCGAGTACGGAACGCTCTGGCGCGACAACCTGACCGTCACCTCCAGCAGCCGTGCGGCGACCCGCGTGGTCTCCAACCTCGGCGACAACCATCTCGCCGACTACGAAGCGCTCCTGTCGCTCAACTCCGGCCTCAGCGCCATCGACGGCTACACGCTCGAGTACGTCATGGTCTACGACGCCAGCGCGGCCGACGGTGCGCCCAGTGCGACGTGTTTCGACGGCAACGGCGATCCGGTTCCCGACTCGGGCGGCGGATGCAACGTCTACAGTGCGGCCGACATCGCCACCGTGCTCGGGCTCGACTGCTCGACCGCTTGCGACGAGTTCCCGGTCGCAGCCGACTGTGGCTCGGCGACGTCGCTGACGGAGGACTTCTGCCCTCAGCAGGATCGTGAGACCGATCAACGCAACGGGCTGACGAGCGTCGGGGTGTGGGTGCGGATCACCCGCGACTACTTCACGGGGATCTTCCCCGGAGACGGCGTGACGATCGAGGACTACTCGGTGATGAAGGTGGAACCACAGTGAAGAAGGTGCTGCGTCGTTACCGCGAGGATCGTGGCTATGCCGTCGTCATGACGGCGCTCGTCCTCGTTCCCCTGATGGGCTTCGCCGGCTTCGCGGTCGACGTCGGGGCCTGGTACGCACGTGCGTCCGAACTCCAGCGGGCGGCCGACGCCGCGTCGCTGGCGGGCGTGGTGTGGCAGCCCGACTTCACCGAGGCCGAGAACGCCGCCCGTGCCGAGGCCGCCCGCAACGGCTTCATCCACGGCGTGGACGGCATCGAGGTGAACGTCACCGACACCGGCAACAACCAGCTCGAAGTCCAGATCATCGACACCGACGCCGACACGTTCTTCGCCGGTCTCTTCCTCGACGACGTCGCCATCGGCCGCCAGGCGGTGTCGGAGTATGTCGAATCCGTGCCACTCGGGAGCCCGGAGAGCCGCTTCGGCACCGGCACCGAGACGTGGACCGGTTTCAGCGCAACCAACTTCAACGCCGCGCTCTCGGGCTACTGCACGTCGAAGGACATGGGCGACCAGATCATGGTCGCCTATGAGTGGATCGGCTGGGGCGGCTGCACCACCCCCGATCCGCTGTGGGACACCAACGAGGACTACGACGCCAACGGCTACTGGTACGCGATCGAGAAGGCCGATGGGATGAACGAGGACATCCTCGTCAACATCTTCGACGTGGGCACCTGTGAGGCGGTCGCAACCGACATCGATGACATCGGGGGCAGTAGCCCCGCTGGAGCGTTCAACACCGTCTGGACGCTGCACGAGGCCGATAACACGCCGATCAACGACTTCGACAATCCCGTGTACGCCACGTTCACCTCGGTCGAGGGGGGCTCGTGCGGCACGTGGGACACGATCTTCACCATCCCGGGTGCCGGCCGGACCGGTCGCTGGTATCTGAACGTCCGGACGAACGCGGCCGACGCTGCGATCGGCCACAATCTCTACGGCATCTGGGCGCAGCGGGCGTCGGACACGACGCCGTGTTCCACGCTCAGCGATTCGTCGTGCCCGCAGATGTTCGCCATCGAACGCATGGGCGTGCTGGTCGATCAGCCTGGCGTCGCCACCGGCGACTTCTTCCTGGCCGAGATCGACGACGTGCACGCCGGCAAGCAGATGAAGGTCTCGCTGTGGGACACCGCGGACGGCATGGACTACCTGCAGATCCTCGATCCGAACGGCAGCCCCGTCAGCTTCACCTTCGAGACGAGCGACGGCGTGTACTCCGGTTCGAACGACACCTGCTCGGGGCAGCCGTGTCTCGACGTCGATCCCGGTGGGTCGGCGATCTACAACGGACGCCTGCTCGAGCTGGTCATCGACCTGCCGACGGCCGCCACCTTCGCCGGCTACCCGGACAACTGGTGGAACATCTTCTACCAGGCCAGCGGATCCAACGTCTGGGACCGCACGACCTGGGGCGTCGAGATCCTCGGCGATCCGGTCCGGCTGCTCGAGTAGCGCACCCGCGCAACGCGAAACCGTCACACCCGACGGCAGGGTGACCTCGTAGCCTTTCGGGGTGTCCAACTTCGTCGACGAGTGCAACATCAACGTCAAGGGCGGTGACGGCGGCGCCGGCTGTGTGGCGTTCCGTCGCGAAGCACACGTCGCCAAGGGCGGCCCCGACGGGGGTGATGGGGGAGACGGCGGCGCCATCTGGTTCGTTGCCGACCGCAACGTCGCGTCGTTGCTCGCGTTCCGCGACCATCCACACCGCAAGGGCGAGGCCGGCAAGCACGGCAGCGGCGGCAACCGACACGGCGCCAACGGCCGTGACCTCGAGGTCCACGTGCCCGAAGGCACCGTCGTGCTCGATCACACCAACCGAGAACCGCTGGCCGACCTGCTCAACCACGGCGACCGGTGGATGGCGGCCGAGGCGGGCCAGGGAGGTCGTGGCAACGCCCGCTTCCTGTCGAACAAGCGCCGGGCTCCCTCCTTCGCCGAGCAGGGTGAGCACGGCGAAGAGCGTTGGCTGCGCCTCGAGCTCAAGCTCATGGCCGACGTCGCGATCGTGGGCTTCCCCAACGTGGGCAAGTCGACCTTCATCAGCTCGGTGTCGGCCGCCAAGCCCAAGATCGCCAACTATCCGTTCACGACGCTCGAGCCGAACCTCGGGGTCGTGCGGATGGACGACGGCTTCGAGATGGTGCTCGCCGACATCCCCGGCCTGATCGAGGGCGCGGCCGAGGGCAAGGGACTGGGGCATCAGTTCCTCCGCCACGTCGAGCGGGCGCGGGTGCTACTGATCCTGCTCGATCTCGCCCCCTGGGACGGTGTGACCCCCGAGCAACAGCTCGAGGTGCTGCTCGCCGAACTCGGTGCCTACCGTCCCGACCTGCTCGACCGGCCGCGATTGGTCGTCGGGTCGCGTGCCGATCTCGTGCCCGAGCCCGATTTCGATGGCCCGGTCGTGTCGTCGGTGACCCGATCGGGGCTGCAGCCCGTGCTCGGCCGCCTGTCGACCCTCGTCGCCGAGGCGCGCGAGACGACCGCGATCGACGAGGCGGTCACGGTCCATCGTCCGGTCAGCAACGAGATCGGCATCGAGCGGTTCGACGACGGGTCCTGGAACGTGCTCGGACGATCGGCGCTGCGGGCCGTGGCACTCAGCGACCTCACCAACGACGAGGCGCTCGAGTACGCCCAGCAGCGGCTGCAGCAGATCGGGGTCAACTCGGCGCTGCGTCGGGCCGGGGTGCAGTTCGGCGACACCGTGCACATCGGTGACTTCAGCTTCGACTACGAGGACGACGACCAGTGAACCGCGTCGTGGTGAAGATCGGCACGTCGTCGATCACCGACGACGACGGCGCGGTCGATCGCGCCACCATCGCCAAGTTGTGCGACGAGGTCGCCGGTCTGCGGGCGAATGGCGTCGATGTCGTGATCGTGACCTCCGCCGCGATCGCCGCCGGCCTTCCCGAGCTCGGTCTGGGCGGCGCCAGACGACCGACCGATGCGATCACGTTGCAAGCGGTCGCGACGGTCGGCCAGTCGGCGCTGATGGAGGTCTATCGAGCCGAGCTCGCCCGTCACGCGCTCATCGCCGGTCAGGTGCTGCTCGTGCCACAGGACTTCATCACCCGGTCGCAATATCTGCATGCCCGCCAGACGCTCAATCGACTGCTCGAACTCGGCGTCGTGCCGGTGGTCAACGAGAACGACGCCATCGCCGACGACGAGATCCGCTGGGGCGACAACGACCGCATCGCCGCCCTCGTCGCCAACCTCGTCGATGCGCACCGGCTCGTCCTGCTCACCGACACCGAAGGTCTCCTGACCGCCGATCCGCGTCTCGACGACGAAGCGTCGCTGATCGAAGAGATCCAGCAGATCGATCAACAGCACGAAGCGCTCGCCGGCGGGGCCGGCACCGTCCGCGGCAGCGGCGGGATGGCATCGAAGCTCGCCGCCGCCAAGATCGCGTCGTGGTCCGGGGTCGACACCGTGATCGCCCGCGCCAGCCGCGCCGACGTCGTGGCCCAGGCCGTCACCGAACCGGCGACGGTCGGTACCACCGTGCGGGCTCGTCCGACCAAGCTGCCGGCCCGCAAGTGCTGGATCGCCTTCGCGGTCGTCGCACGCGGCACGATCGTCGTCGACACCGGCGCCCGGCGGGCGCTGGAGTCGGGCAAGTCACTGCTCGCAGCCGGTGTGCGCTCGGTCGAGGGCCGGTTCGACCCGGGCGCGCCGGTCGATGTGACCGACACCGACGGGGTCGTCTTCGCCAAGGGCCTGGCCCGTCACGGCAGCGACGAAGTCGCACGGGCCGCAGGCCACCGCAGCGGCGACCTTCCGCCGGGCGCGCCGGCGGTCGTGATCCACGCCGACGACCTGGTGACGATACCGGGCTGACCCGGGGTGGTGGTCAGGCCTCGGGCTCGGCGGCCGGTTCCGCCGCCGGCTCGGCGATCGCCTGCGGGGCGGGCGCCGATTCGATCCCGAGTTCGGCCTTGATCTGACTCAGGCGGGCCTCGGCCTCGACGTGGCGGGCGGCCTTCTCGATCTCGAGCATCTGTGCCTCGACGTTGGTCTCCTGGAGCTCGCCGACCGCCGACGCCTTGGCGTAGCGGGCCTCGATCTTCTCGCGGACCTCGTCGAACGTCGGGACGTCCTGGCCGATCTGCTCGTTGAGGGTCGACATCGCCGAGTTGACCGTCTCCTGCATCTTCGCCTGGTCGAGCTTCGACAGCAGTGCCTGCTTCTCCGAGAGGCGCTTCTGCAGCAGCATCGAGTTCTGCTGCACGGCGTTCTTGGCCTGGTCGGCGGCCTCGGTGGCCTGGAAGTGCATGGCCTTGAGCGACTCGACCTCTTCTTCGAGCACGAGCAGACGGTCGGCGAACTGCTGGGCGGCGCTGGTGTACTGCTCGACCTTGTCGGCATCGCCCTTGGCTTGGGCCTCCTCGGCCATCAACACCGCTTGACGCGCGTTGGCGTTGGTCTTCTCGAGCTTCGCAAGGGCGTCGTTGATGCGCATCTCGGTCTGCTTCTGGTTGGCGACGACGTTGGCCGCCTGCTCGCGGAGCCGTCGGTGGTTGTCCTTGGCCTCGGTGATGGCCTGTTCGAGTTGGACCTTCGGATCGGCCGTCTCCTCGTGGCGAAGGTTGAGCTTCGCGAGGACGTAGTTCCACCGCTTACGGAGATAGCTGAGCATGGCCTGATCGTAGACCGGAATCGCTCGTTCCGGCGGGCGGAACGATGGTGTGATGCCGACCGATCACCGCCGCCAGATGACCTTGCGGGTCGGTCGCAGCACCATGTCGGCCTCGCGGACTCCTGTGCGGAAGCACATCACGACGTAGAGGAAGCCACCGATGCCGATGGTGAGGCCGGCGGCGACG
>JBCCWI010000157.1:0-9008 GCA_039193795.1 Actinomycetota bacterium | reverse complement strand
TACGGCGGCGTGTCATCGGGCCGCCTACGGCGGCGTGTCATCGGGCCACCACGAGGGGCGGTTCGGCTTCACCACCGAAGGGGGTCTGCCGATAGTCCATCGGCAGCCCAGGCGCGAACTTGCAGAGAAGATCGGTCGAACGTGCGCAGAATCGCGAACAGCCTCCACGTCATGCAGCACACTGCGGCGTTCGCCTGCCTCTTCGCGCTCCAGGTCGTTGTCCTCGCGAACGGCGATGACGGGCGGGCCGACACGACGACCGCGACCGAAGCCGGCGTGGAGCGAACCGTGCCCACGACGACCGTCCCCACGGTCCAGGTGGCCGCACCGACCACCACGCTCGCCCCGCCCACCACGACCGCCGTACCCACGACGACGAGCACGACCACCACGACCACCACGACCCAGCGGCCGCTCGATCCGGTCACCTTCGACGCGCTCGACCGGATCGACACGATTCTGGACTACACCGACTTCACCACCGAAGGGCCGTCACGCTGGCGACGTTCGATCGACGGGCTCGAAGAACTCACCCTGGCCTCGACCGCCGACGGTGCCGATCAGCCGGTCTTCTGGCTGCCGCCGAGCGGCGACCACGATCAGCCCGTTCTGGTGATCCTCCATTCCTGGAGTTCGGGCTACACCCAGCACGCCGGGATCCCCTATGCGGAGTGGGCGCAGGAGAACGGCTGGGCGATGATCGCCCCGGAATTCCGCGGCGAGAACGACGACGCCGACGCGGTCGGGTCCTCGCTGGCCGTTCAGGACGTCGCCGATGCGATCGACTTCGCGGTCGCCCAGGCCGGTGTCGACGGTGACCGCGTCTTCGTCGTCGGCTACTCCGGTGGCGGGATGATGGCCTTGCTCGCCGCCGGCCAACACCCCGACAAGGTCACCGCCGTCTCGGCATGGGGGCCGCCCCACGACCTCGAGAACTTCTACGACTTCTCCCGCTGGCAGGGCCTCGGCTACTGGGACGACATCCGCCGGGCCTGCGGCGGCGACCCCCGCGAGGAGGGCGCAGCTCAGGACGAGTGCCTGACCCGCAGCCCGTCCACCTATCTCGACGCCGTTCGCGAGCACGAGATTCCGGTGTTCATCGCGCAGGGCATCAACGATCCGTTCGTGATGCGCAACGCCGCCGCCGACGTCTTCAACGCGCTGGCCGATCCCGACGATCGGCTCAGCGACGAGGACGTCGATCTGTTGCGTCGGGGCCGGGTCCCCGGCGAGACCGCCGACGCGGTGACGATCGAGACCCACTTCGAGGACCGTGATCCCGACCCGGTGTTCGCCCGCACGTCGGGGGACGCGTTGCTCGTGTACTTCCAGGCCGGCCACGACATGGTGTACGGGGCGGCGGCCGAGTGGTTCTCGACCGACCCGGGTTGATCAGTCGGGGTCGCTGGCGAACCAGCGGGCGGTCGCGTTGTAGACCATGTCGTGTCCGGCGGCGAAGTACACCAGCAGGACCGACGCCGATTCCCGGGCGAAGACGGGTGCCGGGTCGCCGGCGCCGAAGTAGGTCGGGGTGTCGCCCCAGTCGGTCAGGCCGGGCGGTACGACCCGGTTGCCGAAGCTGTCGATCTGGGCCTGGGTGAGGCGATCCTTGGGATCGGCGAGCGGGTTGAACACGTCGGCCCCGGTGCTCGGGTGCACGAACGGGTCCTGCAGGCCTTGGGCGATGAAGACGGGGACCTCGTTCTCCCGGGCGGTGTCGAGGTAGGTGATCGGGCTCCGCCGCAGGCACTCCTCCTGGGCCGGTCCGGCGACCACTGGGTTACCGCCGCAGGCCGCGGAGATCTGCCCGGTGTAGGGCCGACCGAGCGCGTCGGAGAAGGCGTAGAAGTCGACGAGATCGTGGGGCGGGCCCCACGCCGCGACGGCGGACACCTTGTCGGGGTGCCGGCCGGCGAGCAGGAGCGCCATCATGCCGCCACCGGAGTAGCCGACGACGTAGACGCGCTCCCCATCGACGCCGGCCTGGGCGACGGCGTAGTCGATCGCGTCGGCGGCGTCCTGGACGGCGAACTCCGAACCGGTCGACATGGCGTTGTCGTTGCGGCCCCGGAAGTCGGGGGCGACGACGGCCCAGCCGTTCTCCTGGGCCCACATGGCGTAGGGGATGCCGGCGTGTTGGGTGTAGTTGGCGCTCCACGAGTGGAGGATCACCAGCAGCGGCTGGTCGCCGTCGCCGCTGGGCGGAAGCCAGAGCGAGGGCTGTTGCGCACCGTCGAGGGTGGAGGGGATGCGGATGTCCTGGATCCCGGGGACCGAGGAGTTCCAGCGGCTCAGCCCGGTCGAGGTGAAGCTGCTGAAGTTGCCGATCGTGTTGAGCCCGGCGAGCGAGTCGAACGTCTCACAGCCCCGACCTTCCGGGTCGACCACGACCGGGGGCGAGTCCTTGTAGCGGTAGAAGAAGGCCGCCAGCTGCCCGCGGGTCACCGCCGCGTCGGGCGAGAAGGTGGTGGCGGAGGTGCCGGTGGTGATGCCCTCATCGAGCATCCAACCGACCGGGATGATCTGCCAGGACTTGACCACGTCGGGGAACTGGGCGGGCGCCGGAGCCGCGGGAGATCCCTCGAGCCGGTGGAGCAGTACCGCGAGCTGGCCGCGCGTCAGCGGATCGTCGGGTGAGTACGTCGTGTCCGACGTGCCGGTGGTGATCCCGTTCTCGAACATCCACGACACGGCGGCCTGTTGCCAGTCGGCCTCGACATCGTCGAATCCGTGGTTGCCGACGGGGGCCTGGGAGCCCTCCATCCGCCACATGAAAGCGGCGGCCTGACCTCGTGTCACCGGATCGTCGGGAGCGAAACACTCCGGCGAGACACCGCTGGTGATCTCGTTGTCGACCATCCACTGGACGGCCTCGGTGTAGAACGTGCCGGCATCGACGTCGCCGAATCCGGCCACACCGGCCGCTGGTGTCGCCAGCGTTGCCAGGCCCGACATCGACAACGAGGTGGCCAGACCCACAGCCAGTGTTCGGCGCATCATGCTCGGCACGGCTGTGTTTGTATCAGCTGCCGACGGGCGAAGTGGTGGTTGGTGGCGGCGACGGCTTCTTCGTCGTCGTGGTGGTGGTCGTGGTCGTCGTGGTGGTCGTCGTCGTGGTGGTTGTCGACGTCGTGGCGGGAGCCGCCGTCGTGGTGGTGGAGGTCGGGGCGGCAGCCGGTGCCGGGGTCCAGTTGAGCTGGAATCGGCAGGGGCCGTCGTCGGCGTCAGACAGGGCCACGCCTTCGCCGGCGGCGAGTTCCAGCGCGCTGTCGCTGGCGATCGACAGGGAGCGATCGGTGGTGTCGTCGGCGTTCAGGACATCGACGTTGCAGGCGGCAGGCTCGGCGCTGATGAGCAACTCGATGGTGCCGGCTGCGTCAGCGGTGATGGTGACGTCGCCGATGTAGGCGCAGTCGGCGCCGCCGCCATCGATGGCTTCGGCCGCGACGCTCGACGGGG
Organism: Actinomycetota bacterium; assembly: GCA_039193795.1. Taxonomy (GTDB): domain Bacteria; phylum Actinomycetota; class Acidimicrobiia; order Acidimicrobiales; family Aldehydirespiratoraceae; genus UBA11606. The sequence goes on along the minus strand of JBCCWI010000157.1, from coordinate 5,549 downwards.
CGGGCCCGCAGTCGGGCTCGGCGTCGGCGATGCGCTCGACGGCGGGTGCGGGGTCGCTCTCGGCGGCGACGTCGGTCGTCGAGTCGTCGGCGGAGCTGCACGAGGCGAGCAGCACCAACGCGGCGACGAGGGCGGTGCCGAAGGCGAGCGAACGCCGACCCCGGCCCGGGGTCATGCGGTCGTTGAGGGTGGCTGATGTCCTACGCATACCCCGTCCCATCGGTTTGGCGGGGTTCGTGTTGAGGATTGTGGTCGGTCGGCCGCCTCGTGCCCGGATCAGGGAGTCTCTGACGCGAACCTGTCGATCAGGGCGGCGAACGGCTCGATCGATGCGGCGCTGAGCTCGGGCACCGTCACGATCGCGGTGTCGACACCGGCCTGTGCGAGTCGGCGGAAGCCGAGTTCGTGATCGTCGACGGTGCCGGCGTTGACCGTCGCCGCATAGCGGTCGGCCCCGGTCTGCGCCGGGCGAAGCCGCTCGACCCGCTCCGCCAGGTCGTCGCGTCCGCTTCCCAGCAACACCTGACCGAGGTGGGTGATCGACACCTCGGCCGGGTCGCGGTCGACCGCTGTGCAGTGGCCGCGCAGCACCTCGACTCGGCGGGCGACCGTCTCGGCGTCGCCGAAGAGGTTGCACCCGTCGGCCAGTTCGGCTGCGAGCCGCAGCGTCACCCGCTCGCCCGAACCACCGACGATGATCGGGATCGGGTCCTGGATCGGCCGCGGGTAGCAGGTGGTGTCGCTCAAGTGGAGGGCTCGTCCCTCGAACGGCGGGTTGCCCGGCCCCCACAGCAGCGGAAGCGCGCGGAGCACGTCTTCGAGCCGGGCGAGACGCTCCCCCGCCGGCGGGAAGTCCCAGCCATACGCTCGGTGCTCGTGCTCGCTGTTCGCGGCACCGACTCCGGCGATGGCTCGACCGCCGCTGAGGATGTCGACGGTGGCGATCAGCTTGGCGAGGTGGCCGACGTTGCGGAAGGTCGCCGCGGTCACCAGCACGCCGAGCCGGATCGTCGAGGTCGCGGCGGCGAGATAGGCGAGCGTCGCGTAGCTCTCGAGCATGGGATCCCAGGCCCGCCCGACCTGGGGGATCTGGATCATGTGATCCATCACCCACAGGCTCTCGAACCCGGCGGCCTCAGCAGCGAGGGCGGTCTCGATCAGGCCCCCGGCCATCGCGTCGGCGCCGCCGAAGTCGTCGTAGCGGGAGATCAACAGACCGAACGACAGCCCGGCACTCGGCCGCGCGACTGCGGGCTCCGACACCGCGACCGCCGCGTCGGCCAGCTTCGGCGTCACCATCCGGACGGGTTCGGGTTCGATGATCTGGTCCCACCCCTCCGAGTCCAGATCGATGGCCCGGGCGTTCTTGACCATCGTGTCGAGTGCCTTGACCGGCACCGGGTGGGCCCGCTCGCGGTTGCGGCGCTTGCACTCCGCGGCCGAGGTCGTGAACCGCACCGCCACCGCATGCAGGCCGTGACGTCGAGCCATGTCGAGGTAACCGGCCCGCCGGTCGGCGTCGAGCCCGGTCGTGTCGACAACCGTCGTCAGCCGCCGACCAGATCGCATCTCGAGCATCCGATCCAGGATCTCGAAGACGTCGTCGGTCGCCGCCAGGTCGAGCGGGTGCTCGCCGACCACCGCTCGCAGCGCGTCCGAGCTGAGGATCTGCGACGGCGAGACGTTCTCCGCGGCCCAGGTCGACTTGCCCGACGCCGGCGGCCCGACCAGCACGATCAGACTCGGCGTAGGGAGCGGACGGCTCATCGCCGGAGCGTAGTGGTGCCCAGCGGAGCGATCCGCCCGAGGTCGTGGGTGGGGGGGTCGCGAGGCACGCGATGCGACCTCTGAACTAGGATCAGAAGATGGCGGAAGATGAAGTCCTAGGCTCTGCGGGTGCGGCGGGCCAGACGGTGACGGTGCAGGAGCGCGAGCTTCGACGGCTGCTGCTCGACGAAACGACTTTCGACGCTGCGGTGGAGGAGTACTTCTCGATCGGGGGCCTGCAACCAGGAGTCGAGTTCGCGCCGGGCGTTCAGGTTGAGCCCGACCCGGCGACGAGGGAGCGTGGGCTCGTCGGCCGTGCGCTCTTGAGCCTCGTGAACGACATCCTGACGCGGCGGCGGCATGCGCGATACGAGCGCATGGTCGAGGAACACCCCACGATCCCGAGGGTCGTGGCAGAGGGCGACTCATGGTTTCTGCATCCGCTCATCCCTGATGTCATCGATCAGCTGACCAGCGGCTCGGAGCCTCGGCTCGCAATCAAATCGTACGCAGCGGCCGGCGACACGCTCGCGTCCATGTGGCGGACCAACGAGGTCCTGGCCGCAGCAGAGCGAGAGAACGCAGCGGCTATCTTGTTGAGCGGCGGAGGCAATGACGTCCTCGGGGATCAGTTCCCAGCGTTTCTCAATGCGTGGTCGCCTGACGACGGCACCGGCCCGGCGAGGTTGCTGAACGAGAACTTCGAGAAGAAGGTCGGTCATCTCGCGTCGCTCTACGAGCAGATCGCGCTGGAGGCCCGTCGACGTCTCCCAGCGACCCTCCTTGTCGTCCACGGCTATGACTACGTGCTGCCCGGAGTTGAGAAGCCCGACCGATCTCTGCACCAGAATCCGGGCAAGTGGTTGGGCCGTCATCTGACTGCCGCCGGGATTACGGAACAGGGCGAGCGCGAGGACGTCCTTCGCCATCTCCTCGACCGATTCAGCGATGAAGTACTGGGCCCGATCGTCTCGCTTCGCAACGTTGCGTACGCGGACACCCGCGGCGCGGTCGGCGTTCACGAATGGGCTGACGAGATCCATCCGACCGCCGACGGGTTCAACGCCGTCGCTGCCCGGATTCTCCGAACGGTCGAGGATCGGCTCTGACCTGACACACACACAGAAGGGCACATATTGTGATCGTGGTTGATGCCACCAGCTCGGGCTTCGAGATCACCGCAGGGGGAAACCCCGTGGGATCGCGCCGGGCGTTCAGCGAGGACGACATCGGCACACTGCGCGAGTTCGCCGCCACCTACGCAGATCTCGTGGTCAACAAGCCCGATGAGTCCGGCCGGTTCCTCGAGCTCGGCAACGAACTCCTCCGCTGGATCGACGGCTCCGGCCGTAGCTTCTCGCGAGCGATCGACGATTCGCTAGATCGACGAATCGAGTTCCGTGCGACGGTGAGTCCGGGCCCGGAGGAGTGGGCGTTTCTTTCCGCGCCGTGGGAGGTGCTTGCGAGGGATGGGGACTTCCTTGCGGCGGGCATCGAACAGCAGGTCGCGTTTTCTCGACGGCTCGGTCCTCCGAGCGCCGACATCCCTCCGCTCGATTCGTACAGGCTGGGTCTGACGTTCATGGCCTCATCGCCTCGAGGGCAAGTCGAGCTGGATTTTGAGGCCGAAGAGTCGTCGATTCTGGAGTCGGTCGGCGATCGCAAGATCGACCTGATCGTCGAAGAATCGGGCAACATCACCGGGTTCCGCGATGTGTACGCGACGGAACCGACCCCTGCGGTACACCTGACGTGTCATGGCATCAACAACTGGCGTCCGACCCCCGACGCTGCGCCACAAGCGGTTTTGCTGACCGAGGACGAGTATGGCGACCCCACAACCACCTCGAGCGCCGACCTCATCCGTGCTTTCAACAACCGCTGCCGATTCGCGTTCGTTTCGGCGTGCCTCACCTCCTCGTCCGCCAGCAACGGCTCCGAGCCAAGCGAGGATGGCACTGCCGAGGGCGGTCTCTTCGCGCACTCCATGACATCATCGCTCGTCCGGGCTGGCGTGCCAGCCGTTCTGGGATGGGCGGGCTCTGTACTGGACGGTCCCGCCACTGCGTTCGCTGCGCGGCTCTATGACGGACTGGCGAACCAGCGCGACGTCGCTGCCGCCGTCGCAGATGCGCGGCAACCGATGATCGATTCCGAGGATGACGCAGAGCGTCGCAACTGGCATCTCGCCAGGCTCTGGTTAGGACCGGAGGGCGGAGGTCCAATCGTTGCTGGCTCGAAGGCGCGTCGTCTTGTTCCTGCGGACGCCGCCACACAACGCTTCCTCGACCGCAAACATGTCGTGCCCGTGGCGGACGCAGAGATGTTCGTCGGGCGCCGCCGCGAGACCCAGACCTGCCTCCGAGTGCTCGACGCGAACGAGAAGGTCGGTGTTCTTATCCAGGGGATGGGTCGACTCGGAAAGTCGTCGCTTGCGGCACGAATCGCAAGCCGGAAACGCCACGCCTTGGCAGTCGTTCACGGCGCCTACGACCCGCTCAGTTTCGTCGACGCCGTCGCACAGGCGGTTGAGAACATGCCGGCCGCCCGCGAGCTGATCGATGACCGGCGCGAGGCTGCGGGACGATCGGCAATCGAGCTGCGGCGCCTCTTGATCGATCTTCTCTCGGGCCCGTGCGCACAGCAGCAAGATGTCGAAGGACCGCTCCTCCTTGTGGTGGACGACCTCGAGCAGATTCTCGAGAGCACAGGCGACGGCGAAACCCACCTCATCATCCCGGAGTACGCGGAGGTCATCGGGGCCGTTATCGGTGCGTTCGCCGCAGCGCATACCGACAGCAGGCTGATCATCACCTCCCGATTCACGTTCGAGCTCGATGACCTGGCCCAGAGGCTCCACCACCTTCCGCTCGGGCCGTTCAAGCCCACCGCTCGCCAAAAACTGGCCCTGCGACAGCGGCAACGTGCGGCGAACAACGAGCCGGACCATATGGATGAACGAATCGCCCTGGTTCCTCGGGTTCTAACGGTCGCCGCCGGCAATCCAGGGCTCCAGGATCTCGTCGGTGCTCGGATGCTCTATTCCCCGCAAGTCCAGGTTGACGCCGTGGAGCAGCTGCTCGGTGAGCTGGAGTCTTGGCTCAAGGGTGCAGAGGACCTCCCGAGCGAACCTGAGGTCCGCGCTTTTCTAGAGGGGCTTGCGGTCGACCATCTCGTCGGGCAGGCCGATGCGGCCAGCCGTTTCCTACTTTCTGCGCTCAAGACCTTCGAACTCCCCATCCCGCTGGTTGCAGCGGAATCCGTCGCCGAGACCATCGGAGGCTCGATCGACCAGTTGATCGGGCTGGGGGTACTCGACGTCTTCGAGGACGTCTTCGCACCTCAGGCCCGAGCTGTCACACCAACTCGTCTCGTTGCCGGCCGTCTCGACGAGCCGGGAGATGCCCTGCGCCAGGAGGTGGCCGCTGCTGGGCTGCCCGAGCTGTTCGATGCATGGGGAGGTGTCGACAACCACGACCGGAGACCGGCCGTACTCGACGTCGAACTCACACGCGTTGCTTGCACATCCCTCGGCGTCCCATGACTGCCGTGCCTATGGGCGGTTGCCGCCCGCGACAGCGAAGCCAAGAGGGCGCAGCCTTTCCGTCAAGCGAGTCCCGAAGCCGCCCCGCATGACCGCCGCCACCGTGCTCACGACCTGCGCCAGCTCTGCTGTGCGCTCACCTGACGCTGGCAACGCAGCACAACGCCTCGACCTCGCCGAACGCGTACTCGTGGCCTTCGACCAAATCCGGGTCCAACCAGCAGCCACACTGCTGCTC
>JBCCWI010000156.1:0-9232 GCA_039193795.1 Actinomycetota bacterium | reverse complement strand
GGCGCTTGCAGGAAGCACCGATGCCGTTGCTGGCGTCGAGGATCTCGTTGGCCATGCGCTCGGCCATCGTGCGCTCGCGACGATCACGAGCGAAACCCACCATCCAACGGATGGCGAGGGTGGTGGCCCGGCGGGGACGAACCTCGACGGGAACCTGGTAGGTCGCACCACCGACGCGGCGGCTGCGGACCTCGAGCTGGGGACGGACGTTGTCGACCGCACGCTTGAGCACGGCGACGGGATCGTCCCCGGTCTTCTCGGCGACGATGTCGAGCGCGTTGTACATGATGCGCTCGGCGGTGCTGCGCTTGCCGCGCTGCAGGATCTTGTTGACGAACTGGGTGACGAGCACCGACTTGTGGATCGGGTCGGCGACGATCTCGCGACGAGTGGCTGGGCCCTTGCGAGGCATGATCAGCCTTCCTTCTTGACGCCGTAGCGGCTACGGGCCTGCTTGCGGTCGCGCACACCGGAGGTGTCGAGGGTGCCGCGCACGATCTTGTAGCGGACGCCGGGGAGGTCCTTCACACGGCCACCGCGCACGAGCACGATCGAGTGCTCCTGGAGGTTGTGGCCCTCGCCGGGGATGTAGGCGGTGACCTCGGTGCCGGAGGTCAGGCGCACACGGGCCACCTTGCGCAGCGCCGAGTTCGGCTTCTTCGGGGTGGCGGTGTACACGCGGGTGCACACGCCGCGACGCTGCGGGGCGCCCTTGAGCGCCGGGGTGGCTTCCTTGCGGCGCTTGGTTTCGCGGCCCTTGCGGACCAGCTGCTGAATGGTGGGCACGAAAAGACTCTCTCGTTTGGAGAACGGACTCGAACGACTTGGGACTGGCCGACACAGCGGTGCCCGCGGCACGCGCGTCAAGGCCAGCGGAAAAGCATACGAGCGAGATACGGGAACCTCAACCCCGCGCCCGGCGATTGCGGGGCGGGGCGAACCACAGGATGAGGGTGCCGAGCACCGTCGCGAAGAAGACGACGAGGGCGATTCCGAGGCCGTCGGGACGGAATCGCAACTCGACCTCGCTGCTGCCGGCCGGCACGAGGACCGCTGCGAACGCGGTGTCGGCGGTGAGGACGGGCGTCTCGACCCCGTTCACGGTCGCCGTCCACCCCGGGTAGACGGGTGCGGGCAGGACCAGCACCGCCGGCCGGTCGGTCTCGACGGTGGCGGCGATGCGGCCGTGGTCGGCGATCGCGGTCACCACCTCGAGTGCGGCATCGGGAGACGCGGTCGAGGGCAGGTCGACGGCATCGGCGAGCACCACGGCCGAACCGGCGACGGCCGGCCGGTCGACCACGAGTCCGGCGGCGGTGTCGAGGTCGGCCTCGACGATCGCGGCGTCGTGGAGCCGGAACGGTGCGGCGTGGGCGCGCCGCAGCATCGTGACGGCCCCGGTAGAGATCATCTCCAACCCGTCGTCGGCTCCGGCGATCGAGCCGAGGGTGAGGTCGCCGTCGGCGGTCACCCCGGCGAGGAGGGCACCGGGACCGCCGGTGGTTCGCACGGTCACGGTGGCGATCGAGCCCGCCGCCAGCGCCTCGCCGGCGATCGGGATCGCCAGGCCGTGTCGCTCACCGGGCCAGATCTCCCCCTGGGGCATCCAGGTCTCGACGGTGAGGTCGTCGGTCTCGACCACCACGTCGATGCGGCCCGGCCCTTCGACGGCGATGGCGTCGATGATCACGGCGCGCAGGCCGCCCTCGGGCACGACGAGGGTGCCCGAGCGGGCATCGCGTGCGAGGTCGTCCATGGCGAAACCGACCGCCGGCTCGACGCGGGGCCCCGGTGGGGCGTGCGACGGAGCGGAGGCCCACACCCGCACCCCGAGGACGTCCCACACCGAGAGGGCGGGGCTGATCGTGGGCGGGATCGACGGGTAGGTCGGGGTGCCGAACGCCTCGGCTCGGTACACGATCGGGTCGACCGCCTCGAGCAGCGCCCGGAAGCCCGGCGACGTCAGGGTCTGTCCACCGATCGTCGCGATGTCGAACGCCTGGGTGGCGGCGGGCCAGAACGTCTGGTTGGAGCCACCGAGCCGCTCGCCCGCGCCGAGCTCGTCGATCACGAGCTCGTGTTCGGCCAACGGCTCGAACACCTCGTCGGCGTCGAAGACGGTGGGGATCGGGCGAGCGAACCACAACAACTCGCCGACGACCGCCGCGGCGAGCAGGATCGGCACCGCCGGGGGCGCGAGGCGCCGCGACCCGACCGCCGCCATGACCACGACGATCGCCGCACCGGCGGCGAGATGGGGCAGTACGACGACGGCGAGGTCACGCCGCGCGCCGACCTCGGCGGTGAGGTCGACCCACCGGAGCAGCGCCGGGAGCATCACCAGCGCGGCGAGGATCCCGACGGCTGCGGCCCGCGGCGCCACCCGGCGGCGGGCGCGATCGGCCGAGGCCGACGGGTCGATCCACGCCTCGAAGCCGAAGGCGACGAGGCCGGCGAAGCCCAGCGAGATCAGCACCTTCGAACGGGTGGCGAGACCGGACACGTCCCCCATCACCGCCTGGGCGAACTCCGTCGCCGGCCCACCGACGTACCCGACGAGCGCACCGACGGCCACGAGGATCCACAGTGCCGCGATCGCGCCCCGCCGCCGGCGGGCGACCACCCCGTCACCCCGGGCCGCTGCGGTCGCGAAGAGGGCGAGGAGCACCACACCGAGCCCGACGAAGGTCTGGAACTCCACCCAGTTCCCGCGGGCGAAGAACGCGGGCCCGTGACCGTCGGTGCCGAACGCGGCCGAGAACGGGACGGTGAGCAGGTAGTCGATGCCGGCCGACGAGTCGGCGGCGAACTGCCGGTGGGAGGTGTCGACCGAGTCGAGCCACTGGGGGAAGAACCGCACGTGGGGGTAGCTCAGACCGAAGGCCACGACGCCGGCGACGAACCCCGCCGGCGCCAGGGCGACCGCGGCGCGAGCGAGGTCACGGCGGTGCTCGACGGCCGATCGGCACACGGTGTAGAGCACCACGCCGATCACCAGGTAGGCGAGCACCAGCGGGCTGTTGGCCCAGACCATGGCGGCGAGCAGCACGCCGATCGGCACGCCCGCGCGGGCGGACGGCTGCGCCATGGCCCGCTCGACCCCCCACAGGACCCCGGGCGCGAACGCGGCCACGCTGGCGTGGGGCCACCCGCCCCAGCCGACCATGAAGCCCGAGAACGCATACGCGGCGCCACCGACCAACACCGAGGATCGGCGGAGGCCGAAGCGGCGCAGCCATGCCGACGTCAGCGCCCACGCGGTGAGGGTCCGCAGCACCGCCGTCGCGCCGGCGGCGAACCACGCCGGGGTCACGACATAGGTCAGCGCGAAGACGGGCAGACCGCCCTTCAACAGCGGGTAGCCCTGGGCGACCAGCGGATCCCACCAGCCATCGAGTCCTCGGACGCTGCGGCCGAACGAGGCCCAGTGGGCGTGGATGTTGACCAGGTCGCCAGACGCCCGGTCGGTGATGGAACCGATCTCCCGGTACGCCCGTTGCGGATGGCCCACCGACTCGATCAGATCGAGCGGGGCCAACGTCGCGCCCGCGAACAGCGGCTCCCAGAAGGCGAACCCGACGACGGAACCGACGACGAGAGCCGTCGCCCACCGGGGATGGCGGACGGCTGCGGTCATCAGCCGTTCGAACACGCGGGGAGTGTACTCAGTCGATCATCGTCGGCCCGGGGCGGGTCCCGACCCCGGCCGGACGACTCATGTCCGTCCCCGAACCGACCGGTACATTCCAACGTCATGGCCGACGACGACCGCTCCCCACTGGCGCGCCGCGTGCGCGAGGGAGCCGAGGGGCTCCTGCGCACCTCGCTGGCCACGACGAGCCGATGGCGTCCGCCGCCCGAGTTCCTCGTGATCGGCGGCAAACGGTGCGGGTCGACGTCGTTCTACTACGGCCTGCTCCAACACCCGTCGGTCATCCCGATGATCCCGGCGGCGCGGCCACCGCTGATGCGCGAACACCGCAAGGGCGCCCGGTACTTCGACGATCCGCGCCGCTCCGAGGCGTGGTACCGGGCGCACTTCGTCACCGCCCGCACCCGGGCGGGCGTCGCGGCCCGTACCGGCGCCGCCGTCACCGGGGAGGCGACCCCGTGGTACCTCTTCGCCCCGGGCGCCGACGAGGCCGCCGCCCGTGTCGCCCCCGGTGCGCAGCTGATCGCCGTCGTTCGCGAGCCCGTCGCACGCGCCTACTCCCACTTCCAGGAGCAGCGCCGACGCGGCCACGAACCGCTCGAGGACTTCGCCGCCGCGCTCGACGCCGAGGCCGAACGCTGCGAGCACGGACTGACGCTCGCCGACGGCCGCCGGGTCGACGCGGCCTTCGCCGTCGAACATCTCACCTACACCCGCCAGGGCGAATACGGCGCCGCGCTCGATCGCTGGGCCGGCCACTTCAGCGACGATCAACTCACCGTGATCATCAGCGAAGCGTTCTACGCCGACCCGCCGGCCGCACTGGCCACCGCCGCAGCAGCCCTCGGCCTCCCGACACACGACTTCGAACGTGAGCATCGCAACGCCACGAAGCCCTCGACGATCCCGGCCGATGCCGAAGCCCGGCTGCGGGCGCACTACCGGGACGACGTCGCGCGGTTCGAGGCCCGGATCGGGCGATCGACGGGCTGGCTGGACTGAGCGCGCCGTCGGTGCCCTAGCGGGCGAGATCGAGGATCGCTTCCAGCGCGGCCCGCTCGGCGGCGATGTCGGCCGACTTCCACTCGCTGACGGCCTCGTGTCGTCGGGTCGCTTCGCGTTCGTCGGCGAGCGTCACCAGGTACTCGACCGCGGGGCGGAGGTGGCGCCGCCGGTCGGCCGGGAGCTCGGCGAACCGAGCCGGCCCGTCGCCGCCGGCGACGATGAAGCGCACGAGATCGATGCCGTCGGGCCCGTACACCCGGTGTTCCCAGTCGAACAGGGCGCGACGTCCATCGCTCGCCGTGCGGAGGTTCCACGGGGTGAGATCACCGTGGGCGGCCACCGACCCGGGCCGAGGCGGGCCGAGGCTGTCCTGCAGGTCGGCGATCAGGTCCTCGAGCGCCTCGAGTGACAGGTCTGTCGGGCTGGTCGCCCCGAGATCGACGGCGGTCGTGAGTTCGACCACCACCCCGTCGTGTTCCCAGACGTCGAGCATCACCGGCCATTCGATCCCGGTTCGGCGTCCGGTCGTGGTGGTGGGGTTCGGGCGGTCGACCGGAACGAGATCGGTCACCCGCAGATGGGCGCACGGCGCAGACCCGTCGAGCAGCAGCGCCGACACCCGGGCACCGTCACTGGGCGGAGGGAGGAGCCAGACCACGTCGGACACCGACTCGTCCAGCACCGAGACGGCATGGGTGAGCACCGACCGGGCGGCGTCCGGTGCGATCGCCAGGCCGGCATCGGGGGTGCGGGAAACACGTGGGAGCCGGGCCGCCATCGACGGCGGCAGTCGGGCGAAGGGCACCGCCAGTGCCCGCTGGGCGAGGGCGCCCCGCCCTCCCCCGCTCTGGAGGGCATCGACCGCTCGTCGCTTCGCGCCCGCCGAGGCCGACGCAGCGATGGCGACGGAACTCCGCAGGTCGAAGCGCAGGTGGGGTTCGTGGACCCACCGATCGAGGCGGCTGTCGGACACAGGCCGAGCGTAGAGGCGCCGCGGCGCGGCGGGGGCGACGGGTCAGGGGGCGGCGGGGTTGCGGACGACCGTCAGGGCGGTCGTCCGTTCGGTGGTGGTACCGTCGCCGAGCTGGCCGTAGGTGTTGTCGCCCCAACACGTGGCGGCGCCGTAGTGGAGCACACCACAGGCGAACTCTCCGCCGGCGACGATCTGGTCCACGTTCGTCAGATTGTCCACGGCGACGGGGCTGGCCTCCTTGTTGAGGGCGGCGTCGTCGCCGTCGCCGAGCTGCTCGTTGCCGTCCCAGCCCCAGCACACGCCCGTGTCGTCGTCGACCTCGTCCGGGTCGTTCTCGAGGGTCGCGCAGGAGAACTGCGGACCCGTGGTCACGCTCGTGGCGCCGACGAGCACGGCGTTGAAGGCCGACGTCTCGTCGAAGTCACCGGTACCGAGCTGGCCGGCGCCGTTGGCACCCCAGCACCAGACCGCCCCGTCACGATCGAGGGCACAGGTGTGATCCTGCGCGACCTCGACCTTGGTCGCCTTCACGATCGGGAGCGCGACCGGGGTCGACGAGGTCGGGCCGCTGTTGTCGGCGTTGTCGCCCCAACACCACACCCGCCCGTCGGCCTCGATGGCGCAGGCACGGGCCCAGCCGACCGATACGTCGGCCGCGGCATTGATGCCCGACACCTTGACCGGCACGAGCGAGTTCTGCGGGCCGCCCATGCCCGGATCGAACGAGCCGTCACCGAGGATGGGCCCGTAACCCCAGCACGACACGGTGAAGTCCTCGTGGCGAGCGCAGGCACCCCACTGCCCGGCGTCGACCTGGACCGCGTCGGTGATGCCGACCACAGCCACCGGTTCGTCACGGCTCGTCGTCGTGCCGTCGCCGAGCTGCCCGAAGTCGTTCTTGCCCCAACACGACACCTCGCCGGTCTCGTGAACCGCGCAGCTGTAGAAGAGGTCACTGCTCACCTGGATGGCATCGTCGATGCCCAGCACGGTGTCGGCCGTGGGGTCGCTGTCGAGGTCGGCGAAGGACAGGCCGCGACCGAGCGCACCCGACCCATTGCTCCCCCAGCAATAGACCTCGCTGAACAGGTCGACACCACACGCGTGTCGATAGCCCGGATCGAAGTCACTGAACGGCAGGGGATTCAAGAAGACGAACCCACCCGGGATGGGGGTGGTGCCGGAGTCGGCCAGTGTCTCGCGATGGATCTCGAACTCGGCGAACTCGACGCTCGCCTCGAAGAACCCGACGTCGAAGGCGACGCCGAACTGCAGGCGGACGCCCGCGTCGAGGTTCCACCACGGGATCGCGTTCTGCACGCTGAGCTGGAAGAACGGCGACAGCGAGACGTAGGGGCCACCGACGCCATTGACCTTGAACGTCAGCGTCGCCGACAGCTGCAGTTCAGCCTTCGCCTCGGCGGCGATCGTCGGGTACGTGAATCCCGGTCCGTCGTTGCGGAACTCGCTGAACGCCTCCCACTCCCCGTCGTCGTAGCGCATCCCCGCCGTCACGACCGGTTCGTACGAGATCGTGGTCGAGACGTTGGCGGCGAACGAGCCACTGATCTCGGCTTCGAAGCTGAGCTGGGGCGTGATCACCAGCGGGACCGGTCCGACGAAGATCGTGAACGCACCGAGGATCGGGCCGTCGATGCCGATCGAGCCCTTGCACTCGACCCCGGTCGATGCCGTGATCGTGACGGAGGCTTCGACCGCATTGGTGAACGACACCTCGGCCTGGGTGCCCTCCGAGAGGCTCCACGATGCCGAGATGTCGAGCGACCCGTCGACCCGGACCGACGGCTCCACCGTCAACGTCTCGCCCGGATCGCTGGAGCACGACGCGTTGGTGGAGTCGAAGACATCGCTGATGCCGAGGGTCTCGAACCCTTCACCATCGATGTCCAGGGTGCTGTCGAAGTCACCGTCGTCGACGACGTCGGAGATCGTCGCCGGTTCGGTCGTGACCATCATGCCGTCGACCTCGGTGACCTTCCCCAGGAACCCCTCCGGCGTCTCGTCGGTGACCCCCAGTGCCACGGCGTCGCCGACCTCGGGCAGCTGCTCGTCGTCGCCGGTCCACTCGAACTCGCTCTCGCCGTCGACGGCGAGCGTCTGGAACTCGACCTCGTCCTCCTCGGGCACGACCGTGGTGTCGGTGTCGACCCGGTTGGCGCCGAGGTCACCGACCGGGGGCTCACCGGCGAGGCGCCACAGGAACGTCGCCATCTGCTTGCGGGTGACGAAGTCGTTCGGCGAGTAGGTCACCGGGCTCGTGCCGGCGGTGATGCCCTTGTCGGCCAGCCACCGGACCGGCTCGGTGTACCAGGTGTCGGCCGGGACGTCGATGAAGGGCAGGGCGGCCTCCGACAGGGGTCGGTTGCTGAATCGCCAGAGGAACGTCGCCATCTGGGCACGGGTGACGGGGTCGTTGGGCGAGAAGGTCGTCGGGCTCGTCCCGGTCGTGATCTCCCGCTCGACCAGGAACGACACCGGGCCATCGAAGAAGACCCCACCGGGCACGTCGCCGAAGCCGTGCTCACCCGGCGTGCCCGTCGTCTGGGCGTAGCGCTCGAGGAAGGCGGCCATCTGGCCGCGGGTCACCACATCATCGGGTGAGAACGTCGTCGGACTCGTCCCGGTCGTGATCCCCTGGTCCGCGAGCCAGGCGATCGCGGTGGTGAACCACTGATTGTCCTCGACATCGTCGAAGGGGGTCTGCTCCCCCGCCGACGCCAGCGGCGCCATCGCGAGGATCGAACCCAACAGGGCCGCGACCAGGATCGATGCCAGTGGACGCCGCGCCGCGCGCGGTCGAGATGAGAACGTCAGGTGACCCGCCATGGCGGCGCACGCTACCCCACTCCCCTGCGATGCGCAGCACTCGCCCGAACGCGAACCGGCGGGGCCCAAAGGCCCCGCCGGTCACGCTCGATTCGTCGTCTCCGAGGGACTCAGCCCTCAGACACTCGCCGAGGGACTCAGCCCTCGGTCCCGGGCATCGTGATGACGTCGGCGCCCGCATCGGAGCGACCGGCCAACCACTCGGCCAGGTCCTGTTCCTCGTCACCCGAACTGTAGAAGTCCATCGGCTCGAAGTCCGGGGCCTCGGTTCGGATGTTGCGGTACTCGTTCATGCCGGTACCGGCCGGGATCAGCTTGCCGATGATGATGTTCTCCTTGAGACCGTGCAGCGAGTCGCTCTTGGACTCGATCGCGGCCTCGGTGAGCACCCGGGTCGTCTCCTGGAAGGAGGCGGCCGACAGCCAGGACTCGGTGGCGAGGCTGGCCTTGGTGATGCCCATCAGCATCGGACGACCCTCGGCGGGCTTGCCGCCTTCCTCGACGACCCGACGGTTGGTGTCGGTGAACGTCTTGCGGTCGACCTGGTAGCCGGGCAGGAAGTCGGTGTCGCCGGGCTCGGAGATCAGGATGCGCTTGGTCATCTGCCGCACGATCAGCTCGATGTGCTTGTCGTGGATCGACACGCCCTGGTCGCGGTACACCTTCTGCACCTCGTTGACGAGGTACTCCTGGGTGGGCCGCACGCCCTTGATCTCGAGCAGCTCCTTGGGATCGCGAGCACCCTCGACGATGGC
>JBCCWI010000155.1:0-9301 GCA_039193795.1 Actinomycetota bacterium | reverse complement strand
CCGGCACGCCCGAGCAGGTCATGGAGTGGGTGCCGGAAGCGGCGATACCGGCGGCGGCGAGACCCGAACCCATGATGGCCATGCCGATGCCGGCATCGCCCCAGAAGATCTCCTCGATGGCCATGACCATGGAGATGCCCGTGGGGTCGTTCATCATCATCTCGGCCATGAACTCCCAGCTGTAGAGGCCGATCTCGGCAGCCTGCTGGACGATCGGCCAGGGGAACTCTTCCTTCTCGTCCCACTCTTCGGCGTTGGGACGCATGACGTCGACCGCGAATTCGTGCAGCCACTTCTGCAACGTGAGCTGGTCTTCGTTGAGCGACATCGAGAACTCGGACATCTGGGGGCTCCTCGCCTTTCAGTTACTGCTCGGTAACAAACCGTTACGTTATCCATCGACAAAACCGGGGCCAACTTCAAGACTCGGTTCAGTACGGCAAGCCGACACTCAGATTTCCGGTCGTTCGTTCGATAGGACGGGATGGAGTTGGAGGACGCCGAGCCGATCGGGCTCTCGATGCGCATGCTGATGCTCGCCGTGTTCGCGGGCATCGCATCGGTCGCGCTCGCGGCGTCGTTCGTGCCCGAGCCGTACCAGTGGGGAGCGATGATCCTGCTGCCCGCCGCGACGATGGGCATCGTGCTCCCCAAGGTCATCCAGCGATGGACGATCATCCCGGTCGAGGCGGAAATCCTCGAAGCGACCGAGGGCGCTCGACTCGCCCGACGAGAACTCCACCAGGAACGCAGCACCCGAGCCGCGCTGCGCGAACTCGACCGTGGCCTCGACCAGGCCGTCGACGAGACCGAGGCGCTCGCGCTCGTGCACCAGGCACTCAATCGCCAACAACTCGACCGCGCCTGTGAACTCCACCTGGTCGAGCCCGTCGACCCGGTGCTGAGCCTGAGGGTCGCCACCAGCGCCCACGCGCTTCCCGGCGAGCGGCTGTCCCCGTGGGACTCGGTCGCCGCCCGAACCGGCACCACCCTCTGCTACGAGACGACCGATCGTCTCGACGCCTGTCCGCACCTGCGCTCGCGGGTGCGTCAGCCCCAGAGCGCCGTCGCCGTTCCGCTGCAGGCGACCGGTCGCCTCCTCGGCGTGCTCTACCTCTTCGATCGGGAGGGCGCGGTCTTCACCACGCCGGAAGTCACCGAACTGGAGGACCTCGCCGCCATCGTCGCGGCGCGGATCGCCGTGCTGCGAGCAGCCGCCCCGGCGAAGCTGGCCGACGCGGCCGACCGCCTGACCGGGCTCCCCGACCGGGCTGCGATGCAGGATCGCATGATCCGGCTCCTCGAGACCCGGCAGCCGTTCACGCTCGCCGTCGCCGACATCGACGGGTTCGGCGCGCTCAACGTCGCGTTCGGTCGCGAGGCGGGCGACCGGGTGCTGCGCACGACCGCACAGGTCGCTCGGCGGGTGCTGCGGCCCGACGACCAGGTCGGGCGGATCGGCGGCGACGAGTTCCTGCTCGTCTTCCCCCGCACCTCGACCGCCGATGCCACCAAGGCGCTCGAGCGGCTCCGCGAAGAACTGGCGATCACCCAGTCGACCTCCGACGACCCCCGCATCACCCTGTCGATCGGGGTGATCGGGTCCGCCACCGGCGGCACGATCGAGGCGCTGCTGCAGCGGGCGGCCGGCGCCCTCAACCACGCCAAGGGCGCGGGCGGCAACCGGGTGGTCGTCGCCCAGCCCGCACCCAGGGTCTGAGCACGCCCGCTCAGACCACCCAACCGAAGATCAGCCGCAGCGCGCCGACGGTGACGGCGACCGTGAAGAGGCGAGTGAGCATGGCGGGGTCGAAGCGCCGCAGCCAGCGCGATCCGACACGCGTCCCGACGACCACCCCCGCCGCGCCGACGACGATCATGGCGATGTTGTCGGCCCACGCGTAGCCGGCCACCGCGAACACCGCGACCTTGACCACATGGCTCAGGACCTGCCCGACGGCGAAGGTGCCGACGAAGGCGACATGGTCGCGGGTGGCCGTGCGAAACGCCGGCGCGAGCAGCGGTCCCGCCGCGCCGACGGTGGGGTTCACGAAGCCGGAGAATGCGCCGACGATCGCGAATCGTGAGCCGCGCCCGGTTTTCGGCGCGAGCCAGGCGGTCATCGCGGGCCACCAGACCGCCAGCAGGGCGAAGCAGCCGATGACCGCCCGCCCGGACGATCGGGGGATGGCGTCGGCGACGAGATACCCGAGGATCGTGAACGGGATCAGGGGGACGACGAACGGCGCAAGGAGGCTGCGGTCGACGTCGTGGCGCAGGGTGACCGCTCGGGTGCCGTTGCTGAAGAGCTGGATCACGCCATGGGCCGGGATGGCGACGAGGGGATCGACGAACTGCAAGATGACGATCAGCAGGATCATCCCGCCACCGGCCCCGGCGACCGCGGTCAGCGCCGCCGTCGCCACCGCCGCGACGCCCAGGATGATGAGTTCGACCTCGGACACGACTTGTATTGTACTTGTATTGCCCCTCGCCGTCGAGGATCAGCGGGTGCTCAGCTCCCGAACGGTCGAGGCCGGCGCGAGCACCGTGATCGGCTCGGCGATGCCGTGACTGGAGGCGAACGTCCGGAAGCGTCCGATCAGCGCCGACGTCAGCACCACACCGGCTCCGGCGAGCTTCACACCGTGCCCGGCGACGACGTCCTCGGTGAGCTGCATGCCCGCAGCCAACTGGGCGACCGTGGTCTCGATCTCGACCATCGCCTCACGATCGGGGCGCACGCGGGACAGCGCGTCGAGCATCACCCGGGCCGGAGGTTCGGGCGCTGCCGCCAGCTGTTGGATCGCCTCCTTGCGGGTGCTCCCTGCCGCCACGAGGCGGTCGAATCCGACCGCGACCCGCAGCAGTTCCGCCTTCGTGGACGGATCCGCCGGCGACGACGGATCCGAGCCGGCGACGGGAGCCGGGTCGAGTTGGTGGGAGACGATGTCGGCCACCTGTTCCAGCCGCGGGATCGTGGCGACCAGCTCCGAGGCGACCCGGGCATGCCGGCCATCGAGTTCGCCCGGCGTGGCGTCGTCGGAGATGACGACACAACCGATCTGCGACAGTCGGGCGGCGAGCAGCAACTCCCAATCCGCCTCCGTGTCGAGCTCGGCGGCGAGCCCACCGACCAGCTCGGTGATCCGCATCGTCCGGCTGTAGGCACCGGCACTCACGAGTCCGAGCACGTCGGTCATGACCGCAACCGCTGCGCTGAGGGTCTCGTCGAGCAACCGCTGCTCCACCCCGCGAAGCCGGGCCTGCTCGACCGCGTCGTCGATCGTCTCCTGCAGAACCTCCGGCGGACACGGCTTGGTGAGGAACCGGAAGATCTTGGCGTCGTTCACGGCGGCGATCGCCGACTCCATGTCGGCCTGGCCGGTGAGCAGGATGCGCGGGAGATGCGGGTGACGGCGACGCACCTCGCTCAGGAACGTCGCACCGTCCATGTGGGGCATGCGCATGTCCGACACGACGACCTCGATCGCCGCGTTGTCGGCGCAGCCGAGCAGTTCGAGCCCCTCGAGGCCCGACTCCGCAGTCATGACCCGGTACTGCTTGCGCAGGGTGAGCTTCATCCCCCGCAACACATCGGGTTCGTCGTCGACGAACAGCACGGTCGGCTTCTCGCTCATCGGAGATCTCCCGATCGGGCGAGGTGACGCCAGTGGGCGACGGCCAGGGCCAGGTCCTCGGGCACCTCGTCGAGGTAGGGGGCTGAGGACTCGGCTCCGTCGTCCGATTCGACGACGAGCCGCGCGGCGCGAACGGCGTCGCGTGCGTCGAAGGGCGGTGCCGCATCGGCCGGCGGATGGTCGTGGCCACCGGCGACCGCCAACACGATCCGGGTCGGCAGGCCCCAGATCGAGAGCAGGTGACCGGCGAGTTCGGGATGGCCGACACCGAAGCGCCCGCGTTCGGCGCCGAGCAGCGTGCACGAATCGGCGAGCGCCGTGTCGTAGGACGCCCGCAGCCGATCCGGCACCAGGGATGCCTCCAACAACAGACCGATGTGACTGAGCAGGCCCGCGGCACCGGCGACGAGTCGATCTTCGGGGAGCGCAAGCTGCGACGCGGTTGCGCCGACGGCGGTCACGTGGCGTTCGAGCGCGACGACATCGAACCCGGGGACCGACTCGCTCGGTTCGAGGGCCCGAACGAGCTCCGCCGACAGAGCGAGATGGGTGACCGCCGAGATGCCGATCCGCGCCACGGCGCTGCGGATGTCGGCCACGGCCTGCGGAGCGGCGAACGCGGAGTTGGCGAGCTGCAGGACCTTCGCGGCGAGCGCCGGATCCCGTTCGGCGACGGCGGCCACGTCGACGAGGTCGACCTCCGGGTCGCCCAGGAGATCGAGCATCTCGGTGTAGCGGGCCGGCGGCGACGGCAGGGTGGTCGCCGCCACGACGGCGCTGGCGAGATCCGGATCGAGCAGGAGATCCCGGTAGCGCAGCGCATCCGCGATGGCCTCGGTCAGGCGCTCGCGGTCGCACGGCTTGGACAACCACCGATGGACGACCGGCATGGCCTGGAGGACCAGGGCTTCCTCGGCCTCACCCGACAGCACGTAGCGCACCACGGTGGGGTGCTCGTCTCGCACCCGGTGGAGGAGTTCGGCGCCGGTCATGCCCGGCATCCGCATGTCGCTCACGATCAGATCCACCGGCTCGGAGGCGAGGATCTCGAGCGCTTCGGGACCGCTCGCGGCGTAGTGGAAATCGAACTCGCGGCGCAGCTTGCGCAGCGCGGTCCGGAGGCCCGCCCGGACACCGTCCTCGTCATCGACGAACAGCACGGTCGGCCGGTGCGACGATGCGCGAACCTCCGAGGCAACGGCCGGCGCGGTCATCCCGCCCGCTCCAGCGGCAGCCACACCTCGAAGATGCTGCTCACCCCGTCCTCGACGGTGAGCTCGATCCGCCCACCGTGGCGCTCGACCACACCATGGGTGATCGCCAGGCCCTGACCCGTGCCCTTGCCGGGCTCCTTCGTGGTGAAGAACGGGTCGAAGATGCGATCGCGGATCGCCTCGGGCACCCCGCCGCCGGAATCGGCGACCGAGATGACCGCGCCGTCGCCGTCCACCCGGGTCGTGAGATGGATGGCGCCGCGCTGATCGGTGCCGGCGACGCGCTCGCCGATCGCATGGGCGGCGTTGACGACCAGATTCAGGATCACCTGCGACAGGTCGCCGCGGATGCACGGGACCGGTGGCAGCTCGCCGGGTTCGAAGGAGACGTCGGCGACGTACTTGTACTCGTTGGCGGTGACGGTCAGCGCGGTCGACACCAGTTCGTTCAGGTCTTCAGGCGTCGCCTGCTCGCTTCCCGGGTGGGAGAACTGCTTCATCGCCCGGACGATCGTGGCGACCCGGTCGATGCCATCGAGCGTGCGCTTGACCGCATGCGGAATCTCCTCGCGGGCGAACTCGACGTCGGCGTCGACTTCGAGCTCGTCGATCTCCTCGAGCTGGGCGGCGATGCCGTCGACACCGCCGAGGTCGGGACGGAGGCGGGTGTACGCGTCGTGGATCTCGAGCAGGTCGTTCAGCACGTCGCCCAGGAAGTGCACGCCGTCGCCGACGTACTGGATCGGCGTGTTGATCTCGTGGGCGACGCCGGCGGCGAGTTGGCCGATCGACTCGAGCTTCTGGGCGTGTCGAAGCTCGACCTCGAGCTGCTTGCGAAGGCTGATGTCGGTCGCGACGAACACCGCGCCGCTGATGACGTCGGCGTCGGCGCCCTCGTCGCGCAGGGGTGAGGCGCTCACGATCACCGGGGTCTCCGAGCCCGCCCCACCGGATCGGATGACCGCCTCGACCTGTACCTCGGCATCGGCGGCGACCACGTCCATCGCCGTGCGTCCGTCCTCGAACGCCAGGACCTCGTCGATCCCCCGCCCGAGGAGGTCGGCCTCGTCGCGACCGATCAGTTGCACGCTGGTGCCGCCGACCGACGCGACGAGACCGCCGTCGTCGGTCACGATCACTGCGGTGCTCATGCTGCGCAGCACCGACTCGAGGAACCGGTTGTTCTTGGTGACCTCTTCTTGTGCGAGGTACAGCGAGCGGGTCTTCTCCTCGATCAGACCTTCAAGGATCCGGTTCTCCTCACGGGCGCGCGCGAGCCGACGCTCCAGGCGCTCGGCCTGCTTCGCCGGATCGGGAGCGGTGTCAACCATCGGCCGAGGCCGACGACGCGCCCGCCCCGACCACCGCCGGCTCGAAGAGGATGCGGAACGTCGCGTTGGTCCCCTCGGAGCTGATCATCTCGTGGCCGAACGGCTCGCCGAACCACTCGCCGGCGCCGTCGAGCAGACCGTGCACCAGCGGGAAGAGCCCGAGCGGGGATTCGTAGTGCATCGTGAGCTCGTGCTCGTTGACCCGCTCGACCGTGAACCGGGCCGGCGAGGCGTCTTGGTCGAGCTTTCGTACCTCGGTGTGCACGACCGATTCGAGCCCGAGGAGGAACGACGCAGCGTCGTCGAATTGCTCCATGAGGGGCCGCACCGAGCCGGCCAACGCCGCGAACGCGAACTTGCCGCAGGCACGGACGGCGTCCTCGACACTCACGCCGAGCTGCTCCGCAGCCGTCTGCACGAGCGCGATCAGGTCCTCGGCGGGATAGTTGCCGGGCCCGACGAACGGCTCGGTGGTGATCAACTCGGTCGCGTCGTACACGTCCTCGTAGACGTCTTCGCCGAAGTTCGTGACCACGAAGTCCTCGAAGACCTTGAAAATGACACCCTTCACGACGGGTCTCCTTTACGCGTGTGCCACCCAGGTTCGGCGCGCTCGGGCGGATCATGAGCACACCGAAGCGGTCCGACCCGGTTGCCAAAGCGGACTCCGCCTGCGGTGGCCACCGATATCCTCGGCGGCTATGACGATGTCCCACATCCCCGACAAGCCCGACCTCGCCGGCCTCGAGGACAAGTGGGACGCCGTATGGGACGAGGCGGGCATCTACCACTTCGACACCGACACCACGCGCGATCGGGTCTTCTCGATCGACACGCCGCCGCCCACCGTCTCCGGCTCACTCCACGTCGGCCACGTCTTCAGCTACACCCACACCGACACCGTCGCCCGCTACCAGCGCATGGCCGGCAAGAACGTCTTCTACCCGATGGGTTGGGACGACAACGGTCTCCCGACCGAACGGCGCGTCCAGAACTACTTCGGCGTCCGCTGTGACCCCTCGCTCCCGTACGACCCCGAGTTCACCGCCCCCGACGACGCCGGCGACGAGAAGGCGGTCGGCAAGCGGCCGACGATCTCGGTCAGTCGGCCCAACTTCATCGAGCTGTGCGTTCAGCTGACCGTCGAGGACGAGAAGGCCTTCGAGGGCCTCTTCCGGCGCCTCGGCCTCTCGGTCGACTGGACCCGCACCTACGAGACCATCAACGACCACTGCCGTCGGATCTCCCAGCTCGCCTTTCTCGACAATCTCGCCGCCGGCCAGGCGTACCAGGTCGAGGCGCCGTCGCTGTGGGACGTCACGTTCCAGACCGCCGTCGCCCAGGCCGAGCTCGAGGACAAGGAGATGCCGGGCGCCTACCACAAGCTCCGGTTCCGCATGGTCCGAGATGCGTCAGGTGCTGTCGTCGAGTCTGCCGAAGGCAGCGATGAACCAGCGATCTGGATCGACACCACCCGGCCCGAGCTGGTCCCCGCCTGCGTCGCGCTCGTCGCTCATCCCGACGACGAGCGCTACCAGCCCCACTTCGGCGGCACGGTCTCCTCGCCACTGTTCGACGTCGAGGTCCCCGTCGTCGCCCACGAGCTCGCCCAGCCCGACAAGGGCACGGGCATCGCCATGATCTGCACGTTCGGCGACACGACCGACGTCACCTGGTGGCGCGAGCTCGACCTGCCCGTTCGCACCGTCATCCAGCGCGACGGCAAGTTCCAGGCCGAGACACCCGAGTGGATCGCTGCGGGCGCACCCGCCGATGCGTACCAGCGCCTCGCGGGGCTGCGTTCCAAGAACGCTCAGGCCGAGATCGCCACGATGCTGGCCGAGGCGGGAGAGATGGACGGCGAGCCCCGCCCGATCACCCATCCGGTCAAGTTCTTCGAGAAGGGCGACAAGCCGCTCGAGATCGTCAGCTCCCGCCAGTGGTACATCCGCAACGGCGGCCGCGATGCCGACCTCAACCAGGCGCTCATCGACCGAGGCGACGAGATGAACTGGGTCCCGAGCTACATGCAGACCCGCTTCACGTCGTGGATCGAGGGTCTCAATGGCGACTGGCTGATCAGCCGGCAGCGCTTCTTCGGCGTCCCGATCCCGCTGTGGTACCGCCTCGACGATGCGGGTGAGCCGAGGTGGGACGACCCGATCGTCCCGACCGACGACCAGCTGCCGATCGACCCGTCGACCGATGTCCCCGCCGGTTACGACGAAGCCCAGCGCGGGCAGCCGGGCGGCTTCCTCGGCGAGCCCGACATCATGGACACCTGGGCCACGTCGTCGCTCACGCCCCAGATCGCCACCGGCTGGCGCACCGACGAGGATCTCTACGCCGCGACCTTCCCGATGGACGTCCGGCCCCAGGCCCACGACATCATCCGCACCTGGCTCTTCTCCACCGTCGTCCGCGCCCACTTCGACGCCGACACCGTCCCCTGGAAGAACTGCGCGCTCAGCGGTTGGATCCTCGATCCCGACCGCAAGAAGATGTCGAAGTCGAAGGGCAACGTCGTCACCCCGCTGCCGTTGCTCGAGAAGTTCGGCGCCGACGCCGTTCGCTACTGGGCGGTCAACGGTCGCCCCGGCACCGACACCGCCGTCGACGAGGGCCAGATGAAGGTCGGCCGCCGCCTGGCCATCAAGCTGCTCAACGTCTCGAAGTTCGTCCTCGGCCTGGCCGGCGACGATCCGTGGAGCGGTGAAGTCACCGAGCCGATCGACAAGGCCGTCCTCGCCAGCCTCGCCGAGGTCGTCGACGTCAACACGCGGGCATTTGACCAGTTCGACTACGCCCGCGCCATGGAGCGCACCGAGGCGTTCTTCTGGCCGTTCTGCGACAACTACGTCGAGTTGGTCAAGGGCCGTGCCTACGGCGCTGGTTCCGACGAAGCCGTCGCCTCGGCCCGCCGCACCCTCGTCGAGGCCCTGTCAGTCCTGCAACGCCTCTTCGCGCCACACATCTCGTTCACGGCCGAAGAGGTCTGGTCGTGGTGGCAGGAGGGTTCGGTCCACCGCGCCACGTGGCCGGCCGCAGCCGACGTCGCTGCGCTCGCCGGCGACGGCAACCCGGCCGTCTTCGAGGTCACCGCCGAGGCGCTCGG
>JBCCWI010000154.1:0-9419 GCA_039193795.1 Actinomycetota bacterium | reverse complement strand
GGGGTCTTCGGAGATGCCGGTCTCGTCGTTGGAGATGGCGACGACGGCGGCGCCGTGCTTGGCGACGAACGGCAGGACCCGCTCGAGGACCTCTTCCTCACCGGTGACCGAGTTGATCAGCGGCTTGCCCTCGTAGATCTCGATGGCGGCCTCGAGGGCCTCGACGATCGAGGAGTCGATGGCGAGGGGCACGTCGGTGACGGCCTGGACCTCCTGGATGGCCCGCACGAGGAGGGCGGGCTCGTCGGCCAGCGGGATGCCGGCGTTGACGTCGAGCATCTGGGCGCCGGCCTCGACCTGGGCGATCGCGTCGGAGACGACTCGGCTGAAGTCGCCGTTCTTCATCTCTTCGGCGAGCAGCTTGCGGCCGGTCGGGTTGATGCGCTCGCCGATCATGACGAAGGGACGACCGAATCCGATCGCCACCTCCTTCGTGGCGCTGGAGATGATGGTGTCGGTCACTGGGGTTCTCCCGTGGTGGTTGGGTCGACTCCGGACACGCCGGAGGCAGGGTCGAGACCGCCGTTGTCCACCAGGGCATTCAGCACGTCTCGGGGATGGTCGTTGTCGAGCTGTTCGGCGGCCGTGTGGGCCGCAGCGACGGGGTCGCCGTCGACACTCGTGGCCACTCGGCGCCACTCGTTCACGTATTCGTCGGTCTTCGTCAGCCCGGCCACCGCAGCCGCACGGTCGATCGCCACCTGGAAGCGCTGATGCATCAGCACCTGCTCCTTGGAGCCGTCCTCGGTGGTGGCGGTGACCTGGGCGGGGATGTCGCGCCAGTAGATGGTGACGAGCCCGGGCCCGCCTCGGCTACGCCTCGGCATGGGTGTTTCCTCTCGTGGTCGTGTCGGCTTGATCGGGGGCGCCGTGCCGGGCGGAGATACGCACGACGGCGGGTTCGAGGTCGCCGTAGGTGGTCGCGACCCGCTCGAAGTCGAGTCCGAGGGCGTCGGCGCAGGCGCGCGCCCGGATGTCGAGATCCGGGTCGTCGGTCTGGGCGAGGTAGATCATCTTCGTGTAGTTGCCGAAGTACATGTCGCGCAGTTCGGGGTGGTCCTGGATGCCCAGCCCGTCGAGGATGATGCGGTCGAAGTGCTTCACGAGGTAGTCGGTGAGGTAGAAGGCGGTCGGATCGTCGTCGTGCATGTCGTCGAAGACCTGCTGTCCGGCGAAGAACTGGTAGCAGTGCGCTCCAGGCATGATCTCGATGCCCTCCTGAGCAGCGATGTCCTGGAGTTCCCCGGCGGTGCCGCAGTCGGCGTAGCCGAGGAGGATTCGGTCGTACTTGCCCCGGGCCCGATCGAGTCGGGCCCGGACGGCGTCGGGGATCTCGTTGGGTCGGTTGTGCAGGATTCCCGGCAGGCACTCGAGGGTCACGTTGTCGAGCTCGTGGAGTCGGGTGATGTCACGGATCTCGGTGGCCAGCGCGCCGCAGGCCAGGATCAGCACCCGCGGAGCGTCGACGCCGACCATGGCGCCAGGTCAGGCCGCGCGCTTCTCGGCGACGAGGGCCGATGCGGTCTCTGCCGCCACCGCCGCGTCGCGGCAGTAGGCGTTGGCGCCGATCGCATCGCCGAACTCCTCGTTGAGCGGCGCGCCACCGACGAGGATGATGTAGTCCTCCCGGAGGCCCTTCTCGATCAGCGTGTCGATGACGACCTTCATGTAGGGCATGGTCGTGGTGAGCAGCGCCGACATGCCGAGGATGTCGGGCTGGTGTTCGGCGAGGGCCTCGAGGTACTCGTCGACGTCGGTGTTGATGCCGAGGTCGACGACCTCGAACCCGGCGCCTTCGAGCATCATGCCGACCAGGTTCTTGCCGATGTCGTGGATGTCGCCCTTGACGGTGCCGATGACGACCTTGCCGATCGGTTCGGCACCGGTCTCGGCGAGCAGCGGCCGCAGGATGGCCATCCCGGCCTTCATCGCGTTCGCGGCGAGGAGGACCTCGGGCACGAACAAGATGCCGTCGCGGAAGTCGATGCCGACGATCCGCATGCCCTCGACGAGCGCGTCGTTGAGGACCTTGTTCGCATCCCAGCCTCGGCCGAGCAGGATGTGGGTGCCCTCTTCGATCTCTTCGGCGAGGCCGTCGTAGAGGTCGTCGTGCATCTGGGCGGTGAGATCTTCGTCGCTGAGTGCGTTGAGATCGATCTCTTCGTCGTCGGCCATTCCAACTCCTGAACTCAAGGAGACCCCCCTCGGACCTCCATGGAACACACGAGATGCGGACAACCCAGAGGCTGTTCCGCATCGTGGAATCGTACCGTATCACGGAACAGCCCCGCTCGGAAGGGCCGAACGACCCCGATCAGCCAACGGCTGAAAACCCGCCAGGGATCGTGGTCAAGGGCCGTATCGGTGTGCGAGGGTGAGATTCGGGGGAGTCACGTGCACACACGAGCGATCACCAAGGGATTCGAGTCGAGAGGTCGACGGTCCGTGGCGACGGCCGCGCTCCTCGCGATCGCCGTCGTGGCCCTCGTCCCCGCCGACCCGGTGCGCGCGCTGCACGCGCCGTGCCGATGACGACGAGACGGAGGGCACGCGGACGATGACCGACGCGACCAGCCGGCTGGCGTCGGTGCCGCGGCGCCCCGTCGATCTGGTCCGGTGGGCGGCGATCATCGTCGCGCTCGTGGTGGCCGCACCCGCCGTGGCCGACGGGTCGGTCGCAGCGATCATCGCGTTGGCGATCGCGGTCGGTTACGGCGTCTTCTCCACGCTGCGCGCCCACGACGTCCACCTGCTCGAGGACGTTGCGTTCCTGTTGGCCGTGATCGCTGCAGCGATCGCCGCCGACGAGTTGCTCGCCTTCCTGGCCCTCGTCGTGGTCTCGCTGGCGATCGCCGCCGTCCGCGACTTCGCCGACGGTGAACGGGTGCAGAGCACCTCGGCTCGTCGGTCGCCGACAGGTGGCCTCGCCGACGGCCCGGGCGGGCTCGGCGTCGACGAACTCCCGCGTCTCGTCGCCGCGAACGAGCGTCGGCGCGCCATCCGGGCAGCGGGCCGGGCGAGCGAGTGGCTGACCTTCGCGATGGTCGGGCTGGAACGCCTTCCCCACGACGATCCCCGCATCGACGAACTTCGAGACGACATGGAGGCCGCCCTCGAGGAACTGCGGACCAGGGTCGATCTGGTCGTCGAGGACGACGCCGGGGGTGATCTGCAATTCGACGAACGACTCAACGCCATCGCCGAGGGAGCGCGCGACCTCTACGGCTGGGCGGCGGCGACCGACATCGCGCCCGAGCGCGACGTCAGCGCACCCGCAGCTCCGTTGATCCGTCAGGCGCTGCTCGACATCACCGCCGAAGCGCTCGACAACGCCGGGCGCCACTCCTCGGCCGAGACCGTGACGGTGCAGTGGAGCGGCGAGGGCGACGCCCGGCGTTTGACGATCACCGACGACGGGTTCGGCTTCGATCTCGCCGAACGGGCCGGGGCCGGAATCGAGGCGATGGCGCGTACCGCACGGGCGATCGGCGCCGCATTCGACATCGCCTCCGAGACCGACGTCGGTACCTCGGTTACGGTGCTCATCCCGGGGAGTCGACTGCGGGGAGCGGCCACCACCGCCGGTGGCGAGTGACACCCCGCACGACCACGCTCAAGGGTTAGAGTCAACTGCGTTGGGACCGGGCCGATTATGTTCCGGTGAGCGTCGACGTTCCGAGACACACCATGGTTGATTCACCGAACGAGATCCGGCACAAGTCCTTCACCGTGGTTCGTCGCGGGTTCGACCGAGCCGCGGTGCGCGCCTTCCTCGACTCCGCTGCGGCGGCCGTCGAGGCCGGCCATCGCATCGACAACCTGCTCGGCCTGCGGCGCCAGGCGCCGTTCCCCACGGCCCGCCGCGGCTTCGACCAGGACGAAGTCCGCCAGTACCTCAACCAGCTGGCCCGCGGCTTCCAGCAGCAGCCGGTCGCCGGCGAGCCCGCCGCAGCAGCGCCGACCACCGAACTCGACGACGAGATCGACATGCTGGCCGAGCGCCCCGACGACCCCGAGGTCTTCGACGAGTTCGTCGAGCAGCTGACGACCCCGGTCGCCGGCGAGCCCGACGAGTCCGACCTGTTCGACAACCCCGAGGACCTCCCCGAGCCCGTCATCCCGACCTCGACCGCCCCGGTCGCCGATCCCGCTCCGGCACCGGAACCCGCCGTGTTCGCCGAGCCGGTCGCCGAGGAGGTTCCGTCGCCCGACCCTGCGCCGGTCATCGAACCCCACCCGGCCCCGGTCACCGAACCCCACCCGGCCCCGGTCACCGACCCGACACCGGTCGTCGATCCCGCCCCGGTGTTCGAGCCCGAGCCGATCGCCGCCACGCCGCCCGTCGCCGAACCTCCGGCGCCGCAGCCAGCGCCGGCCTACGAGCCGGTCGCGTTCACCCCCGACCCCGAACCGGTCGCGCCGGTCCTGCCGCCGCTGCCGTCCTATGACCGTGTCGACCTCGGCGATGTCGGCGTCTACGCGGACGCCGCCGCCGGCCCGCTCGACATCGACGAGCAGGCCTTCCAGAGTGCGGCCGCCGACATCACCACCCTCATGCGCCAGTCGCATGCGCTCGTGCTGCGCATGCGCGCCGAGGCCGAGGCCAAGGTGCGCGAGGCCATCGAGGCCACCGATCAGGAGATGCGCACCCGGCGCGACCGCGAGACCCACCAGCTGCACGTCCTGCGCGGTCAGGCCGAGGAGCAGATGCAGGGCGCGCTGCGCGAGGCGAAGGTCTACAGCGACCAGGCCCGCCAGCGGGCGGGGCGCTACCTCGCCGACACCAAGACCGAGGCCGACCGCTACGTCGAGCAGCGCCAGGCGGGTGCCGATGTCGAGGCCGACCGTCTCGTCTCCGAGGCCGACCTTCAGGCCCGAGCCACGATCGAAGCCGCCGACGATCAGAGCCGTCGGGTCCGGGCCGACGCCGACGCCTTCGCCGCCCGGGTCCGCTCCGAGGCGACCACCGAGGAGCGACGCACCCTCGAGGCCGCCGAACAGGGCGCCGCCGAACTGCGGGAAGAGACCGGCGAGCTGCGCCAGCAGGCCGCCGACACCCTCGCCGAGGCTCGGCGCACCGCCGATCACATCCGTGAGGAGTCGATCGAGGACGCCGAATCGATCGTGGTCGACGCCCACGCGTCGGCGGTCGGCCGGTCGCAGGAGGTGATGGAGCAGGCCCGCGATCTCGTCGCCACCCTCACCGAGGTGGAATCCGAGACGCACACCCGCCTGCTCGAAGCCCGACGAGTGCTGGCCGAGGTCGTCGAACGCACGTCGGTGTCGACGTCGCCCGACGACGGTCTCGCCGCCCGGATCGACGACCTGCTCAACCGAGCGACCGACGCGTGAGTGACGGGGGACGAGCCGCATGAGTGAAATGCCCGACCAGATTCGCCAGCGGACCTTCTCGGTCGTCCGCCGGGGCTACGACCGCGCCGAGGTCTCGGAGTACCTGGCGTACGTGGCCACCAACCTGCGCGACCTCGACGTGATGGAGATGCGGCGCAAGACGTTCGCGACCGCCCGTCGCGGCTTCGATCCTGGCGAGGTCGACACCTACCTCAACATGTTGTCGCGTGAGCACGCCGAGATCGTCGATCAACTCGGCGAGGATGCGCCGACCCCCGAGCCCGTCGACGAAGCGTTCGTCGCCGAGCTCAACGATGTCTTCGACACGCCGGCCGCGCCGTCGCAGTCGGCGGTCACCCCGCCCGCCGAGGAGGACTTCGCGTTGGGTGCGCTGGAGACCAGCGCAGAGATGGATCCCGCCCCGGCCACTCCCGAGCCCGTCGCCGAGCCGGA
Source organism: Actinomycetota bacterium (assembly GCA_039193795.1). Classification (GTDB taxonomy): domain Bacteria; phylum Actinomycetota; class Acidimicrobiia; order Acidimicrobiales; family Aldehydirespiratoraceae; genus UBA11606. The sequence goes on along the minus strand of JBCCWI010000154.1, from coordinate 3,614 downwards.
GCCCGAGCCCGTCGCCATGTTCGATGAGCCGGTTGCCGCTGCGCCGGAGCCCGTCGTGGCGGAGCCCTCCGCCGTGTTCGACGAGCCCGTCGCCGAGCCGGAGCCCGTCGTGGCGTTCGACGAGCCGGTTGTTCCGGAGCCGGAGCCCGTCGCCGCGTTCGCCGAGCCGGTCGCCGACGAGCCCGCCGCCGAGGACGGTCCCCTGATCGAGATGCCGTCGTCGCTGCTCGAAGGGCCCGAGCCCTGGTTCGAGATGGCCGACCTGCCCGAGGCCAGCACCGATGGGCTGACCCTCGTCGAGGACGGGTTCCAGAACGCCGCCAGCGAGGTCGCGGCCCTGATGGCCCGGGCCCACGCCAGCGCTGTGCGCCTGCGGGCCCAGGCCGAGGTCGAGGTCCGCGACGCACTCGCCGCCGCCGAAGCCGAACTCGAGGCCCGTCGCGAAGCCGAGGAGGCCAACCTCGCCCGCGTCCGCCAGCAGGCTGAGCAGCAGATCGCCGAAGCCCAGGCCCGCGCCGAAGAGGCCGTGCTGGCCGAGCGTGAGCGCGCCGACCGTCTCGTGACCGAGACCCGCGCCGAGGCCGACGCCTACGCCGACCGGCAGCGCAGCCGGGCCGATGCCGAGGCCAGCGGGGTGATCGCCCGGGCCCAGAGCTACGCCCAGAACTCCCTCGACAACGCCGACGAGCACGAACGGCGGGTCCAGGCCGAGTCCGAGGCCTATGTCGACCGCACCCGCCGCGAAGCGCTCGCCGCCGCCGACCGCACCAACGAGGCTGCTGCCGCCGTGCAGTCCGAGAAGATGGTCGCCGCCCAGTCCGAGCGGAACTCCGCTGCCGCGGCGCTCGCCAACGCCCAGGACGAGGCCGAGTCGCTTCGTCAGAAGGCCCGCCAGGACGCCGATCAGCGGATTGCGTCGGCCCGATCCGAAGCCGAGCAGCGTTCGGCGGCGATCCGGGCCGAGGCCCGTCGCTTCGTCGAGTCGCTGGCCGCACGCGAGGCCGCCAGCCGGCGTCGGCTCGCCGAGGCCGAGGCGCTCATCCAGTCCGCAGCCGGATCGATCGAGCAGGCCTCCCGCGAGGAGGACCTCCTCAGCCAGTTCGACGAGGTGCTCGAGCGCCTCCGCACCGCGGGCCCGTCGACGGGCGCCGATGCCGACACGAGCTCGACCCCGTCCTCTGATCTGAACTGAGTTCGGCTCCGCCGCGGCGCGGACGTCACCGGCCCGTCTGGGCCGTTCGACCCTGTACGGGACCAGGGGCTCACGCTTCGTGGTTTTGTGCCGATGAAGGCGTATGCAGGTCAATCGGGCGCTGTTGCGGATGCGCGGAAACCGCGACGTGGCGCGTGGTCGCACGGCGCCCACGACCACGATGGGGCCCCGCCTGACCCGCTCGCTCATCGGTGTCGCCGTGACCTTCGTCGCCGTCCTCGTCGGCCGCGAGTTCGGTGTGTCGCCGCCGTTCGTGTTGGGCGTCGGACTGAGCGTCACGCTGACGATGCACGCAGGCGCGCTGGTCCAAGGTCTGCGCGGCTATTTCGCCGAAGACGAGCTCACCCATGCCCGCCAGCTCGCCCACCTCGATGAGCTGACCGGTCTGCCGAACCGCTCGTCGATCATGACCGAGATCGCGAACGCGGTGCGTGAGGCCAACGACAAGCACACGATCATGGGCGTGATCTTCATGGATCTCGACCGCTTCAAGGCGGTCAACGACTCGATGGGTCACGGGGTCGGCGACGAACTCCTGAAGGTCGTCTCCGCCCGTCTGCTGGCCGCCTGCCGGACCGGCGACGTCGTCGGTCGTTTCGGCGGCGACGAGTTCGTGATCATCACCCGCGGGTTGACCGACGCCGACACCGTGCGTCGGGTGGCCGAGACCGTCCGCAACTCGTTCGCAGATCCGATCCAGATCGACGGCTCGGAGTTGCTGATGGGCTGCAGTATCGGTGTCACGACCGCCGGCCGCGGCGACACCCGAACCGCATCGGAGCTGCTGCGCGACGCCGACACCGCGATGTACGCCGCGAAGAACGAACGCTCCGGGGTGCGGGTCTTCGACGAACACCATCGCCAGGCGGTGGTGGAGCGCATGGGCATCGAGCGGGAGCTGCTGAAGGCGCTGGCCCGCGATCAGTTCAAGGTCTTCTACCAGCCGATCATCTCCTGGAAGAACAACCGCATCTCGTCGTTCGAGGCGCTGGTGCGCTGGGAGCATCCCGAGTTCGGCCTGATCCGGCCCGACCGCTTCCTTCCGGTCGTCGAGGACTCCGGCATGATGAGCCGGCTCGGCGAGACCGTGCTGCGCGAAACGCTGGCGCAGAAGATGGAGTGGAACCATGCGTTCGGCGACTCCGACAACGTGTCGGTCGGCGTGAACGTCGCCGAGCGGCAGCTGCTGGACCGCAGCTTCCCGCATCAGGTCGCGGCCGCCATCGAGTGGACCGGGGTCGACCCGGCCAAGGTCACGCTCGAGATCACCGAGGACGTCATGATCGAGCGGCTGGACGACTCGCTCACCCAGTTGCGTGACCTGGCCGCCCTCGGCGTCTCGCTGGTCATCGACGACTTCGGTACCGGCCGGTCGTCGCTCGCGTGGGTCAAGAAGCTCGACATGATCGACGCGATCAAGATCGACCGATCGTTCATCACCGGCATTCCCGAAGGTCACGTCGACATGGCGATCATCGACGGGATCATGCTGATGGCCGAGGCGCTCGGTCACCGGGTGGTCGCCGAAGGTGTCGAGACCCTCGAACAGGCCCAGGCGCTCGACTCGCTCGGTGTGGATCTGATGCAGGGGTATCTGTTCGCCCGACCGGAACCGGCCAGCGCGGTCAACATGGACATGTTGCTCACCGGTCCCGTCACCGCCGCCGGCGGACTCGACGAGGTCCCGGTCCGCCGCATCGCCTGACGCTGCCGCTCGGTTGGCCCGAACGGGGCCGAGCGCTGCCAGACTCGACCCATGGAGTTGACGCGCTCCCAGCGGGTGATGATCGCGATCGCCGCCGTCGCCGTGGCGGTCGCCGTCGCCGCGTACGACGCCGAGAACGCGGAGACCGAACCGGTCGCGATCGTCGACGCCCGTCTCGGCTCCGACGATCTCGTCCAGGTCGTCGTCGATCGTTGCGAGAGCGCGGCGGCGGTGGAGCGCACCTCCCTCGACGGCGATCGCCTCGTGGTGGAGGTCGCCGCCGAACCGGGATCGGGCGACTGTCAGGACGTGGTGGACGTCGCCGTGATCACCGACGACATCCTCGAGCTGGAGGACGCGGTCTCCGGTGAGGTCTTCACCCTGCGCGTCGTGGAGGCCGAGCGCGCCACCCGCCCGCCCGGGACCCGGGAGTAGGGCGGAAACACCACCGTCCGTCGGGGCCTCGCCGGTACCCTCTTGGCTCATGGCCGACGACATGCCGCAGCACCGCTACGACGCCTCCACGGCGGACGAGCTCGAGACCCGTTGGCAGGCCCAGTGGCTTGCCGACGGAACCCATCACGCGCCCAACCCGTCCGGCCTCCTCACCGACGATCCGCAGGGCGTGGCCGGTCGGCCCAAGCTGTTCATCATGGACATGTTCCCGTACCCCTCGGGGTCGGGGCTCCACGTCGG
>JBCCWI010000153.1:0-9426 GCA_039193795.1 Actinomycetota bacterium | reverse complement strand
GGCGCGCTCGAGGCCGTCACCGCCGAACGCGATCAGCACCTGGCCGATCTGCAGCGGGTCACGGCGGAGTTCGCCAACTTCCGCAAGCAGACCGAGAAGCGCAACGCCGACTTCGCGGCCCAGGCCGGGTCGCGGGTCGCCGAAGCGCTGCTGCCGGTGCTCGACGCGTGCGACGCCGCCGCCCAGCAGGGTGTCGACGGCGTCGAGCCGATCGCCGGCCAGCTCCGCGGCGAGCTCGAGCGCGCCGGGCTGCTGGTGATCAGCGAGGTCGACGCACCGTTCGACCCGAACCTGCACGAAGCCGCGATGAGCGAGCCCGGCGACGACGGCCAGGACGGTCCCCTCGTGGCCCAGATCCTGCGCACCGGCTACGCCTGGAACGGGCGGGTGCTGCGGGCGGCGATGGTGAAGGTGAAGGGTTGATCGAGTTGGTCGGGATCGTCGTCGCACCGGCGAGCGCGGTCCCGGCGAATGCCGGAGTGTGGAAGGAGGTTGGCCATGGCGGAACCGCAACGTGAGTGGTTCGAGAAGGACTATTACAAGGTGCTCGGCGTGGCCGAGAACGCCTCCGAGAAGGAGATCACCAAGGCGTACCGCAAGCTGGCGCGGGAGCTGCATCCCGATGCCAACCCCGGCGACACCGCCGCCGAGGAGCGCTTCAAGGAGGTCTCCGCGGCCTACGACGTGATCGGCGACGAGGAGAAGCGGTCGTCCTACGACGAGGTTCGACGCCTCGGCCCGATGGCCGGTGGCTTCGGCGGCGCCGGTGGTCCCGGCGGCGGGTTCAACGTCGACTTCGGCGACATCGGTGACCTGCTCGGCGGCCTGTTCGGTCGCGGTGGCGGCGGACGAGGCCGTGGCGGCGGTGCGACCCGCGCCCAGAAGGGCTCCGATCTCGAAGCCGACCTCGCCCTCGACTTCGAGGACGCCGTCAACGGCATCGAGACCACGATCCACCTGACCTCCGAGGCGTCGTGTGCGACGTGTTCGGGCACCGGCGCCAAGCCGGGTAAGCCGCCGCGACCGTGCGCATCGTGCAACGGGTCCGGGATCCTCGACGACAACCAGGGCTTCTTCTCGATGAGCCGGCCCTGCGCGGAGTGCTCCGGTCGCGGCACGCTGATCACCGACCCGTGCCCGACCTGCAACGGCACGGGCACCGAGGTGCGGCCGCGCGAGGTCAAGGTCCGCATCCCGGCCGGGGTGAAGACCGGCCAGAAGATCCGCCTCAAGGGGCGGGGTGGTCCGGGCCGTCTCGGCGGCGAACCGGGCGACCTGTTCGTGAAGGTCCGGGTCAAGGACCACCCGATGTTCGGGCGGGCCGGCAAGGACCTCACCCTCGACGTGCCGATCACCTTCGCCGAGGCGGCGCTCGGCGCCGACATCGCCGTGCCGACCCTCGAGGGTGGCACGGTCACCATGCGGATCCCGGCCGGCACCGCCTCGGGCAAGACGTTCCGACTGCGGGGCAAGGGCGGGGGTGGCGACCTGCTGGTCACCGCCGAGATCATCGTGCCCGACGACCTGTCCGCCGACCAGAAGGCCGCGGTCGAGGCCTACGCGGCCGCATCGATCGGCTCGCCCCGAGCCCACCTGGGCGTGTGAGCACGGTGGCCGCCACGACCACGCCCATGAGACACTGTGCGCCGAGAGGCGCGACGACGGAAGGGAGATGACGATGGAGAACGAGCGATTCAACCGAGCGGTGTATGTCATCTCGGTCGCAGCCGAGCTCGCCGGGATGCATCCACAGACGCTGCGCATCTACGAGCGGAAGGGCCTGGTCGAGCCAGAGCGCACCGGGGGCGGGAGCCGCCGGTACTCCGACGCCGACATCGCGCTGCTGTCGCGCATCCAGGAGCTCACCAACGAGGGGCTCAACCTCGCCGGCGTGAAGCGGGTGCTCGAACTCGAGGGACGCGTGGCCGAACTCGAGCATCGGCTCGCCGATGCGGAGGCGCACACGTCGACCGCGGTGGCCGAAGCGCACCGAGAGCATCGACGCGATCTCGTGCCGCTGCATCAGCAGCGCAGCATCACCATCTACAAGCGCGGCTCCTGAGCGTCGCTCAGCCGGCCAACGCCCGTTCGATCAGCGCGGCGTTGGCCGCTTCGCGTGAACGCAGACCGGCGAGCCCGGCTCGGCGGAGCGCCGGGTCGCCGCCGCGAGCCGACGCGACGGCGGCCGGGAGCCGGTCGAGTCCGTCGGCGTCGTCGCTGACGATCGGGAGGGCGCCGTCGAGGTCTGCGGCCAACGTCTGCACCTTGGGGGCGTAGCCGATCGCGGCGATCGGTCGGTCCGCCACCAGGCCCACGATGCCGGCGTGGTAGCGGGTCGCCACGACCGCCTGGGAGTCGGCGACGGTGTCGATCAGGCCGTCGAGGGTCGGGACGACACACTCGGATCGAGCGTGGAGTCGCGCGGCGATCGCCTCGTGCAGGGGATGGTCGGTGTCGGGTTCGAAGGCGACGAACCGCACGGCGAGCGACTGCGTGGCGGCGATCTCGTCGAGCGCTGCGGCGGTCGCCTCGATCTGCGCGTCGACCAACCGATGACGCTGCCAGCGCACCGGCACGCGGCCGCCGGGTCGCCACGGGCGGAGGCTGACGACGACGGTGTCCGAGGGCGTGGCCGGCTCCGGTGACGGCGTGGCCAGAGCCAGGTCGGCAGTCGTCGTCGCCTCGACCCGATGGGTCGCGAGCGCGACCCGTGATGGCTCGTCGCGCACCGCCACCGCCACGCTCGCACCGAGGCCCAGGCGCAGCAGGGCGCCACTCCCGCGCCGTCGCATCGGGTCGGCGCCGAGCCCCATGCCCAGCACCGGGGTGCGCACGGCGCGTCCGATCACGCTCCGGTGGAGTTGGTACGGCAGGTTGAACGGGCTGCTGTGGTCCTGGAGGAGGCCGCCCGGCCCCGCGACGACGAGGTCGGCGCGGCGGATCGCGCCGGCGACGCGGTGGATCGCCCGTGCGTCGATGGCGGGGACGTCGTGTTGGCGGCGGGTCGCGTCCGGGTCGAGGGACACGACCGTGATCTCGTCGGCGCCCGCGGCGCGGAGTCGTTCGAGCAGTCGGCGCAGCAGCAGTTCGTCCCCGAGGTTCCCGGCGCCGACCCAGGCGCTCACGACGACCGCAGGCATCAGTCCGGCACCGGCCGCCCGGCGAGTTCGTAGGTCCACGCCGTGAGGTCGTCGACCGGGTCGCGGCACCAGGCGAGCATCCGGTCGCGGCCCTCGGCCTGACGGGCGTAGGCCGCCGGTGTGTCCGCCAGTAGGCGGTCGAGCTCGGCGAAGAAGGCGTCCTCGTCGTCGAGGAGGAAGGCCCGGGTCAGGCCCCAACGTTCCTCGAGTTCGACCTGGTAGGGGTGTCGGCCCGCCCACGTGTTGAACCGGAGCGACGGGGTGCCGATCACGCCCGCCTCCGAACACACCGACTGGCTGTCGCCCACCACCAGTTCGGCCGCGGCGAGCACATGGTGGAACCGCTCCGCCGACGACGGGATCCGGCGATCGCGCAGATCCGGCGGCAGATCCTGCTCCGAGGAGATCAGTACGGTGCCGGTGGTCGACAGCCGCTCGATCACCCGGTCGATCTGGGCCCGGTTCATCCCGGCTTCGCTGACATCGTGACTGGCCGTGAAGGCCGTCAGACGCAGGACGTGGAAGGGCTCGTCGTCATCGAGGCCGAGTTCGGCCCGGATCCCCGGGTCCGGGGTGAAGCGCGCGGGGTGGAGATAGAAGAGCTCCTTGTATCCCTGGTAGCGACGGTGCTGTTTGCCGTAGTTCTTCTCGGTCGCGGTCGGGCTGGCGATGATGTTCGCGAACGGGCCCGCCACGTAATAGAGGAACCCGGCGACGTGGCCGTCGTCGGTGTCGTACATCACCGGGGTCCGGGTGAGCCGTCCGGCGTGCACGCCGGCGGGGGAGCGGGTGAGGATCACGTCGGGACGAAACGAACGCACCGTCCGCCAGACCCTCCAGTCGCGGACGATGAGCTCTCGCGCCAACGACAGCATCGACACGCCGGCCTTCGGCCCGCGCACGTGGGGTCGGCCCCTGGCCTCGATCAACTCCACGACGGAGTCCTTCTCGGGCCGCGAGACCCACAGGGTCTCCTCGCCGTTCGCCAGCAGGCGGTCCTCGACCGCTCCGAGTGTCCACACATCGGCGGGATGAACGGCGTCGATCAACACTCGCATCGACCGCGAACGGTAGCGCCGCGAGCGTTGATCCCCCGACCGTCGGCGATCGAACACCCAGATCCCCCCGTTTGGGGGACCAAACCCCGGCGCCGACGGGTTTCGATGGACCCAGGCCCGAATCCCCCAGCCCTCGGAGCAACCCGTGCCCAACTTCCAGTCGCCGGCGACCGTCGGATCGATCGTCGAGCGTTTCCTCCAGGTCCGAGCCGAGACCGAGGCGCTCGCCGCGCCCCTCTCGCCCGAGGACCAGCAGGTGCAGTCGATGCCCGACGTGAGCCCCACGAAGTGGCACCGGGCCCACATCACGTGGTTCTTCGAGACGTTCCTGCTCGTTCCCCATCAGCCCGGCTACGAGCGGGTCGAGCCGTTCTACAACTTCCTCTTCAACTCCTACTACGAGGCGGTGGGTGCGCGGCACCCGCGCCCCGATCGCGGGCTGATCACCCGGCCGACCAACGACGAGGTCACCGAGTACCGGCGCCGGGTCGACGCGTCGATGGTGGAGTTCCTCGAGACCGTCGCCCCCGAGCGGCACGACCTGCTCGAGCTGGTCGAGCTCGGCCTGCACCACGAGCAACAGCACCAGGAACTGCTGCTCATGGACATCAAGCACGTGCTGTCGCGCAATCCGTTCTCGCCGGCCTACCGCAGCCAGGATCGGCGTCCGGCCGGGCCCGTCCCCGCCCTCGGGTGGGTCGACCACGACGGGGGCATCGTCGAGATCGGTCATGGCGGCGACGGCTTCCACTTCGACAACGAGGGTCCCCGCCATCGGGCGCTGATCCATCCGCACCGGCTGGCCGATCGGCTCGTCACCGCCGGCGAGTGGCTCGACTTCATGGCCGACGACGGCTACCACCGTCCGGAGCTGTGGCTGTCGGACGGATGGCACCACATCCGCAGCACGGGCTGGGAAGCGCCGGAGTACTGGCGGGTCGGCGACGACGGATGGGAGATCCACACCCTCAACGGGGTGGTGCCGGTCGACCACGCCGAACCGGTTGTGCACGTCTCGTACTACGAGGCCGACGCCTTCGCCCGTTGGGCCGGCCATCGCCTCCCGACCGAGTTCGAGTGGGAGGCCCACGCCGCCGGACGACCGGTGGTCGGCAACCTGCTCCCGACGGGCGCATTGCACCCGCTGCCCGCCGACGGGGTCGACGACCTCCAGCAGTTGTTCGGCGACGTGTGGGAGTGGACGGCCAGCGCCTACGCCCCCTACCCCGGCTTCCGGGCCGCCGAGGGAGCGGTCGGTGAGTACAACGGCAAGTTCATGATCGACCAGCAGGTGCTGCGCGGCGGTGCCTGTGTCACCCCGGGCGGCCACACCCGGGCGACCTACCGCAACTTCTTCCCGACGCACACCCGCTGGATGTTCTCCGGGGTGCGGCTGGCGAGCGACGGGGGTGCGTCGTGACGCGCGTCATCCTTCCCACCGTCGACGTCCACCTCGGGCCCGACGATCTCGACGCCGCCCTGCGCGCCGACATCCGCGACGGGCTGACGAGCACGCCGAAGGACCTCCCCCCGAAGTGGCTGTACGACGAGAACGGCAGCGACCTCTTCGATCAGATCACCCGACTCGCGGAGTACTACCCGACCGAGGCCGAGCGCTCGATCCTGCTCGCCCACGCCGCCGACGTCGTCGAGCGCACGCAGGCCGACACGATCGTCGAACTCGGGTCGGGCACCTCCGACAAGACCCGCGCCCTGCTCGACGCCGCGACCGAGGCCGGCACGCTGCAGCGATTCATCCCCTTCGACGTGAGCGAGGCCTTCTTGCGCGAGGCGGCGCTGATGCTCGCCGAGCGTTACCCCGGTGTGCAGGTCCACGGGGTCGTGGGTGACTTCGACCGCCACCTCGACCGGCTCCCCTCGGGCGGCCGCCGGCTGGTGATGCTGCTCGGCGGCACGATCGGCAACTATCCGCCGCTCGAGCGCAAGGGCTTCCTCACCGAGATCGTGCGGGGGCTCGAGCCGGGCGACCACGTCCTGCTCGGCACCGACCTGATCAAGGACGTCGCCCGGATGGAGGTCGCGTACGACGACCCCCAGGGCGTGTCGGCGGCCTTCGCGAAGAACGTGCTCGCCGTGATCAACCGGGAGCTCGACGCGAGCTTCGAGCTCGATGCGTTCGAGTACGTGGCCCGCTGGGATCCCCACAACGAGTGGATCGAGATGGGTCTGCGCAGCCGCTGGGATCAGACGGTCACGGTCGACGCCCTCGACCTGGTCGTTCCGTTCGCCACCGGTGAGCTGATGCGCAACGAGGTGTCGACCAAGTTCGACGTCGACGCCTTCGGCGACGAACTGGCCGCGGTCGGCCTCGATGTCGTCGAGTGGTACCTCGACGACGCCGGCGACTTCGGGGTGAGTCTCTCCGTCGTCCGCTAGGCGATCTGTACGGCCACGACGACGATCGCGATGACCACGGCGAAGCCGGCCACGACCTTGCCGGTCATCACCAGCCACTCGCGGGCGGTGTGGGTCTCGCGCGGTGTCGCGATCGAGAGCAGTGCGTGGGCGGCTCCCGTGGTCTTGCCCTTCAGGGCGCGGCGGTTGAGCGCGGCGGCCGCGAGCAGCCCGAGCGCCAGCCCGATGACACCCAGCACCGCGGTACCGACCACCGCGCACAGCACCTGGACGACGCGTCGACCGAGACCCTGATTGGCGCGGCGCCGCATCCCCAACGCCGCCGCCGTCGCGAAGACCGACTGGGGGTTGACGGGGATGCCGGAGAGCCATCGGTCGCCCTCGGCGGTGTGTCCCTGTTGATGGGCGCACACACCCGACAGCAGGGCGTACTCGGGCGTTCCCTCGGCCAGCGGGGCGAGACGGGCGAGCAGTTCGGGGGCCCGGGCGGGCGTGAACGCGATCGCGAGCGCCGACCTCGCCCACAGCGCCTCGGCGCTGGACGAGTCGGCGAGGCGCTTCCCGAGCTTCTTCGCGCCGTCGAAACGGCCGGTGTGGAGATAGGTCAGCGCCGCCCAGGCGACGGTGCGGTCGTCGGCGGCCGGGTCGCGCACGGCGGCGTCGGCCGCGGCGTTCGCCTGCTTGGTGTCGCCGGCCTGGACGGCGGACAGGAACTGGTCGGCGGTCATGACCGGTGCGGAACCCATACCCGTCCATCGACCGCTTCGGCCGGCGGTTTGAGGTCGGCGGGTCGGGCGGACGCCGCGTCGCGGAGCGGCGGGGAAATCCGGTCGAAGCGGGAATATCCCCGTCTGGGCAAAGTTGAGTCATATGCACTCAACTTTCCTGCTGTAGCCTGACCGAGAACGGAGGTTCCCCCACCCATGGCCATGGATCCCAACCGCTGGACCCTGAAGACCACCGAAGCCTTCTCCGCCGCGACGGAGTTGGGCCGAACCGCGTCGCACCCCGAGATCGTCCCCGAGCACCTCTTCTGCGCCCTGCTGGGCCAGGAGGAGGGCATCGTGTTGCCCCTGCTCCACCGGGTGGAGGTCGACATCGTCGCCGCTCGCAACGAGGCGGAGCAGGTGCTCGCCAAGCTCCCCAACGCCTACGGCTCCGAGCCCCAGCTCAGCCGGGCGATCCGCAATGTCTTCGACAAGGCCGACGAGGTCCGCGAGACCCTCACCGACGAGTACCTCTCGACCGAGCACCTGCTGCTGGCGCTCAACGGACAGACCCCGGTGCTGGGTGGCATCGACCATGAGACCCTGCTCGCCGCGGTGCGCGACATCCGTGGCAGCCACCGCGTCACCACCCAGAACCCCGAGAACCAGTACCAGGCGCTCGAGCGGTTCGGCCTCGACCTCACCGAACGGGCCCGCAAGGGCGAGCTCGACCCGGTGATCGGCCGCGACGACGAGATCCGCCGGGTCATCCGGGTCCTGAGCCGCCGTACCAAGAACAACCCGGTCCTCATCGGCGAACCGGGCGTCGGCAAGACCGCCATCGTCGAGGGATTGGCTCAGCGCATCGTCGAAGGCGACGTGCCGACCAGCCTCCAGAACAAGAAGTTGATCAGCCTCGACCTCACCTCGATGGTCGCCGGCGCGAAGTACCGAGGCGAGTTCGAGGAGCGGCTGCAGGCCGTCCTCAAGGAGATCGAGGACGCCGACGGCGAGATCGTCACCTTCATCGACGAGATGCACACCGTCGTCGGTGCGGGCGGCGGCGCCGAAGGGGCGATGGACGCCGGCAACATGCTCAAGCCGATGCTCGCCCGAGGCCGGCTCCGCATGGTCGGTGCCACCACCCTCGACGAGTACCGCAAGTACATCGAGAAGGACCCGGCGCTGGAGCGCCGCTTCCAGCAGGTGCTGGTCGAGCCGCCGTCGGTCGAGGCGGCGGTCGCCATCCTGCGCGGCCTCAAGGAGCGCTACGAGGTCCACCACGGCGTCCGGATCCAGGACTCCGCCCTCGTCGCCGCCGCGGTCCTGAGCGATCGCTACCTCACCGGCCGCCATCTCCCCGACAAGGCGATCGACCTCATCGACGAGGCCGGGTCGTCGCTGCGGATCGAGATCGACTCGGTGCCGACCGAGATCGACGTGGTCGAGCGGCGGATCCGCCAGATCGAGATCGAACGCCTGGCGCTCGCGAAGGAGACCGACGCGGCGAGCAAGGAACGGCTCGACGATCTCGATCGCGAGATCGCCGACCGCCAGGAGGAGCTCGCCGGCCTCACCGCGCGGTGGCAGGCCGAGAAGGACGCCATCGAGTCGCTGCAATCGATCAACGAGGAGCTCGATCAGCTGCGCGGCGAGGTCGACCGCGAGACCGACCTCGAGAAGGCGGCCCAGCTCCGCTACGGCCGCATCCCCGATCTGGAGCGGGCCTTCGAGGAGGCGCGCGAGAAACTCGACAAGATCCAGGCCCAGGACTCCATGCTCAAAGAGGAGGTCACCGAGGAAGACATCGCGGAGGTGGTGTCGCGGTGGACCGGCGTTCCGATCAGCCGCCTGATGGAGGGCGAGGTCGAGAAGCTCGTCCGGCTCGAGGATCACCTCCACGAGCGCGTCATCGGTCAAGACGACGCCGTCTCGGTGGTGGCCAACGCCATCCGTCGCAGCCGGGCCGGCCTCGCCGACCCGAACCGGCCGATCGGCAGCTTCTTGTTCCTCGGTCCGACCGGGGTCGGCAAGACCGAGCTGGCGCGCTCGCTCGCCCAGTTCCTGTTCGACGACGAGCGCTCGATGGTGCGCATCGACATGTCCGAGTACATGGAGAAGCACGCGGTGAGCCGGCTGATCGGC
>JBCCWI010000152.1:0-9474 GCA_039193795.1 Actinomycetota bacterium | reverse complement strand
GAGAGTGTCGCCGAGGGCGGCGAAGGCGTCGTTGGTCGGGGCGAAGACGGTGAGGTCGGCGTCGGGGTTGGCGATCGCGGCAAGAAAGTCGATCTCGCCCGCTTCGCTCGCCGCGACGACCGCGGTCACCAGCGTCGAGAAGTCGTCGAGGCTGGTGGCCACGTCGGCGATGGTCGGCTCCGTGATCGTCACGATCACCCAGGCGATGTCGGTGTCGCCGTCGCTGTCGGTCAGTCGGTATCGGAAGGGGTAGGAGCCCGCTTCGCTCGGCGTGCCGGACAGCAGACCGTCGTCGGTGAACTCGACGCCGGGCGGCAGCGCGCCGTGGAGGAACTCGAAGCTGATCGGGCCGTCGCCGGTGTCGTCGTTGTCGGCGACGTCGGCGGCGAACGACAGACCGCTGAAGCCGCTGAAGATGTTGTTGCGGGCGTTGACCGCCTCGCCGGTCCCCGCTCGGGCGGCCACGTCGACGCGGACGAATGCGGTGTCGGTCACACCACCGTTCGAGAGTTCGTAGGCGAACAGGAAGCTGCCCGCTTCGGTCGGCACGCCGGTGAGCGAACCGTCGGCGGCGAGCGTCAGGCCCGGGGCGACGGTGCCGCCGGCCTCGGCGAACTGGGCGCCGTCGCCGGCCTCGGCGTCGTTGTCGCCGACATCGCCGGCGAACGCGACGCCGACCTGGGCGTCGAACACATTGTTGCGGGCGGCGAGGTCATCGTTCGCCGCCGCGATCCCGACGGTCGCCGCCAGCATCGCCATCACCATGGCCACGACGACGGAACGCCGGGCACCCTTTCTCGGACCACGCATCGGTCACTCCTTCTCCAACTTGCTTGCCTCCCTTGCGTGAGGGAAACGTCGTTTGGATGCACGCAGCGTGGAATTCGTGCCGCGCGGGGTGACTCAGCGCAGGTAGACGTACTGATCGTCGGTGAGCACCGCCTCGACGCCGGCGTCGCGGATCGTGCCGGCGAGATCGAAGGGCTCGGCGGTGTCGAAGCGCTGCATGCCGTGGTCGGCGAGCACGATGCAGGCGGTGCGGTCGAGTCGGCCGGCTCGGTCGATCTCGGCGAGCACGTCGCCCATGCGGGCGTCGGTGTCGCGGATCGCCGCCCGGGCCATGTCGGAGTGGGGGCCGCCCGAGTGGCCGGCGGCGTCGGTGAGGTTGAAGGTGAACCAGCTGTAGCGCGGCAGCGCGCCGAAGTCGCCCCGCCACACGTGGCAGGCCTCGTTCATCGAGTGGGCGTCGAAGATCGACTTGTGGCGGTACTCCCGGTCGCCGAGGAAGTCCTCGGTGCGGTGTTTGCGGCGGTCGGCGTCGGTGAGGGTGGGGATCGGCCCGTTGCTCGCCATCTGGACATAGGTGGAGTAGTCGGCACCGCGGTCGCCGTACTCGTAGGTCGTCGCGGTGAAGGCGTCCGGTTCGTGCCGCTTGAGCGCCTCATGGATCGTCTCCACCCCCGGCGCCAGGTGGTCGCGGGCGTTGATCATCTGGCCGAAGTCGAGGAGATCGACGTGCACCGCGCGGCGGCGGTCGTACCAGGCGTTGTGCAGGACCCCCGAGTGGCCGGGGTAGACACCGGTGCACTGGGTCGTGTGGTTGGCGAGCGTCGCGGTCGGCAGGGCGGAGAGGCAGCCGTGGCGGTAGGAGGTGCCCCGCACGATCAGGCCGGCCACGTTCGGGGCGTCGCCGGCATCGACCGCATCGTGGAGCTCGTTCGCGTTCACCCCGTCCCAGAGGAAGACAACGACGTGTTCGGCCCGGCCGTCGGGGTCGAGCAGCGATGCGATCTCGTCGCCGTCCTGCATCGCGAGACGGGTGCCCGTGCGGGGGCGCCCTCGGCCGTCGACGCCGTCGCCCACCGGAAGGTCAAGCAGGGCCGCAACCGTGGGGGCGACGTCGACGGTGCGGAGGTGCTCGGCGACGACACCGCGGGCACGGATGCCGGGACCGGCGGCGATGAACGGGGCACGAGCCTGGATCGTCGACAGGGAACCGTGGTTGCCGACGCTGCCGTGGAACATCTGCGACGGCGCCCACTGGACCACGGCGTCGGGTGCGTGCTCGGCGTCGAAGTACTGGATGATCGACCGGTAGGCGAGCGGGGTGGCCAGTTCGCCGAGCGGTGCGGACTCGAGGCCGAGTTCGGTGGCGGTGTCGGCCGCCTGGTCGGTCGCCTGGTTCCGGAGGGGGTGGTCGCCTGCGGTCGCGAGCACCTCGATGGCGTCGTCGTCGCCCTCGCCGAAGTCGACACTGCCGCGTGCGGAGGCGGCGCGGAAGCCGTCGCCCGTCCGGAGGATCACCGAATCGATCCGGGCCGCCAGCTGGGGGTCGGTCAGGGTCGCCTCGAGTCGGGCGATCGTGGCTGCGTCGGTGGTCACGGGGTCGACGGTAGGCGTTCGGCGGGTCACCTCGCCGGTCATTGCGCCGCCTCTCCCGCACCCGATGAGCCTCAATCCGGTTGACAATCGAGCCGATGGAGTTACCGTGACCTTCGTGAAGTCCTGCAGCCAGACCCTGCTTCTTCTCGTGTAGGCGAGCGCCACATACCGGCGCTCGCCGAACCCTCCGTGCCCTCGTGGTCCGGAGGGTTTCTTGTTTTTCCGTACACTTTCCACTCGACCGACTCCCCGGGAGCGACCCATGAATCCAGCATCGTCTGACAACCGGACGGCCCATGCTGCGACAGCCTCACCGTCAGGTGCGAGCACCATGCCCTTCGAGAAGTACCGGCCCTATCCGGCCGTCGAGCTTCCCGATCGCACCTGGCCCGATCGTCGGCTCGAGCGCGCCCCGATCTGGTGCTCGGTCGACCTGCGCGACGGCAACCAGGCGCTCGTCGACCCCATGGACTCCACCCGCAAGCGTCGGATGTGGGACCGCCTGGTCGAGATCGGCTTCACCGAGATCGAGGTCGGTTTCCCGGCTGCGTCGCAGACCGACTTCGACTTCGTGCGGGAACTGATCGAAGAGGATCTCATCCCCGACGGGGTCACGATTCAGGTGCTCACCCAGTGCCGCGAGGATCTGATCCGTCGCACGTTCGAGTCGATCGAGGGCGCCAAGAGCGCCATCGTGCACTTCTACAACTCGACCTCGACCACCCAGCGGCGGGTGGTGTTCCGCACCGACCGCGCGGGCATCATCGACATCGCCGTCGAGGGCGCCACGCTCTGCCGGCAGCTGCGCGACGCCGACGCGAATCCCGAGCGCATCCGTTTCGAGTACTCGCCCGAGTCCTACACCGGCACCGAACCCGACTTCGCCGTCGAGGTGTGTGAGGCGGTCATGGACGTCATCGAACCGACGCCCGACAACCCGCTGATCTTCAACCTGCCGGCGACGGTCGAGATGTCGACCCCGAACCTCTACGCCGACATGATCGAGCGCTTCCTGCGCGACGTGAAGAACCGCGAGTCGATCATCCTCTCGCTGCACCCCCACAACGACCGTGGCACGGGCGTCGCCGCCGCCGAGCTGGGCATGATGGCCGGCGCCGATCGGGTCGAGGGCACGCTCTTCGGCAACGGTGAGCGCACCGGCAACGTCGACGTGGTCACGATCGCGCTCAACCTGTTCACCCAGGGTGTCGACCCCGAACTCGACTTCTCCGACATCGAGGAGGCGCGACGGGTCTATGAGTTCTCGAACCGCATGACGCTGCCCGATCGGCAGCCCTATGTGGGCGACCTCGTGTTCACCGCCTTCTCCGGGTCGCACCAGGACGCGATCAAGAAGGGCATGGCCGACATCTACGACGTGCAGCCCGGCGAGCCGCTCGAAGGCGAGTACGACACGTGGGACGTCCCGTACCTGCCGATCGACCCCCGTCATCTCGGCCGCAGCTACGAGGCGGTCATCCGGGTCAACAGCCAGTCCGGAAAGGGTGGCGTGTCGTACGTGCTGCTGCACGAGTACGGCCTCGACCTGCCCCGTCAACTCCAGGTCGACTTCGCCAAGAAGATCCAGACCGTCACCGAGGACACCGGCACCGAGATCACCTCCTATGAGATCCACCGCCACTTCATCGGGCACTATGTCGAGCCCGCGAACCCCAAGGTGGAGATCATCGGACATCGCTCGTCGAGCGACACGCTCGAGTCCGGCACGACGACGATGGAAGCGAAGCTGATCGTCAACGGCAGGGAACAGATGGTCACCGGCGAGGGCAACGGCCCGATCGACGCCTTCGTGGCGGCGCTCACCGGGGCCGGCCTGTTCGAGGGCAAGATCGCCGACTACAGCGAGCACACGATGGGTACCGGGTCCGACGCGACCGCGGTCGCCTATGTCGAGATCGACACCGGCGCTCGCGACACGACCTGGGGCGTCGGGATGCACGAGTCGATCGTCTCCGCATCGCTGCGGGCGATCGTGTCCGCGGTGAACACCCTGCAGGGCTGATCGCGCCGGGCCCGGGTCGGGTCCATGTCACACCACCTGTCAGCGTCATGACGGTTCGGGTGCCGGCGGGCCGGTTAGCGTTGCCGCATGCGTACCCGAATCTCGCTTCGCGCCCTCATCGCCCTGTTCCTCGCCCTGACGCTGGTCGCCGCCGCCTGCGGCGGTTCCGACGACGACTCGACCGACACCGCCGGCGACGACACCGCCGCACAGGACGGCTCGACCGACGGCGACAGTGACAGCGAGCCGGCGGCGGAGCCCGAGGACGACGAGTCGGGCGACACGACCGCCGACACCACCGAGGACGAACCGGTCGACGAGCCCGAGCCCGAGGACGAACCCGAGGAAGAGCCCGAAGAGGAACCCGCCGACGAGCCGGTGGCACCGTCGGGTGACGCCGCCCTGTTCTGTGCCCGCTATGCCGAGAACCAGGAACTCACCGACGCCGTCGACCTGCTCGACCCGGAGCAGCTGGAGAACTTCCTCAACACCAGCCAGGGGCTGCTGGCCGAGGCGATCGCCGACGCCCCCGGTGAGCTCGTCCCCGATCTGCAGCTGACGCTCGACGCCTTCGGTGAGTTCAAGACCATCCTCGAGGTCTACGACTACGACTTCTTCGCTGCGGCCGACGACGTCGAGGCGTTCACCGACAACCCCGAACTCGATGCCGCCGACGACCGCATCCAGGCCTGGATCGACGCCAACTGCCCCGATGCCGCCGGTGACGATGCCGACGCCGACGCTGCGGCCGACGACGTCTCGCTCGAGGAGGCGTTCGCCAACGCCGAGATGTTCGAGGCGATCCTCGGCAGCGACGCCGGCCGGGCGCTGCTCGCCGAGGAGCTGGCCGCCGACGGCTCGGTCACCATCGACCAGGCCAACTGCTTCCTCGACGGGTTGGTCGAGGCCGGCGGGGTCGCCGGCTTCATCGGTCTGACGACCGGCGACGTCGATCCCGAAGCGGTCGTCGATTTGATCGAGTTGTTCTCAGCGTGTGGGATCGACTTCGACTCATTCGGCTGATCGCCCCCGGGGCGAAGGAGCCCCGTGGCCTACACCGTCTTTCGTCTCAACCACGTCCATCCCGATCCGTCTGACGGATCCGAGATGAGCGATCGCTACCGGGCGGCGCTCGACATGGTCGAGTTCCTCGATCAGCGCGGGCTCAACGCGGTGCAGTTCGACGAACACCACGTCAGCAGCACCGCCTGGTCGCCGACGCCGATGCTCAACGCCGGGATGGTCCTGGCGCGTACCGAGAACGTGCTGTGCATGATCGGCGCGCTGCTGTTGCCGCTCCACGACCCGATTCGTGTCGCCGAGGATCTGGCCGTGCTCGATCTCGTCAGCAAGGGTCGCATCGTGGTGACGATGGGGCTGGGCTACCGCCCCCTCGAGTACACCGCGATGGACAAGGAATGGACTCGGCGCGGCAAGATCATGGACGAGTCGCTCGACGTGCTGTTGCAGGCGTGGACGGGCGAGCCGTTCGAACACCACGGCGAGATGGTGCAGGTGCTGCCCAAGCCCTACACCGAGCCGCACCCACAGATCATGATCGGCGGCTCGGCCAAGGCATCCGCTCGTCGGGCCGCCCGCCTCGGTCTGCCGCTCTACATGAACGGCAACCCCCCGGGCATCAAGGAGCTCTACGAAGAGCTGTGCGCCGAGAACGGCACCACCCCGTTCTGCATCGCGCCCGAGGAAGCGCCCCAGATCTTCGTGACCGAGGATCCGGAGCGGGCGTGGGCCGAGCTCGGTGAGCACTTCATGCTCGAGGCCCGGACCTACGCCGACTGGCAGCCCGAAGGCCAGAACTCGCCGGTCCATTCGCACGCGATGTCGGTCGACGAACTCCGCGCTGAGGGCATCTACCGTTTCCTCACGCCCGATCAGGCTCGGGAGTTCGCCGCCACCAACGGCGCGTGCACCCTGCACCCCTTGATCGGGGGCATGCCGATCGATGAGGGGTGGCGCTCGGTCGAGCTCTTCGCCGACTCGGTTCTGGGTAGCTCCTCGTGACCGACTGGAACGACCTGAGCTTTCGCGCCGGCGTCGCCTGCCACGATGTCGTCGGCTGGATGATGTGGGACGAGCGGGCCAAAGCGAGTTTCGCCGAGCTCGGGATGCCGAACACCGATGCGTGGGTCGTGGCTTGGCGCCTCGCCGCGCTGGGCGACACCCCGCCGGCGGTCATCGCCTCGATGACCTATTCGATCAACCCGACCATCATCGACCTGATCTCCTCCACGGTGCGTTCGCTGATGACCCCGGAGCAGGTGCTCGGCGCACTCGACGACGCCGTCGTGCCCGGCCTCGAATCGATCGCTCCCGGTCTCGCCGCCGACCTGGGCGAGATCGCCGACGACCTCTGGCGCGGCGTCGACTCGATCTTCCACGGGATGCGCCCGTTCTTCGTCGCGCACCGTGCGCTCCCGCGCCCGGCCGACCGGGATGGCAGCCTTTCGGCATGGCACGCCATCAACTGCATCCGCGAGCTGCGCGGCGACAACCACTGGGCGCTGTTGGCGAGCGAGGGCATCGACGATGTCGAGGCCGGTCTCCTGCACTCGGCGATGATCGATGTCGACGAATACGGCAGCGAGGAGTGGATCGCCCGCAGCCGCGGCGGAAGCGATGACGCAGTGTCGGCGGCCTGGTCGCGCCTCGAGGCCCGTGGCTTCGCCGAGGGTGGGTCGTTGACCGACGCCGGCCGAGCGTTCCGCGTCGACATCGAGCGCCGCACCGACGAACTCACCGCACCGGTGTGGCAAGCCATCGGCGAAGCCGTCACCGAACGGTTCCTCGCACTGGTGGCGCCCCACCATGCGGCATTCGTGGCCCGGATCAACGAGACGGCCGGGCCGAACTGGATGCCGGCCGTCCGGGGCCGCGCTCCGGGGTGAACCTCAGCCGGCGACCGTCGCCGACGCGTTCGCCAGGTTGACCGCGTCGGCGATCTCTGCCGCAAGCTCCGGGGTGGCGGCGACGATGCCGGACCAGCGGGTGTCGACCTCGGTCGTGAAGCGGATGGGCTCACCCTGCACGTCGACCACCGCGCCACCCGCCCGCTCGACGATGATCAACGCGGCGGCGAGATCGACCAGGCGGTGGGTCCGGCTCCCGGCATCGACGAACGCGTCGAGCACACCGTCGCTGACCAGGGCCGCCTCGATCGACGAGCACCCGAGCACGCGGATCCGAGCGGCCCGATCGGCGATGGCGAGGAAGCCGGCCGCGTCGCCCTTGGGTCGAATCATCGAGACCAGCGCCCCATCGAGCGATGTCCGCCCCGAGGTGGTCTGGGCTGCGTCCTGATCGACGTGAGCCCACCAGGTGCGGCCGTCGGCGAGCCAGTGGGTCAGGCCCTCGATGAACCGACCCTCGATTGCGATGGCGCCGGTGAAGGCGGCGATGGGAATGCCGGCGGTGGCGTTGCCGGTGCCGTCGACCGGATCGATGACGATCGCCGTGCTCGAGCCGCGGTCGACATGGCCGATCTCCTCGCTGACGACGTCGAGCCCGTAGGGCTCGACCGCCTGAAGGATCGCCGACTCAACGAGATGGTCGATCCGCGAGGTCGGGGTGCCGTCGGCGCCCTCGGCGATCGGTTCGAGGAGGGCGTCGCGGTCGTGGGCAGCCACCGCGGCCGCCCATGCGCCGTGCGCGGCCTCCGAGGCGGCGACGAGCGCAGGGTCCGGGGTGACGGTCATGCGCCGAGGCCCGCCCGGACCGGGTGATCGGCCGCTCGGTGCACCGAGAGCACGACCGGCCAGTCACCGCTGTCGTCGACCAGGGCGAGGTCGGCCGGTTGGCCGACCTCCAGGCGACCGGAGGCCGCACCGCCGATCATCGCTGCGGGGCCCGCGGTGACGAGTGCGACCGCTTCGGGCAGGGTGCAGGTGCGGTCGGCCGCCATCGCGAAGACCGAGGCGAGCATGGCGGAAGGCATGTAGTCCGAGGCGAGGACGTCACAGAGCCCCGCAGCGATGAGTTCACGGGCGGAGGTGTTGCCCGAGTGAGACTTGCCCCGCAAGGCGTTGGGGGCACCCATGACGGTCGTCATCCCCGCATCGCGGGCTCGCTTGGCCACGTCGACGTTGAGCGGAAACTCCGCGATCGAGGCGCCGGCGTCGAGGGCTTCATCGACGTCGTCGAGGGTCTCGAGGTCGTGGGCGAGCAGCCGGATCGACCCGTCCTTGGCGAGTGGGGTGAGCCGGGCCCGGTTGATGTCGCGGATTTCGCGGACCGCCTCGGCCTCCGCCATCAGTCGTGCGACGTAGGACTTGACCGTCTCGCCCTCGGGGAGCTGAGTCGGGTCGACCGCAGCCTCGTACTGCTCGATGTCGCGGAACTGGCCCTGGCCCGGGGTGTGATCCTCGAAGGACAGCAGTGGTGCCGCGCCCTCGGTCGTGTCCTCGGCGGTCAGATCCTGGAGCAGGGGTTCGAGGGCGTGCTCGTCGCGGGCCTCGAAGCGATAGAGGACTCGGTGGTCGAGCCCGGCCGACGCATCGTGGCGCCGGCCGTTGATCGCCGCGCACATCTCCCGGGCTTGGGCGACGGTGCGGTCGGCCCGTGGCTTCTCCTGGTAGCCGATGCCATGGCACACCGTGGTGACGCCGGCCGCGCGCACGCGCCCCTCGAATGAGCGCAGGGCGTAGTCGAGCGGGAAGCGAGCGGTGCGACGCGGCGAGATCTCCTTCTCGAGACCATCGCTGTGGGTGTCGATCAGGCCGGGCAGCAGGAGGGCGCCGTGCCCGTCGATCGCGCCGGTCGGGGCCGGGCCTGCGGCCATGTCGGTGATGGTGCCGTCGTCGATCACGACCGTCAGCGGGTCGGTGACCCGGGTCGGTAGCACGGCGCGGACGTTGGTGAGTGCAGTCATGGGGGAGCCTGGGGGTCGGGAGATGGGGTGGTTCAGACGAGCTCGCGCTCGAGGTTGCGGTCGAGCACGGTGTTGGCCTCGCCCTGGTCGACGACCAGTCCGTCCTCCATCACCACGACCCGGTCGGCGAGGCGGCGCATCGCTTCGATGTCGTGGAACACGCTGAGGACGGTGGCGCCGCGGG
>JBCCWI010000151.1:0-9698 GCA_039193795.1 Actinomycetota bacterium | reverse complement strand
GGGGGGGTGGGCTGGTGGCGACGTGCGTGTTCGGGGTCACCCGCGGCGCTGCGCTGATCGCGGGCGGCGTTCTCAGCGCCCTCGGGGGCGCCGCGGTCGACCGCGGCGACGCCTTCGGCGGGCTCCTGGTCGCGCTCGCGATCGTCGCTCCGCTCGCCGGGATCCTTCACTGGCTGGAGTCGTGGGTCGCGCACGACATGGCGTTCCGGATGCTGGCGGAGATGCGCGTGGGCCTGTACCGCAAGCTCGACGAACTCGCCCCCGCGTACCTGGTGCGCCGTCGCACCGGTGATCTGGTCGCGATGGCGACTCACGACGTCGAGATGGTCGAGTACTTCTTCGCTCACACGGTGGCGCCGGCGTTCGTCGCGGTGTTGGTGCCCGCGACCGTGCTGACCGTCCTCGCCGTCGCCGGCTGGCCGATGGCGGTCGCGCTCCTCCCCTTCTTGGTGATCGTGGCCGCCAGCCCGTTCCTCATGCGCCGCCGACTCGACGATCTCGGTTCGCGCGACCGCAAGGCGCTCGGCGATCTCAACGCCTACGCCGTCGACACGGTGCAGGGCATGGGCGAGGTCCTGGCGTTCCAGCAGGCCGACGCCCGTTCGACGGCCTTCCTCGATCGGGTGCGTACCCATCAGGCGGCTCGGATTCCGTTCTACCGGAGCCTGTCGCGCCAGACCTCGACCCTCGAGGTCGCCACCGGTCTCGGCGGACTCGCCGTCGTGATCACCGGTGCGGGGCTCGTCAACGACGGCGAACTCGCCGCCACGACGCTGCCCCTGCTGACCCTGCTCGCCCTTGCGTCGTTCCTGCCCGTCTCGGAGATCGCCCACGTCGGGCGCCAGTTGGCGGACACGCTCGGCGCCACGCGGCGGCTCCACCAGGTGCACAGCGAGCCCGTCGTCGTCGAGTCACCCCCACGACCGGTCGTCGTTCGAGGACCCCAGCCGACGGTCCCAGCGGTCGAGTTCGACGCCGTCACCTTCACCTACCCGGGCACCGAACGACCAGCGCTCGACACGGTCTCGTTCTCGGTCGAGGCCGGCGCCACGGTCGCGCTCGTCGGACCGTCCGGCGCCGGCAAGACCACCGCCGCCCAGCTCATCCTTCGGTTCTGGGATCCGCAGGCGGGTGTGATCCGACTCTTCGGCGACGATCTGCGCGACGTCGATCTCGTCGACCTCCGAGCGCACGTCGCGCTCGTCAGCCAGGAGACCTACCTGTTCAACGCGACGCTGCGAGAGAACGTGCACATGGCTCGGCCCGACGCCGACGCCGACGAGTTGGAGGCGGCGATCGAGCAGGCGTCGCTGGGCGACTTCGTCTCCTCGCTTCCCGAGCGGCTCGACACGGCGGTCGGCGAGCGCGGCGTCAGACTCTCGGGTGGTCAGCGTCAGCGGGTGGCGATCGCCCGAGCCTTCCTCAAGGACACGCCCGTGCTCGTGCTCGACGAGGCGACCTCCCATCTCGATGCCGTGAACGAAGCGGCTGTGCACCACTCCCTCGAGACGCTCATGGCAGGGCGCACGACCCTCACGATCGCCCACCGGCTCTCGACGATCCGCAACGCCGACCAGATCGTCGTGCTCGATGGAGGCCACCTGATCGAGGTGGGCGATCATGCCACCCTCCTCGGCTCGGGCGGGCTCTACGCCCGGCTCACGGCTCACCAGATGTCGGCCGCCGGCGCAGGGCGGAGCTGACCACGCACCCGCGTTCGCCCCGACCGGAAACACCAAAAGGAGAATGGTTTTCATCGGACGCTAGGCATGCTTAACTCCGCTGCCATGCGCGCACTCACGAACCGGTCACGTCGTTCGCTCATCGCCCTCGTGGCGATCTTCGCCCTGCTGACAGCGGCCTGCGGCGACGATGACGACGCCGGTGGGTCGGGCTCCGATTCCTCCTCGTCGGCCTCCACCAGCGACTCCGCGTCGACCTCTGCATCCGCCTCGGAGAGCGAGAGTGCCAGCGCATCGGCCGAGGACGACGCGACCGACGCGTCGGAGGCGGCCGGGGTGACCTACCCCCGCACCATCGAGCACTCGCTGGGCACCACCGAGCTCGCCGCCGAACCGGTCGCGATCCTCCCGCTGTTCGGCGAACTCATGGGTGAGCAGTTGGTCGCCCTGGGCATCGAGCCGATCGGCGCACTCCCCTACATGAGCGCCCTCCCGGCGACCGGCGAGACGTACGGGCTCGAGTCGCTCTACGACGTCGAACCGATCGGCTCCGGCTTCGAACCGAGCTTGGAGCTGATCGCGGCGCTCCAGCCCGACCTGATCATCTCCGACGATCAGTTCTTCGGCGCCGTGTACGAGCCGCTGAGCCAGATCGCACCGACATACACGCTCGACCTCTTCTCCGACGACTGGAAGACCAACTTCCGCCTCGTCGCCGACGTGGTCGGTCGTCCCGAACGCGCCGAGGAGGTCATCGCCGAGTACGACGCCCGGGTCGCCGAACTCGCCCCCGAGGTCGAAGCCCGGTTCGCCGGCCAGACGGTCGCCGTCGTCCAGCAGTCGCTCCCGGGTGGTGGCACCGGTGACGGTGGCGTCGACGGCGCCCGCATCTACGGCATCGACACCAACCCAGGCCGCTTCCTGGCCGACCTCGGGATCGACGTGTGGGAGCCGGCCGATCCGGGCGGCAGTGAGATCGCCCCGTCGACCTTCGCCGTGAGCTTCGAGGTGATTCCCACGATCGATGCCGACGTCATCCTCTACCTGATCGAGGACTCGTTCATGGCGACCCGCGAGACGGTCGAAGCCGAACCGCTCTGGGCGGCGACGGCAGCCGCCGAGGCGGGCAACTTCCTCTTCCTCGACTTCGGAGCACAGGTGCGCCTCGGCGGTCCGCTGCACAAGTTCGTCGCACTCGATGCGGTCGCCGCACTGCTCGCCGGCGAGGAGACCGGCGGTGTGGTCGACGCCCCGACACCCGAGGTCCCCGAGACGGGCGACGGTTCCACGACCGTTCTCGATGCTGCCGCCGAGAGCGGCGTGACACTGCTGAGCCAGTTCACCGCCTTCGCCCCGGCATTCGCGGAGGCGATCAACGGCCCGGGACCGATCACGGCATTCCTCGTGAGCGATGAGGCACTGGCGACCGCACAGGTGGAGCAACCTGACCTGGCGGCCTCACTCCAGGATCCGGCGCTCCTCGAGGCGGTCCTGCAGTACCACCTGGTGGTCGATGCCGCCCTCCTCGCGGCCGACGTCGCCGGCGTGACGGAGGTGACGACGCTGCAGGGCGAAGCGATCACCGTCGAGGTCGTCGATGGCACCGTCGTGCTCAATGGCGGACAGGCGACGGTCGTCACCGCAGACGTGGTGGGCGACAACGGTGTGGGTCACGTGATCGACGGCATCCTCCTCCCGCCGTCGATCGTCGCCGAGCTCGGCGGCTGACCCAACGGGGCCACCCGTCCTAGTGGCGGGTGGTCCAGTGTCGTTCGAGCACCGGGCCGAGATCCGCCAACTCGGCGTCGAACCGCGCCCGTTCGGCGTCGGTGGCGGCCGCCACGAGGACGGTCAGCAGACCATGGCGGGTCGCGACGGCGAAGCCGTCGTCGCTCAGGCGTCCGTTCGCCCAGTGCTCCATCGCTCCGATCCAGGAGATGTAGATCTGGCGTCCGAGACCGGCGACGTCGACGTCGTCGCGGAGGATGCCCTGCTCCTGGGCCCGCCGGAGGGCGGCGACCTGGAGGCTGGACGGATCGGCGATGTCGGGCAGGTGGCCGTTCCCGACCGAACGGCCCGCCGCGACGATGCGTCGATACGCCATCGAGTGCTCGGTGAAGGCGGCGACGGAGTGATCGACGATGAGGTGGGCCACCGCGATGGGGTCCTCGTCGCGCGCCGACGCATCTGCGACCTGCTCGACGAGCCGCTCGACGATGCGGTCGATGACCGCCCGCAGGAGTCGGTCGCGGGTGCCGACCAGGTTGTAGACGGTCGCGGTCGCGACGCCGGCGTGGGCGGCGATCCGGTCGGTGGTGAGCTCGTCGAGGTCGGCTGTGTCGAGCAGCTCGACCGCGGCATCGAGGATCGCTTCGACCCGCAGGGCCTTGTTGCGTTCTCGCAGTCCGGTCACGACTCCAGTCTGACCGTCGGGAGATTTCTTGACAACACTCCAAATTTAGAGTCGAGTACAAGAATGCGCAGAGATGAACAGATCCGACTCATCAAGGAGCTCCTCGCCCGACTCGACTCCGGCACCAACGTCGATGCCGGCGGCCTCCGCAAGAACCCGGTCGAGGTCTACACCGACCCCGAACTCGCTCGACGGGAGTGGGACGAGTTCTTCACCTCCCGCCCCCAACTGATCGGCCTCTCCGGCGACCTCCCGAAGGCCGGTTCCTTCCTGACGACCGAGGACTTCGGCGTGCCGGTGATCGCCACCCGAGACGGTGACGGACATTTCCACGCCTTCGTCAACGCCTGCCGTCACCGTGGCGCGGTGCTGATCGAGGAGGAGCGCGGCACTGCCCGCCGCATCACCTGCCCGTTCCACGCCTGGACCTACGACCCGCAGGGCACGCTCGTCGGCCTTCCCAAGCGCGATCACTTCGGCGAGGTCGACCCCGAGTGCCTCGACCTGGTGGAGCTGCCGTCGCTCGAGTGGAACGGGCTGCTGTACGTCCACCCGGACCCCGACGGCGTGATCGACCCCGACGAGATGTTCGGGGCGGACCTCGCCGCCGAACTCGCCGAGTGGAACTACGGCGAGCTCACCTATCTCGATCGCGACAGCTACGACGTCGACTGCAACTGGAAGCTGGCGATGGACACGTTCGGCGAGACGTACCACTTCGCCGCCCTCCACAAGGACACGCTGTACCCGGTCTTCCACGGCAACGTGCAGTGCTACGACACGTTCGGGATCAACCACCGCATGATCCTCACCCGCCGAGCGATCGACGAGATGCGCCAACTCCCCGAATCGGAGTGGGACATCACCGTCGCCGGACTGCCGGTGTATTGGCTGTTCCCCAACACGCAGCTGATGCCTTTCGACCGCGGCGCCTACCTCGTGCGGGCGTTCCCCGACCCGGAACACCCGGGCCGCCACGTCTCGCGGATCACGTTCTACCTCCGGCCCGACGTGACGGTGGAGGAGTACTTCGACCGCCACGTCGAACACACCGATCGGCCGGTCGCGGCCGACAGCGAGGAGGTGCAGCTCCAGCGGATGGTGGCCCAGGGGTTCGCCAACATCATCCGCGACGAGGACTATTGGATGTCCGCCAGCCAACAACGCACCGCCGAGTCCGGCCATGTGCCGCATGCGCTGTTCGGGCGCAACGAGCCGGCGCTGCACCACTACCACTCGACGTATCGGTCACTGCTCGGCATGGAGCCTCTCCCGCTGCTCGCCGACGCCGACATCTGAGCCTCCGCCTGCGGGGAGGCCCCGCCACAGGGCGTCGACCCGAGCGGACTCCGGCAGAGACCGTTCGGACACCGTCCGGTGGCGCGTGAGGTCGCTCCGGCCGGGCAGCGCTTGGTACCTTCGCCGCATGTCCGAGCTGTCCATCCGCCGCGTCGGGTCCGCCCTCGGTGCCGAAGTCACCGGCATCGATCTCGACCAGGCCACCGAGGCCGACGTCGCCGCCATCCGCGCCGCGATGCTCGACCACCTCGTGCTGTTCTTCCCGGATCAATCGCTGACCCTCGACGGCCACGTCGCGCTGGGCCGCAAGTTCGGTGAGCTCGAGATCCACCCGCACCTGCCGCGGCCCGACGACGACCATCCCGAGGTGGTCGAGCTGAAGGCGTCGCACGGCGGGATCGCCGACGAGTGGCACAGCGACGTCACGTTCCTGCCGAACCCGTCGGTCATGTCGATCCTCCACATGGTGGAGTGCCCCGACGTCGGGGGCGACACGATGTGGGCCAACCAGTACCTGGCCTACGAGACGCTGTCGGCACCGATCCGGGAGATGCTCGACTCGCTGCACGTAATCCACAACGCCTCACCCCACGGCAAGCCCGAGGTGATGGCGATGCATCCGCTGGTGCGCATCCACCCGGAGACCGGCCGTCGATCACTGCTCGCCAACGAGCACTTCAGCAAGCGCATCGTGGAGCTCAACCACACCGAGTCGCACTCCCTGCTCGAGATGCTGTGGGACTGGTCGGTACGCGAGGAACTGTGCGTGCGGCACAGCTGGACTCCGGGCACCGTCGCGATGTGGGACAACCGATGCACCCAGCATGCGGTCGTCGCCGACTTCCAGGGCGAGCGCATCATCCAACGGGTCACCGTGCTCGGCGACCGCCCCGAGGGCGATCCGCCCCGGTGGGAGCCCCACAGCGTCGACCAGCTCTCGGCCACGACGGTGCACGACAAGATCCTGCACCAGTACTTCCGGGCGCATCCCGACGCGCTCGCCGACGCCTGACGGCCGCGGCGCGAGGAGCTCCGCCGTGAAGGAGTCGCACCGCCCGCTCGTCACCGACGAACACCGAGCCCGATTCGCCGACGACGGTGTGGTGAAGGTCGAGGGCGTGCTCGCCGAGGACATGGTCGAGCGCCTCCTCGCCGTCGCCGACGACGAACTCGCCGACCCCGGAGCGTGGGTCACCGACAGCAACCCCGATTCGGCGACCGACCGGCTGTTCACGACGCGGTACCTCTGGCGCCACAACGACACGGTTCGGGCGGCGGTGTTCGAGTCGCCCATCGCCTCGGTCGCCGGGCAGGTGCTCGACACGAACTCGGTCCGCTTCTACTTCGACCACACACTGGTGAAGCTGCCCCACACCGACGCCTCGACCCCGTGGCACCAGGACATCCCGTACTGGCCCTTCCTCGGGAAGCGGATCGTGTCGGTGTGGGTGGCACTCACCGACACGACCGTCGATCAGAGCGGGTTGGAGTTCATCCGGGGGTCACACCGGTGGGACGCGTACTACGCCCCGGAGAGCTTCACACCTGATGCCGAACGTTCGACCTCGGACTGGACGACCGACTTCGTCGGCGAGCGGGTGCCCGACATCGACGCCGACCGCGACGACTACGACATCGTCAGTTTCGACGCGGCCCCCGGCGATGCCATCGTCTTCAGCGCCTGGAGCATCCACGGGGCCCGCGGCAATGCGGCACCCACTCGGCGGGTCGCGTTCTCGACCCGTTGGCTCGGCGACGACGCGGTGTGGGCGCCGCATCCCGGATCCGACCCGACGCTGATGAACGGCGAGATCACGTTGGAGCCCGGCGCCTACCCCGCCGACGACGACCGACTGCCGCTGGTCTGGACTCGCTGAGCGTCGAGGCGCGACCTACTCGGCGGGCGGATTCGGCGAGGTCGGCCAGGGATACAGGCCGATGTGGAGGTGATCGTGGTGCACCTCGTTGGTGAAGGTGTGGGCGACGGCGTCGGGGAAGCGCCAGGGGCTGCCGAACTCACGAATGTCGTAGCGGGACACGATCCACTCCGACAGGTCGTAGAACGCGGAGAACGTGGCATGGGAGTCGACGACCAGCTCGTCTTCGAGCTTGTAGATGTCGACCGCCCGCCCGACCGAGTGATTGCTCACGCGGTCGGTGCCGAACACGTTGTAGGAGTGACCGGTCTGCAGCACGACGACCGAGTACGGCGTGCGCTCGGCGATGTCGAGCATCACCTCGAGCACGTTGCGATCGATCAGGCCGTTGTAGATGTCCCACGCGGCGGTGTCGGGCAGATCGATGCGGTCGTGGTCGACGACGGCGGCTGCCGTGTCGGAGAGGTCGGCCGGGCGGACCGCGGGTTCGCCGCCGGAGGAGGCGATCGTCTCGAGGACCCACTCCCCTGCCTCGTCGCGGGCGAGGCGAACCTCCATCACCCGGGTCTCGGTGCGCAGGGGTGCGCTGCTGCCGTCGACACCGAGCTCTTGACGGATGACCACGATGTTGGAGATGCGGCCGTTGAGATGACCACCGAGCTGCACGTACTCGACCGTGCCGCGCGACCACATGTTCGGGTGGTGGACGATGTCGACCTCGGCGACCAGCCCATCGATCTGTGACGCGCCCGGCGGCAGCGTGGCGACGACGTCGGCCAGTGACGTGTCCGACTCGTAGTTGGTGATGAGGTAGGCGATCAGTCCGCCCATTCGTTTGGCCGCCGGCTGCACCTCGTTGATCGTCGGCTCGAAGGGATCGGGGTAGGGCGGCGGATCGGTGGAGACGACGGGTGTCTCGGCCGGCTCGGCCGGTTCGGCGCTCGAGCCCTCGACGGGGTCGTCACTCGGGGTCGCGGGGTCGGCGGCGACGTCAGAACCGCCGTCGGCCGACTCGTCCGTGACCGGCGCGGCCGGGTCGGCCGGATAGGGTTCGGTGACCGGGTCGGGGGTCTCGGTGGCGACGTCGGACCCATCGTCACCGCCCGAGATGAGGGTCACGGCGATGAGCATCGCCAGCAGCAACAGGTTCAGCCCCACCAGGGTGGCGACCA
This sequence comes from Actinomycetota bacterium, assembly GCA_039193795.1. Classification (GTDB taxonomy): domain Bacteria; phylum Actinomycetota; class Acidimicrobiia; order Acidimicrobiales; family Aldehydirespiratoraceae; genus UBA11606. The sequence continues at coordinate 1,255 of JBCCWI010000151.1, read as the reverse complement.
GACCCCGCAGGACGAGATAGAGGCGGCTGCCGCGCGCGTGAGATCCATGTCTCACCGGCTCCGCCCGGAAGTGGGGCGGATCCGCCAGGGGCGTCTCCATACTCCTCACCACGCGTGCTTAATCTACTACCGAGGGTGCTGGCGTGGCGGTCAGGGGTCGATCCGGAACGGAACGACGCGCTCGGCGGCGGGCATCCCAGCGCACGAGCGGCCGTTCGACCAGCCACCACGACGCCGCCGTCGCCGCCACCGTGCCGACGGCTGCGACCCACAGCGGAATGTCGGAACGGACGAACACGTAGTGCCACAGGAAGATCCCGAACGACACGTCGGCGATGCGCAGCAGGATGCGGTTCTCGAGCCAGGCCGGACCGGTCGAGGCATAGAGCAGGATCAGCGCCGACAGGGCCACCGCGACGAAGCCGCCCCAGAACACCAGGCGACCACTGTCGCCGAAGATCGGCAACAGCATGAGACCGAGCAGGACCGGGAGCGACCAGGCGACGGCGCTGCGACGAGCGCGGATCCCGGCGACCGCCAGGAACGCACCGACCATGAGACCCGCAGCGTTCGTGTCGGTGGCGTTGTAGACCCAGCCCGGTGACATCGTCTCGATCGCGATCACCCGCCAGACGATGGCGGCCACGGCGAGCGCACCGATCACCTGGGTGCGGCGGCGAGCGGGGATCGCCGCCATCACCAACGGCCACAGCAGATAGAACTGGGCGATCACCGCGACGAACCAGGTGTGGGTGAGCCGGCCCAGTGCCAGGCCCTCGATGCGGGCGTAGTTCGCGTAGAGCCCGATCGACGCCAGGACCTGCGACCACGCCAGCCCCACCGCCAACATCGCCACGCAGACGACGAACAGCGCCGGGATGATGCGGAGCATCCGCTTGCGATAGAAGGAGCCCAGATCGAGACGACCGGTGCGATCGATCTCGGCGCAGATCGACGCGGTGATCACATACCCCGACAGCACGAAGAACAGCGGCACACCCCAGTGCCCGGCCGGGACGAGCGTCTTGTCGACGTGATAGGCGACGACCATCGCGATAGCGATGGTCCGCAGGCCATCCAGCGCCAGGATTCGCTCCACGTTCCACTCCTTGTCGTCGGGCCGCCTACGGCGGCGTGTCGTCGGGCCGCCTACGGCGGCGTGTCATCGGGCCGCCTACGGCGGCGTGTCGTCGGGCCGCCTACGGCGGCGTGTCATCGGGCCGCCTACGGCGGCGTGTCATCGGGCCACCACGAG
>JBCCWI010000150.1:0-9862 GCA_039193795.1 Actinomycetota bacterium | reverse complement strand
GCTCGTGGCTGATCAACGCCGGCCTCCTCATCGCGTTCGGGCCGGGCCGTGGCGCACGCGCCGCCAGGGTGATCGACGAGGCCATCCACGCCGAACGCGCCTACATCGAAGGGACGAAGTTCTGATGACCGCACCACCACCACTCCACGACGATGACGACCTGATCGCCTGGTGCGAGGGCAACCCGGCCGACGCAGCCGCAGCGATCCTCGCCGCCGAAGGCACGGGCGATCGCATCGCCGAGCTCGAGACCGAACTGACCGACGTCAAGGCTCTCCTCGGCCAAGTCCAGAAGGACGGCCTGCAGTGGGCCATCACGGTCGACAAGGTGCGGGCTCTGCGGGCCGACGCCGAGGACAACGACCGATCCGCGTTCTGGATCGTCGCCCAGCTCGGACGCATCATCGACGAGGTCGACGCGACGACCGACGAGACCGAAGTCGATCGGCTGCGCTGGCTCGTCGGGGTGCTCCTGGAGTTCTGGACCGACGACGCCGAACCCGAGGTCGGGCTCCCCCTCTCCGAACGCGACGTCATCATCCGCAACGTCGTCGAGATCCCGGAGAACCCGGGCTGGACGGCCGCGCAGATCCGAGCTCTCGGCGGTGAGGCATGACCGAGCGGACGATCCACTCCCGGCTGCTCTACGTCGCCCGGGAGATCCACACCCACGGGTACGACGCCCTCCGCGGTGTCCACGACGAGGAAGGGCTCGGCGTGCTCACCGAAGCCGCCGCCGACCAGATCGCCGCACAGGCCGAACGGATCGCCGAGCTGACCGCCCCGCCCTTCGACGGGCCCGGTGCCGCGGCGCTGACGTCGGCCGACATGTACCCGACGTGGCGCGATGCGATCGTCGCCCTGGAAGCGGAGAAGGAGTCTCACATCGAGTCAGCTGCCCGACTGCAGGGCCAGTTGAGCGACCATGACGCACGCATCGTCGAGCTCGATCGCGAGGTGCGGTTCCTGCGCGGACAGCGAGAGGAACGCGAGCGCGCGGAAGCTCGCGTCGCCGAGCTGGAGGCCGAGCGGGACGCCCTGCAGGTCACCGCTGAGGAAGGCGCCGAGATCATCGCCAGCCTCCGGGCGGACATCGAGCACCTGACGGGACGCCTGAGCGAGCAGATCCGCCGACACGACGAGCGAACAGATGAACGGGACGCACTCAGAGAGGGTCTCGACGTCTGCAAGCGGCAGCGCACGGCTCGCTTCAAGCAGCTCCAGGCTGCTCTCGCCAAGCTCGCCGAGGTGCGGGCAGAGATGGCGACCGTTCGATCGGGACGGTTCGCACACTACGAGGCGACCGGCCACCTGTCTCGCATCCGCCGCATCCTCGACGGGGCCGATACCCCGACCGGGGAGTGGCAATCGGTCGGTGTCGGTGAAGTCGTCCAGCACACCGGGACCTACGCCCGCATCGTGGGATCTGACCCCGACACGAAGGAAGGCTTCGAGGTCGAGGTCTTCCACAAGGCGGTCGTGCCGCCCTTGGCGGTTGGTGCTGTCGTGGCGCTGGCCGTCGCCGATCGCCGGGAGCGCACCATCCCCGAGGACGGTGAGGGATGACCGACGACGAACACCTTCTGGTGGCGGACATCTTCCACGACGGCCCTGCCTCGGAAGCGGGGCGCTGGGCGGGCGAGGTCCGGAACATCATCGACGAGCGCGACGCTGCTCTCGCCAAGCTCAACGCAGCGAAGGCCGTGGCCGATGACCTCCAGGGGGGCTCGTTCGGGCCCACGGTCGCAGCGGTCGGGCGGCGCCTCCAACGCATCCTCGACGGGGCTGACGCGACCGAGCTGCGCGTCGCGGACACCACAGCGGTCCGCGAGGACGTCCTCGTCGCCATCTGCGACCAGCTCCTCGCCGAGGTGCGTCGCGACATGAGCGGCCGCGACCGGATGAGCGTCACCAACGACGGGCCCCGCTGGGAGGTCGCCGTCGCCCTCACCCGATGGTCCGCCAGCGCCCGAGTCGACCGAATCGAACCAGCCACCACGGAGACCACATGACCACCGACACCATCGCAGCGCTGCGGGCCACCTACCAGGGCTCCGGGGAACCGGGCCGGCCCGAGTTCGGGGACGGCCGAGCCGGTCGCGTGCACGGTCACGCTGTCGCCCCGGCGGCTGAGGCCGTCATCGCCGAGCTCGAAGCGGCCGAGGCGAAGATCGCCGGGCTGGAAGCCCTCTTCGAGGACGCACGCAACGAGTCGCCGTGGGAAGCCCTCGAGGTCGTGGCCGCTCTCGGCCGCGGTCTGGGTCTCCTCCCGGCGGACGATCTGCCGGACGGGGCGGACGAGCTCGGCGACCGGGCCCGGTACGGCGGCTGATCCCGGGCGCGAAAGAGGGGCCAGGACCAGCCCACCGTTGGCGGAGCACACCAGCCCTGACCCCTCTCAGCCCGGCACCCATGCGGCCGGAGTGCTGTGGGGCAGCACACACCCAGACCTTGCCACCACCCCAGCGGGCGTTACACGCCCCCACCGAAGAATCTCGATCGGAGCACCATGAGCGGACCAGGAACCCCCTCAACCCGCGACATCGCGGACGCCTACGAGGAGCTGCGCGAGCTGCTCGTCGCGCACGCCGCAGAGATGGACGAGCTTGCCGACCAGGCCCTCGCGAAGGGCCATGAGGCGGTCGTCGCAGCCATGAGCGTTGACCGCCTCCGAGCCAGCTGGGCACGAGCCGACCGGATCGACCAGCTCATCCTCAACGCTGCCGACGGGATCCGGGCCAACGCAGAACGCCTCGGCGTGCTCCCCGGCACACCCCGCGCCGAGTGGCTCACCGGGCGCCGCGACGGTGACGCGGCGTGAACGCATGGGACCGATGGACCGACCGAACCGCTGGCGTCGTGCTGCTGCTCATGATGGTCTGGGCTCTCGCAGTCGGCACCGTCGCTCTGCTCGCCCTCGTCGGAGTCGTCGACATGCCTACGTCGACCACCACAGTCACGATCGAGCTCCCGCCGGACCGGCCGTGACCGAGATCCGCGACGTCGAGGCGTCCATCGTGTTCAGCGAGAGCGACGATGGACGCCCGGGCAAGGGGGTCCTGCTCGCCTCTGGTCGAGCCGTGCTCCTGGCCGACGAGACCTCCCACATCGTCGAGGCCGCCCCGGGCGAGTCGATCGAGGCGACACCCACCGATGTTGGGTTCGTCTCCATCGTCGTCACCGGACTCGACGGCCAGCCGATCGCGATCGGCGAGTGGCAGCCCACAGCACCGGGCCACCTGGTTCGCATCATCTGAGGAGACCCCGTGAGCGACGAGACCCCACGCAGCCCAGACGCCTATCGCCGTCGCGCGGACCAGCTCGAGGAAGAAGCCCTCTCGGACCCAGCCGCGGCGCTCGTCGAAGCAGTCGCCGCGATCAGGGAGCTCGCTGGTTGGAAGGCCGAAGCGATGATGGTGGCCCGGTCCTGGCACACCGAGGTCGTGGACGTGATCTACGCCAACGAGGACCCCGTCCGCCTGCTCGGGCAGGACGTGAAGACCGTCGCTGGTGACCGGATCCGCCGGTTCTACAGCATGAGCGACGACGTCCGGGCGCTGCGCGGTGAAGTCGCTGAGGTGAGGGCGGTGCACGAGCGAGGACCCCGACCCGGCTAACCATCCCATCCGCATGAGTCCGACGCATCGCGGCACATACTGGGGGCGTGGTCAACGCGATCACCCGCTTCGTACGTCGCCTGCTCCACCTGCGGAGGTCCCAGATGCCCGCGACCGTCGTCACGAACGATGAGTTCCTGAACCTCAGCGCGAGCGTCACCGCGCTGGAGACCCGGATCGCTGACGCCGAGCTCTGCAAGGCCGAGGTCACCGACCGGCTCACCGAGCTCGAGCTCGACGTCGCAACGAACCGTGACGACGCCAACCTCAAGATCGACGCCGTCGAGGCACGAGTCTCCACGCTCGAAGGCACCGTCGACCCGACCGACCCGACCCCTGTCGACCCGCCCGACCCGGACCCGGGCACCACCCCAGCCGGGTTCCCCGCCGAGCCCGCCGGGTTCGACCTGTACGACCCGTCGACGTGGGAGACCACGATCAACGACTGGACCGCCCCCACCGCGTCCGCTCGTGCAGGTGGTGTCGTCATCCCCGAACAGGACAACGTCGGCCTCGCCCCGCTCGCGTCGTCGCTGCAAGTCGCGTACGACCCGACCCTGTTCAGCTCCCCCGGCGACGCGCAGGACTCCGCCTGGGCCCGATCGCAGGCCGTGATCGACTACGCCACCGCCCAGGGCTGGACCTTCGAAGACGACCTCGTCGTGAAGAACGCGAACGAGGTCCACGTCAACAAGGTCATCCGGTACTGCACCATCAAGGCCGGCGGCGCCCGGTTCGTGAACTGCGCGTTCCTCTGGTCCGGGTCCCGCGGTGTCGACACCCGCCAGATCCCGAGCGGCCAGTTCGCCGAGTTCATCGACTGCGACTTCGGCCCCTACCCCGGCGTGAAGGGCAGCGACGAGGGCGTCTCACCGTCCACGCTCGACACCGCCATCGGGTTCTCGAAGTACTACGCCATCCGCTGCCGGTTCTGGGGCTCGAAGGACGGCACGAAGGCCAACGGCAACGCCGCGTTCCTCCACTGCTGGGTCGGGAACCTCGTCAAGTCCCAGGGCTCCCACTCGGACTGCATCCAGAGCACCGGCGGCAACAACGTCGGCATCTTCGGCTGCGGACTCTGGGGCCCCCACCAGACGTCGGTATCGGCGATCAAGATGACCGCCGAGTCCTCGAACCTGAACGGGGTCTACATCGCCGGCTGCCGGGTCTACGGCGGCTCGCAGACCGTGTTCCTCACCGAGAAGAACTACACGCTCTCCAACGCGTTCTGTTCCCACAACAGCTTCGTCCGGGACAGCGCCGCGCACGCGGCGTTCAAGACCGACGGGGCCTCATCGACCCGGACCGGGAACCTCTGGGATGACGACGACTCGGCGGTGACGTGACCCCGTGAGCAACATCGAGAACTCGCCGACCACCGCTGACGCTGCCGCGCTGCAGGCACGCATCGACGCGGCGAACGCACGCCTCGACGCCGCCGAGCTCTGCGGTGATCCGATCATCGATCAGATCGTCAGCCTCGGTGATCGGATCGCGTACGACGCCGGCCAGTGCACGTTCTTCGTCGAAGAGATCGAGGCCAGGGTCGCGAACCTCGAATCGGGTGGTCTCGACCCGGACCCGAACCCGGACCCAGACCCGGTGCCGGACCCGCCGGACCCACCCACCGATCCGGACCCTGACCCGGATCCCGATCCGGACCCGACCCCAGACCCGGGCCCGACGACCGGTTCGTTCCCTCCCCCGCCGTCCGGATTCGACATCTTCGACTGGACCACCTGGGACGCCAGCGCATGGGCGGCACCGACGCTCGCGTACCGGAACGCGAACGGGATCGTGATGCCGGCGGAGAACAACGTCGGGCTCGGCGCGTACGCGAGCTACCCGCACGACCACACCGTCTACAACATCCCCGGCCCCGCCCAGGATCAGGCATGGGGCCGCTCCCAGCGGGTCCTCGAGTACGCCGCCGACGCTGGCTGGCAGACGATCAACAGCCGCACGTTCAGCACCCCGAACGAGGTCGTCCGGAACAAGGTGATCCGCAACGCCACGGTCACCGCTCCGGGGGTCCGGTTCGAGCAGTGCGCGTTCATCACCAGCGGCAGCCGGGCCGTGAAGATCGAGCTCGGCTCCGGGCAGTACGCGACGTTCATCGACTGCGACTTCGGGCCGTTCCCCGGGACGGTCGCGTCCGGGTCGAACACCGGTGGGCAGACCCTCGACACCGCGATCGGGTTCAACCGGTACGTCGCGATCCGGTGCCGGTTCTGGGGGATGAAGGACGGCACGAAGTGCAGCGGCGACAGCGCGTTCTTGCACTGCTGGGTCGGGAACCAGGTGAAGTCCCAGGGCGCCCACAACGACTGCCTCCAGGCGACCGGTGGCCGGCGGATCGGGATCTTCGGGTGCGGGCTCTGGGGGCCGTGGCAGACCGGCACGTCGTGCATCAAGCTCACCGCCGAGAAGGGTGACCTCGAGGACGCGTTCATCGCCGGGAACAGGGTCGCCGGTGGGACCTACACGATCTTCCTCACCGAGAAGAACGGCGACCAGCTCCGCGACACCGACTGCATGCGGAACAGCTTCATCCGGAACTCCTACAAGTGGGGCCCGTTCTTCAAGTCGAACATCGGCCAGGTCAACACCCTCGGGAACCTGTTCGACGACAACGGGGCCGCGGTCCCGGATCCGTTCTAGGACGCGGCGCCGGGAGGTCAGGGGCCCGGCGACCGTTGACGGGTCGGGGGCTGCTCGCTCAGGACCATGTTCCACCCCTCCAGAGCATGGGCGCAGCGAGCGGTCCCCTACCTGTCGGTGTCACCCGTGGCCCCCACGCTTCCGGCTGTGCGGGGGCCACGGGGAGGGTGCGCTCGGCTCCATGACCTGGCGGTGGCCGGATGGCCGGAACCCCCAGCGTAGTCACGACCTGATCGGGTATCCGCACCCTTCGAGTTGCGAGTGCGTATGATCGTGACGCATCGGCTCGCATAGCGACCGGAGAGGACCCCAGGCCCGGGGTGAGCGCCTAGCGCCGCAGCGGCCCGTCCTCACCCCAATCCGGACCCCTCCCAATCACGACACCCCGTGAGGAGCCATCCCGCTATGGACGAGATCGAGATCCCCGAGACCCTGGACGGCGTCGAGCGTGACCAGCTGGTCGAGTTCCGCGACGCCATCCGCGCCGCCGCCGAGGACGACAACCTGACCGCCGAGCAGCTCGAGGCCCTGGCCGACCGCCTGGGCGACATCGACGAGGCGATCGCTGCGATCGATGAGGCCGCCGCCGCCGAGACCGCCCGCGCCGACGAGGCCCGTGCCCGCATCCTCGGCACCAACGACGAGGACGCTCCCGAGGACGGCGACGAAGATGAGCCCGTCGCCGAGGTCGACGACGAGGTCGAGGTCGTGGCCGAGGTCGACGAGGAGACCGGTGAGGTCGTCGAGCTCGATGAGCCCGCCGTCGAGGAGCCGGAGCCGGTCGCTGCCGCGGTCGAGCCCGCTCCCGCCCCGGAGCCCGAGCCGGCCCCCGCTGCTGCGACCACCGTCGCACCGATCCGGCTGAACCGTCGCCGGCCCCGCACGGCCACCCCGCCCCCGGCTCCGGCCACCGCCGAGTGGGTCGCCACCGCGCAGACCCCTCGCCGCCGGCAGGGTCAGGCGTTCGCCGATCGCTCCGAGATCGCTCGCAGCCTCGCCGACGCGATCGTCGCCGGTCAGACCCGCCAGGTCCCGACCGGCGTCCACGGTGACTTCGTCCCGGTGGCGTCCACGTCGAAGGAGCTGGAGTTCGCCCTCGGTGGCGACCTGACCGACAACCGTCGGGTCCTCGAGCGGGCCCGCCGTTCCGGTGAGGCCGCCCGTGGCGCTCTGGTCGCGTCGGGTGCCCGGTTCGCTCCGGTGGAGCCCTCGTACGAGCTGTTCGAGCTCGGCGAGTCCCAGAACCCAGTCGAGCAGTCGATGACGACCGTGCAGGCCCCCCGTGGCGGCATCTCGGTGCAGAAGGTCGCCCCGGTCGACGCCACCGGCGCTCTGACCGTGCAGGGCCCCGGCGACAACCTGACCGTCGGCACCCCGGACCTCAAGAACGTCCTCCACGTCGAGGTCCCGACCCCGACCACCGTGCAGGTCTCCGCGATCAGCCAGATCGTCGAGTTCGACAACCTCCAGACCCGGGTCTGGCCGGAGCAGGTCGAGGACTTCCTCCACACGCTCGGCGTCGCCTACGCCCAGCGCAAGGAGACGTTCTACCTGGACGCCCTCAACGCGGTCGCCACGGCGACCACGCAGGCCAACGTCTACGGCGCCTCCCGGGACCTGATCAACACGATGGACGTCGCCGCAGCCGGCTACCGGAAGCGTCACAACGAGCCGCTCAACGCCCTCGTCGACGTGTACGTCCCCGACTACGCGCTGCACCTCATCCTCGCGGACGCCCTGAACGGCGCCTACGACGACGAGGTCACCATGCAGATGGTCATCGACAAGCTCCGGGACCGGAACCTGAACCCGGTCTTCTTCGACGCCGCCCGCACTGGTGGCAACCGCTTCGACGGCGCTCAGGCGGCGGGCGTGCTCAACGCGCTGCCCGGCACCGTCGAGTGGTTCCTGTCGTTCCCGGGTTCGTTCCTCCGTCTCGACGGCGGCACCCTCGACCTCGGCACCGTGCGCGACTCCGACCTCAACGGCTCGAACGACGTGCAGATGTTCGCCGAGGAGTGGATCGGCGCCGTCACGCTCGTCACCGAGACCGTGAAGGTCACGTCGACCGTCACGACCGAGGGTGGCGGCAAGGTCTGGTCCGAGGCGATCACGCCTTGATGAGCGTTGGTTCCGGGTCGGGTGAGGTGCGCTCGGCCCGACCCGGAACCAGCCCCCAGTCCCCTACCTGAGCGCTCCCGTTCCACGCCCCGTGAGGAGGCCCCGTGCCGCTCGTGCCGCTCGCCCCGCTCGACGCCGAGAACATGCCTGCACCGCCCGCGTTGCCGGGCGGGCTCCGAGCGGCGGTCCTCACCGCTGACGAGTCCGACTCTCGCTGGGAGGGCGGCTTCGGGTACCTGACCCAGCAGGTCGACGGCGGGATCCGCGACACCCGTCTCGACGACGCCACCCACCAGGCCGCCGAGCAGTTCACCGACGACGGTGAGGCCGGCGGTGCCGGTGTCACCGACTCGTACGCCCCGTGGGACATCTACGCGCCGCTCCACACCCGCCGGCTCAACATGGACCAGGACGAGTACGTCACCCTCTCCCGCTGGGCGTACAGCGTCGTCGAGGGCCACCAGCTCGAGCTCGGCCTCGCGATGGGCTCCGGGGCCGACCAGAACTACCGGCTCGAGGACGCCGCCGCCGGGCTCGCCCCGGTCGCCAACCCGGGCGGGATGGTCAAGGGCACCGTCCTCTCGACCGCATCCACGGCCGCCCGAGTGATCGGCGCGCTCGACGCAGCGCTCGGAGAGTTCGCCGGCAGCGCCGGCCTCATCCACGTGCCCGCCACCGCCGGGCCCGCGTTCACGGCGTACTGCACCCGCGAAGGCTCCGGTGAGAACCAGCGGTGGGTCACCCCCGCCGGGCACCGTCTCGTGGTCGGCTCCGGGTACCGAGGGTTCAGCGTGAACGGCGCCACCCCCGCAGCGAACACGACCTGGGTGTACGCCACCCCGCAGCTCGCCTACCGCTCGACCGAGATCCAGACCGACCCGGCCACCGTCGACGAGGCCCGCCGCTACGCCAGCCGGAAGAACTGGATGGAGTGGCGTGCCTTCCGGACCGTCGCCCTCACCCCCGTCGTCGCCGCCGGCCCGTTCGCCGCGCTCTACGACCTGACCACAGGCTGATGAGTCGGGATCATCATGGCGGGAGTTGAGCCCTGGGTCCCCGATCTCCTCGACCTCCCGCACGGTCGCTGCGGGAGCCTCGAAGGCCACCCCGCTGAGGTCGCGATCGCTGAGCGGTGGCTGTGGCGGCTCGCGCAGAAGAACAGCGGCCGCTCCTACGGCATCAACGAGGTCGAGGCCCGCGTCGGTGACCGGCCGGTCCGCCGGCCTGATGGCCGTCACGCGCTCCCGCTGCCCGGCCCGATCGTGTCCGTGAGCGTGGTCGAGGTCGCCGGCACAGAGATCGACGAGGCGAACAACTGGGTCGTCGACGACGGGCGCCTCGTCCTCATCGACCGGACCGTCGCCTGGCCATCGAACCCGGACCCGCTCGCCGATCCGTCCGCCGCGGAAGCGGTGCGGGTCGTGTACCGGCGCGGGACCCCTCCCCCGCCCGGGTTCGAGCTC
>JBCCWI010000149.1:0-9881 GCA_039193795.1 Actinomycetota bacterium | reverse complement strand
GCAACACGTTGGCCTCGGGCCCGATCGACGAGGCGACCGCGGTGACGATCTCCTCGCGGATGGCGTCGAGTGGCGGATTGGTCACCTGGGCGAACAGCTGCTGGAAGTAGTCGGCGAGGTGACGACTCCGGTCCGACAGCACCGCGATCGGGGTGTCGGTGCCCATCGACCCGATGGCCTCCTTGCCGTCGCGCGCCATCGGTGAGATGAGAAGCTTCTTCTCCTCGATCGTGTAGCCGAACTCCTGCTGGAGCTGGGTCACCGAGGACTCGCCGCTCGAGCGTTCGGTGCCGGCGGGCAGGTCGGCGAGGGTGACCAGCTGGGACTCGATCCACTCGGCGTACGGACGTGTGCCGGCGATCTGAGCCTTGAGCTCGTCGTCGCGGATGATGCGCCCCTCGGTGGTGTCGATCAAGAACATGCGGCCGGGCTGGAGTCGGCCCTTCTCGACGATGGTGTCCTGCGGGAGCTCGACGACCCCGACCTCGGATGCCATCACCACGAGGCCGTCGCGGGTCACCCAGTAGCGGCTGGGCCGCAGGCCGTTGCGATCGAGGATGGCGCCCATCACGGTGCCGTCGGTGAAGGCGATCGATGCCGGCCCGTCCCAGGGCTCCATCCGGGCCGCGTTGTACTGGTAGAACGCCTTGCGATCGGGATCCATCTCCGCGTGGTGCTCCCACGGCTCGGGGATCATCATGAGCACCGCCTCGGCGAGCGAGTACCCGCCGAGGCTGAGCAGCTCCAGCGCCTCGTCGAAACCGGCGGTGTCGCTCGCGCCGGGGGTGCAGATCGGGAACGCCCGTTCGAGACCGGGGAGGTGGGGGGAGTCGAGCAACGCCTCACGGGCCCGCATCCAGTTGCGGTTGCCCTGGATCGTGTTGATCTCGCCGTTGTGGGCCACGATCCGATACGGATGCGCCAGCGGCCACGACGGGAAGGTGTTGGTGGAGAACCGGGAATGCACCAGCGCCATCGCACTCTCGACGCGCTCGTCGACGAGGTCGGGGTAGAACGCAGCGACCTGCGGGGTGGTCAGCATGCCCTTGTAGACGAAGGTACGGGAGCTCAGCGAGGGCATGTAGACACCGTCGTGGGCTTCGGAGACGCCGCCCATCGCCTCGTTGACCTCATCGGGGCCGGACGCCTCGACGGAGATCTCGCGCTCGATCCGCTTGCGGGCGATGAACGCCTTGCGGTCGAGGTCGATGCCGGTGCTCGCGTCGTCGGCCCGGATGAACACCTGCCGGAAGATCGGCATGGTCATCAACGACGCCGTGCCGAGGATCGACTCGTCGATCGGGACCTCGCGCCACCCGAGCACCGAGAGCCCCTCCTGCGCGAAGATCGTCTCGGCCTGGTCGGCCGCCGCGTCTGCGGTGGCCGGGTCCTGGGGAAGGAATGCCATGCCGGTGGCGTAGGCGCCGGCCTCGGGCAGTTCGAAGGCGACGACGTCGCGGAAGAAGCGGTCGGGGACCTGGATCAAGATGCCGGCGCCGTCGCCGGTGTTGATGTCGGCACCGCGCGCGCCGCGGTGCTCGAGGTTGCACAGGGCGCCGATCGCCTTGGCGACGATCTCGTGGCTCTGCCGGCCATGGAGGTCGCAGACGAAGTTCAGGCCGCAGCTGTCGTGCTCGTGGGCAGGGTCGTAGAGCCCCTGCGCGGCGGGCAGGTCACGATTCGATCGATGGGCTGTTGGCATGCGATGTCCTCCGGAACGGCGGGCGCGAACGCCCGGTGACGTCGGAGCTGGGACATCGTTGGCCCTGCTTCCAGTTGTGGAAATCTACCTCCGCAGCCCGCGATGGGCCAACTCGGTTACCGATCCGGCCAAGATGGACCGATGCGTGACGTTGATCTGGCCTTCGCTCGAGCCGTCGGGGCGGACATCGACGCCTCCCCCACCCCGTACCACGCCGTGGCCCGGGCCCGCGCCGCGCTCGACGCGGCCGGGTTCTCGCCCTACGACCCGTCGACGGGGCCGGTCGGTCGCTGGTACCACGCCAAGGGTGGCGGCATCGTCGCCTGGGTCGTCACCGATGCCCACGACGCGTCGACGGGTCTGCGGATCGTCGGGGCGCACACCGACAGCCCCAACCTGCGGATCAAGCCCCGTCCCGACACCGGATCGGCCGGGTTCGCCCAGCTCGGCGTCGAGATCTACGGCGGCGTGCTCCTCAACTCGTGGCTCGACCGCGACCTCGGGATCGCCGGACGCGTCTCGGTGCTCGGCGACGGTGGGTTCGAGATGCGGACGTTTCGCGACGACCGGGCGCTCGCTCGGGTGCCGCAGCTCGCCATCCATCTCGATCGTGGCGTCAACGACAAGGGCCTCGTCCTCAACCCGCAACGCCACATGGTCCCGGTGTGGGGCCTGGGCGCCGCGCCGGCGTTCCGGGAGTATCTCGCCGCCCAGGTCGGCGCCGAGCCGGAGGCGGTGATGGCGTGGGACGCCATGTTGCACGATGTCACGCCGGCCACGCTCGCCGGCCTCGACGGGGAGTTCTTCGCCTCGGCCCGCCTCGACAACCAGCTGTCGTGTTTCACCGCGGTCGCCGCCCTCCTGGCGGTCGCCGACGCACCGGGCGAGACCGTGCCGATGATCGCCCTGTTCGACCACGAAGAGGTCGGCAGTGTCAGCACGACGGGGGCTGCGTCACCGTTCCTGCGCCACCAGATCGAGCGGATCTGGGCCGGATTCGAGGCCGACCACGAAGCCCGCCTCGCATCGGCGGCTCGCAGCATCGTCATCAGCGCCGACGGCGCACACGCGACCCACCCCAACTACGCCGAACGCCACGAGCCCGACCATCAGATCGCGCTCAACGGCGGCCCGGTGATCAAGATCAACGCGAACCAGCGCTATGCGACCAACGCGGCGGGACAGGCGGTCTTCGAACACGCCTGCCGCCGCGCCGAGGTTCCGGTGCAGCACTTCGTCACCCGCACCGACCTCGCGTGCGGCTCGACGATCGGCCCGGCCACCGCTGGCCAACTCGGCATCGACGTGGTCGACGCCGGGATCGCCCAGCTCGGGATGCACTCGGTCCGGGAGGTCGCCGGCAGCGCGGACCCCGCGTGGTTCGCCGCCGCCCTCGAAGCGGTCTTCACCGCCTGACCGGGCGTCAGGCCAGACGGTCCCGGGCAGCGCGGAGCGGCGCCGCGAACATCAGCAGGATCGGGAAGATCTCGAGGCGGCCGATCAGCATGTAGAGCGACAGCACGAGCCGTGCCGGCTCGCTGAACGCATCGGTGAAGTTGGCGGTCGGGCCCGCCTCGCCCAGGGCCGGACCCATGTTGCCCAGCGCACCCACGATCGCACCGATCGACTCCCGCAGGCCCCCGTCGAGTGCGGTCAACACCACCACCCCGGTGAGCACGAGCAGCAGGTAGACGAGGAAGAAGCCCGCCATGCGGCTGACGATGTCTTCGCGCACCGCCACCCGCCCGTGTTTCACCGGCATCACCGCGTGCGGATACTGCGAGCGACGGATCGACCGCAGGCTGTGCGACAGCAGCACCTGGACGCGGAGCACCTTGATACCACCCGACGTGGAGCCGGTGCTGGCGCCGACCACGAACAGCCCGAGCAGGATCATCTGCGCGGCCGGGACCCACAGCACGAAGTCACCGGGGCTGCCGGATCCCTGTGCGCTGCTGTAGCCCGTGCTCGTGCCGAGTGCGACCACGTTGAACACGCCGGCTCGCAGCGCGGTCGGGAGGTCGAAGCCGCCGTCGAGCCACAGCAGGCCGACCACGACCGTCGCGAGCACGACCAGCATGGCGATGTAGGCCCGGAACTCGCTGTCGCGCCGGTAGGCCCCGGCCTCGCCGCGCACGGCGCGCCAGTGGAGCGCGAAGTTCGTTCCGCCGATGACCATGCCGATGATGATGGCGATCTCGACCGCGACGCTGTCGAACGTGCCGATCGAGTCGCCGTAGGGCGAGAACCCGCCGGTCGAGGCCGTCGTGAGCGCGTGGGCGATGCCGTCGTACAGCGAGGGACCAGGGATGATGATCAGCGCGACGGCGACCGCGATCGTGAACACGACATAGGTGGCCCACAACCGCTTGGCGGTCTCGGAGACCCGCGGGGTGAGGCGGTCGCCGCCCTCACCCGGCGCCTCGGCCACCATCAGGTCGAGGCCGCCGACCCCGAGGAACGGAAGGACCGCCACGGCGAGCACGACCACGCCCATGCCGCCGTACCACTGTGTGATCTGGCGGTACATCATCGTCCCGCGTCCGGGGTGGTCGAAGTCGGTCAGCGCGGTCGAGCCGGTACAGCTGTAGCCGGACGCCGACTCGAAGATCGAATTGACGAACTGGCCGGACCGGTCGATGCCGGCCACATCGAACGTACCCCCGAGGAGGTACGGCAGTGCGCCGACCACGGTCACCGCCAACCAGGTCCAGCCCACCGCGGAGAACACGTCGCGCGCTCGCACGTCGCCCGGCTCGGTGAGCGACCACAGCAGCGAGCCGATCAGCAGGGCGATCACACCGCTGAGCAGCAGCGCGTCGGTGTCGCGATCCGTCGAGCCCCACTCGACGATCGCCCCGACGAACATGCCGATCGAGATCGACGCGATGGCGATGCCCATCACGTGCAGGGTGGTCGACCGAACACGCCGCTGGGCGACGACCAACTCGGTCGACTTTCGGGCCTTGGCCGAACGGAATGCGGTCATCGACGGGCTCGCACGAGTCGTCGGGCCTCGCGGGTCGTCCAGCGGTAGGCCTGCAGCGCCGACGACACCGCCAACAGCAGCGGGAGGATCGTCAGCCGCCCGGCGAGCATGCCGGGGATCATGACGAGCTGACCGACCCGCCCGAGCTGGTCGGCGTCGCCGAACGGCCCCATCGTCGGCGACGGGCCCGAGGTCGACACGACCGAGATCGCGGTCCAGAGCGCGTCGACGAGATCGTCGCCGGTCAGGGCCAGCAGGAAGGCGCCGATGCCGCAGAGCCCGAAGTGGGCGATCTGGTATCCGGTGAGCGAGTCGAGCTCCTGGTCGCCCAGGGTGCGCTGCCCGTGGCGGACGAGCGTCACCGAGTTCGGGTCGAGCTGACGCCGGACCTCGCGGGTGGCGAACAGGAACAGCAGCCAGGCCCGGATCACGCGCAGACCGCTGCCCGCCGACGCGCCCATGGCGCCGGTGGCCACCGCCACGAGCAGCAGGCTGAGGCCGGCGGCCGGGAAGACGGTCCAGTCCGTCACCGCGAACCCGGTCGTGCTCGATGCGCTCGCGGCCGTGAACGCGGCGTCGCCGATCGACAGTCCCTCGACATCGAGGGTCAGCAGGGTGGTCACGGTGACGAGGATCAGCAGGTAGATCCGCAGCTCGGGGCTGCGGCTGAAGCGACCCACGTTCCCTCGGAGCAGCCAGAAGAGGACGAAGTAGCTCGTGCCGGCGATGACCATGAAGACCGTCGCCACCACCCGGGTGCCACCGGGGGTACTGGCGAACGAGTCGGCCTGGTCGGAGAAGCCGCCGGTCGACAGGGTCGTCATGGCGTGGATGAGGCTGCTGCGGGCACCGAGCCCGGTGAGGAGGTACCCGGCGCCGCACACCGCGGTGAGCCCGACGTAGAGCCCCACCACCCGGCGTCGACCGGTGATCGGATCGGGGGCGAGCCGATCGGCCCGTCGGCCCTCGCCCTTCGGGATCTGGACATTGCCCTTCATGGTTCGGGGCAGGGCGACCACGCCGGCGAGCAGGCCGACGAGCCCACCGACGAACTGGGTTCCGGCCCGGAAGATGCCGATCGGCGTCGACAGGGTCTCGGGATCGAGCGAGGTGGCGGCGACCGTGCTGAACCCGGCGGCGGACTCGAACAGTGCTTCGTCGAGCGAGTCGGCGGTGCCGCTGAGCAGGTAGACGACCGTCCCGGCGAGGACCAGGACGGCCCAGGTCGACGCCAGTCCGCTGATCACGCGGGCGGCCGGCGGTCGATCGCGGCGTCGGAACGTGCGCCGGATCCCGACACCGATCGTGCCGGTGATGACCGACACCCCGAGCAGGACGAGCGAGTCGCCGAGGTCGTCGGCGATCCCCAGCAGCGCCGAGGCCACCATCACCACGGTGAGCGCGGCGAGGCCGTCCCCGATCGCCAGCCGACTGTAGGAGTCGCGGCGACCACGCCCGAATGCGCGCTCCGGGTCGGAGAGCGGCCGGCTCACCCCAGGACCTTGTGCACCCCGTCGACCGAGCTGGGCATGGCGACCACCACGACATGGTCACGGGCCCGCAGCCGACTCTTGCCCCGGCCGATCTGGGCGTTGCCGTCGCGCACGAAGGCGGCGATCAGCGCGTCCTTCGGGAGATCGAGTTCGCTGACGAGCGAGCCGTCGGCCGGACTGTTCTCCGCGACCTCGAGCTCGAGCACCTCGGCCTCACCGTGCAGGAAGGTCGCGACCGCGGCGACACCGCCGCGGACGAAGCGCAACACCCCGTTCGCGGTCGCCGTGCGCGGGGAGAGCGCCACATCGACCCCGGCACCGCTCAGGAGCTTGAGCAGAGCCAGCCGGTGCAACACGGCGATCGTCTCGCTCGTGCCGGCGCCCTTGGCGAACAGGCAGGCGAGGATGTTGGCGTCGTCCTCCCCCGTCAGGGCCACCACCATCTCGTAGCGCCCGATGTCGGCCTCGTGCAGGAGGTCGTCGTCGGTGATGTCGCCCTCGAGCACCAGCGAGTTCTCGAGCCGCTCGGCGAGCTCACGGGCCCGGACCGGGTTGCGTTCGACGACCACGACCTGCACGCCTCGGCTCGAGAGGCTCTTGGCCAGCATCTCGGCGGTGCGCCCGCCCCCGAGGAGCATCACCCGCTTGGGCGTGCGGCTGTCGAGGCCGAGCAGTTCGATGACCAACCGTCGGGCAGCCCGCTTGGCGACGATGCGGACATGGTCACCGGCTTCGAGCCGGTGGTTGCGTCGGGGGATGATCGTCTCGTCGCCCCGCCCGATCGAGGCGACCATGAAGTCCCACTCCGGCTCGAACTCCTCGGCGATGTCGCCCAGGGTCTTGTCGACGAGCGGTGCGTCCGGCGGGAGCGAGGCGCCGATCACGACGACCTCACCGCCGACCATGTGGGCGACCTCGTCGGCACCGGGGAAGTCGAGGAGCTCGAGCACCTCCTGGGCGGTCTCGGCGTCGGGGTCGATGAACAGATCGGCGCCCGAGGCGTCTCGTACCGCTGCGGCCTTCTTGCCACGAAGGCCGGCCGCTTCGATGCGCACGATCGTCTGAGGCACGCCCAGCGACTTGGCCAGCATCGACGAGACGATGTTGGCCTCGTCGTCGGCGGTGACCGCGACCAACAGCTCGGAGTGCTCGACACCGGCCTTGGCGAGGATCTCGGGATGGGTGCCGCTGCCGACGATGGTGAGGACGTCGAGCGAGTCGTCGAGTCGGCGCAGCTTGGCCGCGTCGATGTCGATGATCGCGACATCGTGCCCTTCTCGGCTCAGACGGTCGGCCACGTATGAGCCGACCTCGCCGGCCCCCACTACGACTACGTGCACGGGACTGTTCTACCTCGTCGGGCGACCCATGTGGGTCTCGAGCGGACAAACCCGCGTCGCGGGCGCGGGTGGGTCGAGGTCACGATCCACCATCCCCGAGGACACCGGGACGGAACTCGTGGATGGCGTCCTCGGTGACGACGGCGTCGAGCGACTGGTCCCATGGTTCGGTGGGAACGCGTTCGACCTGCTGGAAGGCGTGGGCCACCCCGATGAGGATCGGGCGTCGCTCGGCGTCGCCGATGGCGCGGTCGTAGAAACCGCCGCCCTGGCCGAGGCGGCGTCCCTCCTCGTCGAAGGCCACCAGGGGGACCAGCACGACGTCATGGTCGGCGAATCCGACGGGCTCCCCACCGACCGGCTCGGCGATGCCGAAGGATCCCGCGACCGTCTCGTCGTCGGGCCGCCACGGTACGAACGCCATGTCCGTCCCCTCGACGCGCGGAACGGTGACACGCACGCCCTGCTCGACGAGCAGGCTCAGCATTGCGTCGATGTCGATCTCGCCGCGGATCGCCCGGTAGCCCGCGACGGTGCGGGCCTGCCGGAGCGCGGCGACGGGTGTCAGGCGCGCCAGCACCGCCATGGCGGCGGCGGCCTGGTCCTCGGCGGGAAGATCGGCACGGCGCCGCCGAAGCAGCCGGCGCATCACGTCTCGGCGGTCGTCGGAAGGAGTCATGGCAAAAGCGAACGAGGGGGACCCGACCGGGTCCCCCTCGTCACACGATGCGTCCTCGGATCAGACGAAGGCGCTGGCGAAGACCAGCGAGACGATCGTCATCACCTTGAGCAGGATGTTCATCGCGGGACCCGAGGTGTCCTTGAACGGATCGCCCACGGTGTCACCGACGACGGCGGCCTTGTGCGGGTCGGAACCCTTGCCGCCGTGGTTGCCGGCCTCGATGTACTTCTTGGCGTTGTCCCAGGCACCGCCCGCGTTGGCCATGAAGATCGCGAGGGCGAAGCCGGTCACCAGCGCACCGGCGAGCAGGCCGCCGAGGGCGTCGATGCTGATGAAGCCGACGACGAGCGGCACGACGACGGCGAGCGCGCCGGGCACCACCATCTCCTTGAGGGACGCCTCGGTCGAGATCGCGACACACGTTGCCGAGTCGGGGACGACCCCCTCCTTGCCTTCGCGCAGGCCGGGGATCTCACGGAACTGGCGACGAACCTCTTCGATCATCGAGTTCGCCGCGCGACCGACGGCATCGATCGTGAGTGCGGCGAACAGGAACGGCAGACCCGCGCCCAGGAACAGACCGATGAAGGTCTCGACCTGACCGACGTCGAGGCTGAGGAGCATGCTCTCGGCTTCGTCGATCGTCTCGATCTCACCGGACTCGAACTTCTCGGCGACCGCGTCGCGGATCGCGAACTCGAAGCTCTTGAACAGTGCGAGGGCGGTCAGCGCGGCCGAGCCGACCGCGAAGCCCTTGGCGACCGCAGCGGTGGTGTTGCCGAGCGAGTCGAGGGCATCGGTGACCTCGCGGACCGAGGGATCGAGTTCCGCCATCTCGGCGATGCCGCCGGCGTTGTCGGCGATCGGGCCGTAGGCGTCGACGGAGACGACCACACCGGTCGTGGCGAGCATGCCGATCGCAGCGACGGCGATGCCGTAGATGCCACCGAAGTTGATCGACGATTCGCCGAGCGCCTGCTCGCCGCCCCAGTAGGCGACACCGACGCCGATGAGGACGAGGAGCACCGACGCCGCGACCGAGATCATGCCGGCGCTGATGCCGGACAAGACGGTGGTCGCGGGACCGGTCTCGGACTGGGCGGCGATCTTCTTGACCGGGTTGAAGTGATCCGAGGTGTAGAACTCGGCGGTCTTGCCGAGTGCCCAACCGACGAGGAGGCCGCCGACGACGGCGACGGCGAGACCCCACGGCTTGAGGAAGGCCTGGTCGCCGGCGGGGTTCACGACCGCATCGTCGCTGAACAGCCAGTAGGCGACACCGAAGGTGGCGACGGCGGTGATCGCCATGGCGACGTTGGTGCCCATGTGCAGCGCCTTGCTGAGCGCCTTGGAGTCGGTGCTGTCGCCGCCCTTGACCAGGAACGATCCGAGGATCGAGGCGATCATGCCGACGAAGGCGATCGCCATCGGGAACATGAGCAGCGGCAGGGCCAGGTCGGTGTCTGCGGTTTCGGCGGTGACGCCGAGCGCGAACGCCGTGACCGAGATCGGGGCGATGATCGAGCCGGCGTAGGACTCGAACAGGTCGGCGCCCATGCCGGCGACGTCGCCGACGTTGTCGCCCACGTTGTCGGCGATGGTGGCCGGGTTGCGGGGGTCGTCCTCGGGGATCCCCGCCTCGACCTTGCCGACGAGGTCGGCGCCGACGTCGGCG
>JBCCWI010000148.1:0-9985 GCA_039193795.1 Actinomycetota bacterium | reverse complement strand
CCTCGACGTCGTCGGGCCCGACTAGCAGCTCGATCTCGGTGCAGCCGGCGATGACACCGCCGGCGCCCTGCGCCAGGAGGCGCTCGATCACCTCGAGGTAGCGGGCCTTGGACTCGGCTCGGACCACGCCTCGGACGAGCTCGTCGAAGATCACGTCGTGCACCATCGTCCGGTCCGGTTCGTCGGGTACGACGACCTCGAGGCCGTGGTCGACGAGCCGCGCCCGGTAGAAGTCCTCCTCCATCGTGTACCGGGTGCCGAGCAGGGCGACCCGCTCGACACCGACCTCCCGCACCGCGGTCGCGGTGCAGTCGGCGAGATGGAGGAGCGGCACGTCGATCGCCGCTTCGATCGCCGGCGCGACGAGGTGCATCGTGTTCGTGCACAGCACGATCACGTCCGCCCCGGCCGCCTGCAGGTGGCGGGCGTCGCGCCCGAGCAGGTCGCCCGCACCGTCCCAGTCCCCGGCCTGCTGCATGGCCTCGATCGCCGCGAAGTTGTAGCTGCGGATGATCAGGTCGGCCGACGCGGTGCCGCCCAACGCCGCACGCACGCCCTCGTTGATCATGCGCTCGTAGTGGATCGAGCTCTCCCAGCTCATGCCGCCCAGCAGACCGATCGTCTTCATCACGTCCCCCGTGTCAGTCCTCGCCCTCGGGCAGGGCGTTCATCGCGGCGTCGACCAGCTGTTCGAGCAACCAGCCCAGCCATTCGTACAGCGCAACGACCGGCGCTCGATCGTCGTCCTCGGCGAGGTCGTGCAGCGCGTCGTGCCCGAGCACATCGACGTCGAGACGTTCGCCCAGCACCAGGCGGAGGGCGTTGAGGCTGTGCATCCACGCGTCGACGCCTGCGTCGTCGAGCATCGTGCCGCCGATGCCCGTCTCGACGACCTCGATCGCCTCGAGCCGGGAACGGAGCAGCTCGTCGGTGACCATCTGGCGGTAGAAGGCCTCGGCCTCCTCGTCGTCGGGCCGCGCCGGTGGCGAGAGTCGGCGCAGCGCCGGGTCGGTCTCGCCCATCACCAGCTCGCGGAGCTGGGGCAGCACGTGGGCGAGCATCTCCTGCTCGTCGTCGGGCAGCTCGACGACCACCTCGCCGTCCTTCCATCGGAATCGTCGTCGGAAGAACGCCGGCATGGTCAGGCGTCCTGCTCGAGCGTGGCCCACAGGCCGTGTTCGTGGAGCCGGAACACGTCGAGCTCGGCCTTCTCGCGGGCGCCCGACGACACGACCGACCGGCCGTCGACGTGCACCTCCATCATCAGCCGGTGCGCCTTCTCCTCGGAGTAGCCGAACACCTTCCGGAACACGAAGGTGACGTAGGACATGAGGTTGATCGGGTCGTCCCAGACGATCACCTTCCAGGGCTTGTCGATCGAGACGACGTCGTCGGTGTCGACGTCGGGGGTCGAGAGCGGTGCGGTCACACCGGCACCGTCGCCCGCACCGACCGTTGTTCGGCGGCCCAGGCCAGCCGCACGATCTGGATCCAGGTGATGGAGGCGAGGGTGATGTGCACGGCGACGAGCGCGACGGGCACACCGGTGAAGTACTGCCAGTAGCCGACCGCGCCCTGCGCGACGAGGAGGGTCATCACCCGCATGGCGTCCTCGCGCAGGTCGAAGCGTCCGGCGCGATGGGTTCGGCGAACGACCTCGAGGACCGCGGCCAACACGATCAGGGCGGTGACCGAGTGGATCCGGGTGACGTCGCGGACGAGGAACGGCAGACGGGCGGCGGTCAGGGGATCGTCGCTGCCGGCATGGGGCCCGGATCCGGTGACGACGGTGCCGGTCACCAACAGCACCGCGCCGAGTGCGAAGACGACCCGGGTCGCCCAGCGGTGGTCCGGCAGCGGGTCCTCGCTCGCCGGCGCGGGTGGCGGCGACCCGGCCTTGGCCTTCTCCACCAGCACCGCCGCGTTCCACAGCAGGACCATCGACAAGAGGAAGTGCCCCATCGTGAATCGGGGGTCGAGGTGGGTGAGGACGAGCACCGCCCCCAACAGGATCTGGGCGATCACGCCGGCGACGAGCCCCCACGACCACCACAGAAGGGCGGGGTAGCGCGGGGCGCGGCGCAGCGAACCGAGCACGGCCAAGACGACCGCGACGGTGACGACGCCGGTGAACAGTCGGTTCCCGAACTCGATCAGCGCATGGAACTCGAGCGAGGCGACGAACTGATCCTCCTCACAGTTCGGCCAATCCGAGCACCCCAGCCCCGAGCCGGTGAGCCGGACCGCAGCGCCGGAGACGACGATGACGGTCAACGACCACAGCGCGCCACGCGCGAGCTGCACGTAGCGCTCGGGGGTGATCGCACCACGGAACATGGCCATGACGTTAGGGCCGGGCGAAGGCCCATGCGTCACCGGTCCGACCCCTTTTCGGCGACCATCGCAAACAAGTCCGGTCCCATCTGGTCGGTCGGCGTCGCGCCGCCCTACCCTGTCCGGCGTGTCCGCACCTGCTCACGTTCGCACGCGCCCCAAGGTCCTCGCGTACATCGCGTTGATGAAGCTGCGCATCGTCGAGCTGCTGCTGGTCACCACGGTCCCGACGATGATCATCGCCGACCAGGGCATCCCGTCGCTCTGGCTCATCGCCGCGACCCTCGTCGGCGGCACCCTCGCCGCCGGTGGTGCGCATGCGTTCAACATGTACATCGACCGCGACATCGACGCGCTGATGGAGCGCACCAAGGATCGCCCCCTCGTCACCGGCGAGATCTCGCCCCGCGAGGCGCTCACGTTCGCCTTCGCCATCGAGATCTTCGCCTTCTACTGGCTGTGGGCCACCGTCAACCTGCTGTCGGCCGCGCTCGCCGTCAGCGCCACCCTCTTCTACGTCTTCGTCTACAGCCTCTGGCTGAAGCGCAACTCCACCGCCAACATCGTCATCGGCGGCGCCGCCGGCGCCGTACCGGTGCTCGTGGGGTGGTCGGCGGTCACCAACACCCTCGACTGGCCGCCGGTGGTGCTGTTCGCCATCATCTTCTACTGGACGCCGCCCCACTTCTGGGCGCTCGCCATCCGGTACCGCACCGACTACCAGGCCGCCGAGGTCCCGATGCTGCCGGCGGTGACGTCGCTGCGCACCACGGCCACCCGCATCGTCGTCTACACGCTCTTGCTGTGGGCCCTCACGCTGTTCTTCGGCCCCGTCGCCGACATGGGTGCGATCTACGGGGTGACCGCGGTGGTGACCGGCGCGGTGTTCGTCGGTTTGGCGCTGAAGGTCTACCGAGACCCGCAGCCGAAGCTCGCGATGGCGCTGTTCGGATGGTCGATCACCTATGTGACCATCCTCTTCGGAGCGATGGCGGTCGACGTCGTCGTCCGGCACGGCATCTGATCCCCGTCAGGTCCAGAAACCAGTACGGAAATCTCTTCCGCCCGGTTTCCGTTCACCGGGGCCGACCCCTGTAGGCTCTGGCAGGATTCGCGTGTCCGCTGTCTGGACGCGCGCTCATGCTTTTCAGCGAGGGGAAGGGGTTCCTCTCGGCTGTCGGAGGACACCAGAAACGATGACGATGACCGAGTCACCGCCCGTCGAGGCGGCCGAGGCCGAGCCGAAAGCGGCTGCTGAGGTCGCGGCCGAAGGTCTCTACACCTGGCTGTCGACCAGCGACCACAAGGTGATCGGGCGGATCTGGATCCGCCTGTCGCTGCTGTTGCTCGTCGCCGCGACGGCGCTCGGCGCCGCCGTCGCCGTCGAACAGGCCAACGGCTCCGACGAGCTCTTCGGCGGCCTCAACGCCTACTTCCAGATGTGGGGCCTCTCCCGCTTCGGTCTCGTGCTGATGGTCGCCGTGCCGCTGTTCATCGGCCTCGCCACCATCGTCGTGCCGATGCAGGTCGGCAGCAGCAACATCGCCTTCCCCCGAGCGGCCGCCGCTGCGGCGTGGGGCTACGTGTTCGGCTCGGTCATCACGATCGTGTCGGTGATCGCCGGCGGTGGCTGGGGCGCCCTCGACGGCGTGTCGGGTGAAGAGGCCGACGCGATCGAGCTCACCCTGCTCGGCACCGGCCTGCTCATCGCCTCCATCCTGCTCGCCAGCGTCTGCATCGTCACCACGGTCATCTCGCTGCGCACCCCCGGCATGGGACTCGCCAAGGTCCCGCTGTTCGCCTGGTCGATGCTCGTCGCCGGCACCGTCTGGCTCCTGACGCTGCCGATCGCGCTCGCCAACCTGATCGTGATCACCGTCGACCTGCGAGGTGGACCGCTGCTGTTCGGCAACCCCGAGCCCACCGGTTCCTCGGCCACCCTGATCTACGACCAGCTCGCCTGGATCCTCGAACAGCCGCAGGTGTACGCGATCGCGATCCCCGTCCTCGGTGTGATCGGCTCGATCATCCCGGTGGTCGCCAAGGGCCGCCATGCGAGCCACGCCGGCGCGATGGTGCTGATCGGCCTGGCCGGACTGCTCGCCGCCGGCGGCTGGTCCCAGCCCCACTTCGGCGATCATCGCGACGAATTCGTCTACATCGCGTTCGGCCTCGTGTTCATCGTGCCGATCCTCGCCACCCTCGCCGTGTCGGGACTCACGCTCCTGCAGGGCGAAGCCCCTGTCGGCATCCCGCCCGCCCATCTCCTCGGGGCGCTCGGCAGCGGTCTGCTGCTCGTGCTCGCCGCGGCGGTCGGCGCCCTGCGGGTCATCGATCCGCTCGACCTCATCGGCACCACCGCCGACACCGCGGTCCTCAGCCTCACCGCGTTCGCCGCGATCACCGGCGGCATCGCCGGGCTCTGGTTCTGGGCGCCGAAGATCGGCGGCCGTCAGCTCTCGGCCCCGCTCGGCTCGCTGGCGATCACCGCGCTGATCGGCGCCGGCGTCCTCACCGGTCTCGGTGCGCTCGTCGCCGGGTTCGACGACACGCCCGACATCGTCGGTGGCGACCTCGACGGTCTCGCCGGTTCGATGCTCTGGATCATGGTCGCCGGCCTGGTGATCGGCACCCTCGGTGCGCTCGACGTGCTCGGTGCGATCGCCCTGTCCGTGCGCAGCGACGTCGATGCGGGCGACGACCCGTGGGACGGCCACACCCTGGAGTGGTCGACCCCGACCCCGGTCCCGGTCGACAACTTCTCGACCCCGCCGGCCCGGGTCACGTCGGAGGCACCGCTGCTCGACACGCCAGCCGCCGACGAGGGAGAGGATTCCTGATGGCCACCGTCACGTCTCGTCCGCCGGCGCCGGAACTGCGTCGGCCCCGCACGGTCATGGTCGGCACCCTGTTCGCCTCGGGTGCATCGTTCATGGTCTTCCTCGGTCTGCTGGCGCTCTATCTCTCGCGGCGAGCCGAGGCTCGTGAGGCCGGGATCGAGTGGTTCCCCGAGGGTGTCGTGCAGCTCGGCCCCTCCGGCTGGATCTTCTGGACCTTCGTCCTGTCGGCCTTCACCATCCAGTGGGCCGTGCAGGCGATCAACAACAACGATCGTCCCCACGCCTACGTGGCGCTGGCGATCACCTTCCTGTTCGGTGCGTCGGTGTTCAACCAGCTGTGGTTCATCATCAACGACACCGGCTTCAGCCTCGCGGGGTCCGAAGCCGAGATGCTCTTCTTCGTGATGATCGGCGCGTTCATCGCCTTCCTCATCGCCTCGATGGGCTTCCTGCTCCTCACCTCGTTGCGGGCACTGTTCGGTCAGTACAGCCCCGGTCAAAACGACGGGGTCATGGCCGCGGCCATGTTCTGGCACACCGTGTCGGCCATGTACTGGGTCCTCTGGATCGCAATCTTCGTCACCAAGTAGGCATCAGATGTTCACCACGGGCTTCAAGTTCTTCTTCGGTCTCGCCATCGCCCTCATGGGGGCGGCCGTCATCGTCGGCTACGCCACCGGCGGTGGTCACGTCGGCCCCGTCACGTGGGGCTGGAAGGGTGGCGTCGGCGACCATGTCTCCTACATCGTGTTGATGGGGCTCGGCGTCGTGTCGATGGCCATCAGCTTCGTCGTCATCGCCTACCGAGACGCCGACCCGGCGGCTCAGGCGCACTACCTCGGCGTCGACTCCATCGTCCCCACCGCCCAGGTCACCGGTTCGCCGTGGCCCGTCGTCGGTGCGTTCGGTGCGGCGCTCATGGTGCTCGGCCTCGCCCTCAGCTCGGTCGTCTTCGTCGTCGGGCTCGTCGTGTGCTCGCTCGTGGCCTTCGAGTGGATGATGGACGCCTGGGCCGACCGCGCCACCGGCGACGCCGCCACCAACCGTGCATTGCGCGACCGCGTCATGGCGCCGATCGAGATCCCGGTCGCCGGGCTCGGCATCGTGGCGGTGATGGTGCTGGCCGCCAGCCGCATCTTCCTCAACGTGAGCAAGAACGGCGCCGTGTTCTGGGCCGGCGCCATCTCGGTTCTGATCTTCGGACTGGGCATTTTGTATGCCGCCAAGCCCAAGATGAACAAGAACGTTCTGGCCGGCCTGCTGCTCGCCACCAGTGTCGCCGTGATCACCGGCGGCATCCTCGCCGCCGTCGGCGGTGAACGCGAATTCGAACATCACCATGACCATGGTGAGGACCACGGTGAAGACCATTCGGAAGAGGGTGAAGCAAGTGAGTGACCGTCGCAGCCGCTCCCTGCTCGGACTCATCGTCCTGGTCGGCCTCGTTTCGGCCGGCTGCGCGAGCGATGCCGAGCTCGACACGCTGAAGCCGCAAAGCGACACCGCTCGCGAGATCGACGACCTCCTCGACCCGGTGCTCCTGATCGCCGGCGTGGTGTTGGTGCTGGTGTGCTCGGCGGTCGTGTGGCTGTCGATGAAGAACCGGGTCGACTCCTACGAGGGTGACGACGAGTTCCCCGAGCAGAAGGCGCACGACTCCCGCCTCGAGATCTTCATGACCGGCGTACCGGCGATCATCATGGTCGTCGTCGCCGTGATGACCACCGTTGCTCACTTCGCCATCAACGACACCGAGGCCAACGCCATCGAGGTCCAGGTCGAGGGCGAGGCCACCGAGTGGGAGCCCAAGATCGTCGTCGTCGGTCAGCAGTGGTGGTGGGAGTTCCGCTACTACTTCCACGAGGACGTCGACGCAGACTGGCTGGGCGATCCCCGTGAACTGCCGCCGGCCGACATCGTCACCTCCGGCCAGATGATCATCCCGACCGGGGAAGAGGTCGAGCTCCTCGTCACCTCTCGCGACGTCATCCACTCGTTCTGGATCCCGGCGCTGAACGGCAAGCGCGACGCCCGCCCGGGCTTCTTCGCTCCCTGGAAGATCGAGGCCGACAACCCGGGCCTGTACTTCGGTCAGTGCACCGAGTTCTGTGGTCTCTCGCACTCCCGCATGCGGATGCAGACGATCGCCATGGACGACGGCGACTTCCAGAACTGGATCGACGAGCAGATGAGCCCCGCGGCGATCCGCACCGGCGAGAGCGAAGCGGTCGTGGCCGGCCGGGCAGCGTTCATCGCCAACTGCTCCTCGTGCCATCTGGTGAACGACGGCGAGAACAACACCGACATCGTCGCTCCCGTCGAGTCGCAGGCCGCCCCCAACCTCACCCACTTCGCCAGCCGCACGACCTTCGCCGGCGGCATCCTCAACACCTACACCGAGGACGGGGAGTGGAACCGCGACGACATCGCGGCGTGGCTGCGGGCGCCCGAAGAGGTGAAGGCCAACGCGGCCAACGACCTGCCCGACGGCGTCTTGCCCCGTGGCATGCCCAACCTGGGCCTTTCCGAACGTACGATCAGCGATCTCGTCGCATATCTCGAAACCCTCGGCGAGAAGCCGTCGGACGAGCTCATCGCCGAGACGGAGGTGGAGTGACATGGCGATCACCGAAGAACCCCTCGCACTGGAGAGCGGTGAGAAGTACGCCGAGCGTCCGCTCGGTGTCCTCACGCGTCCGCAGGCCCAGGGCGGCTGGAAGGACTGGGTCAGTACGGTCGATCACAAGAAGATCGGCATCATGTACGGCGTCGCCGCCATGTTCTTCTTCTTGGTCGGCGGCCTCGAGGCCCTCCTGATCCGAACCCAGCTGGCGTTCCCCGACTCGGGCTTCCTCAGCCCCGACGTCTACAACCAGATCTTCACGATGCACGGCGTGACGATGATCTTCCTGTTCGTCATGCCCTTCGCGGCAGCGTTCGCCAACTACCTGATCCCGTTGCAGATCGGTGCCCGAGACGTCGCCTTCCCCCGCCTCAACGCCCTGTCGTTCTGGGTGTGGCTGTCGGGTGCGATCTTCCTGAACACGACGTGGATCGTCGGTGGTGGCGGCGCCGACTGTGGCTGGTTCTGCTACTCGCCCAACAGCGGCGTGACCTTCTCGCCGACGAACGGTGTCGACTTCTATGCGATCGGCCTGCTGATCACCGGTATCGCGTCGCTGGTGTCGGCGGTGAACCTGATCGTCACCTGCCTCAACATGCGGGCGCCGGGCATGGATCTCATGCGCATGCCGGTGCTGACCTGGATGCTGTTGGTCACCCAGTTCCTCCTGGCGTTCGCGCTGCCGGTCATCACCGTGGCGCTGCTGCTCCTGCTGTTCGACCGCACCTTCGACTCACAGTTCTTCGATCCAGAGGCCGGAGCGGACCCACTCCTCTGGCAGCACCTCTTCTGGATCTTCGGACACCCCGAGGTGTACATCATCATCTTGCCGAGCTTCGGCATCATCTCTGAAGTCATCCCGACCTTCAGTCGCAAACCGATCTTCGGCTACTCGGCGATGGTGTTCTCGGGCGCGGCCATCGGGTTCATGGGCTGGGGCGTGTGGGCCCACCACATGTTCGTGTCGGGCATCGGTCCGATCTCGGTGTTCGCCTTCTCGATGGCCACGATGTTCATCGCGGTCCCCACCGGCGTGAAGATCCTGAACTGGCTGGCCACCATGTGGGGCGGCAAGATCAAGTTCACCACCGCGATGTTGTTCTCGGTCGGCACGGTGGCGATGTTCACCATCGGCGGCCTGTCGGGCGTGACCCACTCGCTCGCCCCGGCCGACACCCAGCAGACCGACACCTACTACATCGTCGCCCACTTCCACTATGTGATCTTCGGTGGCGGCGTGCTCGGTCTGTTCGCCGGTGCCTACTTCTGGTGGCCCAAGGTCTTCGGCCACATGCTGGACGAGCGGCGCGGCAAGATCCACTTCTGGAGCATGCTGGTCGGGTTCAACCTGACCTTCGGGCCGATGCACGTGCTCGGCCTGCAGGGCATGAGCCGCCGGATCGACACCTACTCCGCCGGCTTCGGCTTCGAGTTCTGGAACCTCGTCGCCACCATCGGCTCCTACATCCTCGGCCTCTCGGTGCTCTACTTCCTGTGGAACGTCTACAAGTCGAAGAAGGAAGCGCCGAACCTGCCGCCTCCGGGTCCCGACCCGTGGGATGCCCGCAGCCTCGAGTGGTCGGTTCCCTCGCCCACGCCGGAGCACAACTTCGACGAGATCCCCGTCGTCGAGTCCCGTGACGACTGGTGGTTCCAGAAGTACAGCATCGAGGACGACGGCCGTGTCGTTCGCATCGCCACCGCCGACGAGGCCGCCGAGAAGGGCGACGCCGTCGGGGTCCACCTGCCCTCGCCGTCGTTCTGGCCGCTCGTGCTCGCCATCGGCCTGCCGCTGATCGGCTACGGCATCATCTTCAACCTCTGGTTGTGCGTGATCGGCGGGCTGCTCACCGGCGGCGCCATCTACGCGTGGGCCCTGGAGCCGGTCGACGACCCTGACGCCGATCACGGCCACGGCGATCATCACGACGATCACGGCGACGATGACGACGACGGTGAACCCGTCGCCGTCGGCGCCGCCAGCGAGGCCGGCGACGATGCCGGCGAAGCCAGCGAGACTGAGGGAGAGGGCTGATGGAGACCGCCACGGCCACCGCCGTCGACACCCATCACGAGCACGACCCCCACGCCACGAACACCGGCATCTCCAACAACAAGTTGGCGATGTGGCTGTTCCTGTCGACGGAGTGTCTGCTGTTCGGTGCGCTGATCTCGACGTACCTGATCT
>JBCCWI010000147.1:0-10000 GCA_039193795.1 Actinomycetota bacterium | reverse complement strand
TGGCGAAGGGGAGCGGGTCAGCAGCGGCGAGCACGGGGCTCGCCTCGGGTGCATGGTCGGGAAGGAGGTCGAGCATCTCCCGAATCGGGTCGAGGGCGATGACGTGGCCTGGGAGGTGGGCCGCCAGGAGCCCGGGCCCACAGCCGACGTCGAGGATCGGGCCGACCGGGCCCTGGCCGATCGCCTCGGCGAGCCGTGCGGCCGGCCCGGCCGGCTTGCCCACCCGGGCGTCTCGCCAGGCGCTGGCCTTCTCCCGGTAGATCGCCGCCGTGTCGGGATCGACACTCACCGATCAGCTGCCCGGCAGCGACGCCTGCAGCTTCTGCATGCCGGCCAGCCACCGAGCACGATCGCCGGCCCGCCGCTGCTCGAAGCGAGCCACCTCGGGATGAGGGAGGATCAGGAAGTCGTCGTTCGCCAACCCGGCCGCGACCGCGTCGGCGACCTCCTCCGGTTCGATCATGCCCATCGCCTTGACCACCTCGATCGCCAACTCGCCGTCGGCCTCGGTCATCGGGGTGCGAACACCCTGAGGGCACAGGCACGAGACGCCCACCCCGTTGCCGCCGTGGGTGATGGCGATCCACTCGGCGAGCGCGACCGCCCCGTGCTTGGTCACCGCATAGGGGGCGGTACCGAGATTGGTGAGGAGCCCGGCGGCGGATGCGGTGATGAGCAGATGGCCCGAGCCGCGAGCCTCCCAGCGGGGGATCAGATGGCGGCACGCCTTCACGTGGGCGAGCACGTTGACGTTCCAGTTGGCGTCCCAGGCTTCATCGCTCAACTCGACGCCACCGTTCGCGCCGATCCCCGCGTTGCCGCACCAGAGGTCGATGGCGCCGTGATCGGCCTCGACCCGCTCGATCAGCGCGACGATCGCCGCTTCGTCGGTGACGTCGAGTCCCACCGCGACGGCCGGAGCGGTCGAGGCGATCTCGGCCGCCACCTGTTCGGCGCCCACGGCGTCGAGATCGACGACGTACACGACCGATGCCCCGTCGTCGGCGAAGCGGCGCGCCATCGCGGCGCCGATCCCGCTCGCGGCTCCCGTGACGACGATGACGGCTCCCTCGACCTGCATGCCCGGATCGTAGGTCGTCGGACCCAATCGCACGATTTTCGGGGTTTTCCACAGGAGATCGGGCCCGGGTGTGCGGGTGGCCTGGTCTAGGGTGCGGCGCATGACATCGACCGACGCCGTCGCCCTGACCGAGGCACTCGCCCTCATCGACGACAACCTCAGCCGCCTCCAGAACCGAGATCTGGTGGCCGGCGCCGAAATGGCCGATCTCCTTCTCGACCTGCGGATGCTCCTCGCGGCCGCCGGGGAGACCCCCGAGCCGGCACCGATCGGCTGATCCTGCGCTAACCGAGCGCGTCGGCGATCCGCCGGGCGACCGCACCCAGCGCCACCCCGGCCACGATCCCTCCGGCGACGTCGGAGGCGTGGTGGATCCGCACGTGCACGCGGCTCGTCGCCACGATCGCGCCGAGTGCGTACCAGAGCGGACCGCCGCCGTTGCGGCTGAGCATCGCGGCGGCGACCATCGCCGCCGATGCATGCCCGGACGGGAAGCTCGACGTCTTCGGTTGCCGGAGGTTGTAGGGCCGTGGGGTGTCCTGGATGGGACGTGACCGTTTGAACAGCGATTTCACCGGCCCGTTGATCAACGCCGATTCCACCCCGAGGGCGGCGCTGACGGCGATCGCGATCTTCGGGTCGTTCTTCACGATCGCCTGGGCGACACCGAGCGTGTGCCACAGGACCGAGAAGTCGGCGGCCTCGGAGGCCGTGTAGAACAGCCGGTCGACCGCCGGGTGGCCGCGCAGTGCGTCCCACGCCTCGTCGAGGCGATCGTCGAGGCGATCGATGGCGTGGGTCACCTTGAAGAGGCTAGAGCTGTCGGGTGGGGATGGGGTCCCTCAGCCCGGCGACGTCACGTCGCGCGACGGCTCGAAGCCGCGTTCCCACGCAGCCGGCACGCCCTTGAACCACATGGGGGAGAGTTCACCCCGGTCGAGGATGCCCGTGAGCTCGTCGACGATGTCGGACTCGATCGCCTCGCGTTCGAGCGCGGTGGCGGCGAGCAGATCGGGTGGCAACACCGTGCAGTCCGGCCGACTCTCGCCGACCACGAACCAGTCGACGAACGGCACCCAGGCCAGGTGCTGGGCGAAGCGCTCACGCGTCTCGGTCGCGAGGTGTTCGATCTCGACGATCGCCGCAGCGGCGTTGTCGTTGGCCTCGATCGGTCGCAGCACGAACATGCCGCCCGGGCCGATCATCAGCCGGTTCTTGCCACTGTGCGCCAAGGTGACACGTCGCGCGAGGTGCGAGAGGGCGCTGTCGAGCGCGCGGGCGCTGGTGGCGCGTGGACTGGACACGTTGTTCCATCGGCCGACCCGCCGGTCATCCTTAGGCCAATCGGCCCCTTTTTGAACCCGGTTCTCGGCCCCGGGGGTCTTGCCGGTCAGACGTGGCTCGGCTCGTCGCGGAAGGCGCCGGGCCCGGTGAACATGCCGCGATGCCAACGCCTCGGGGTCGCGACCATCGCCCGGGGGTAGTCCTCGAACATCCAGCGGGCGAAGTTGCGGCGGGTCCATGCCGTTGCACCGGTCGCCTTGAGCGCCGCTCCGGCGATCGTCGGTCGGGCGAGCAGCGGGATGAGGACGCGGGCCATACGATCGTCGGCGACGAGCTCTCGCCGAACCTCGTGCTCGTAGTGGACGAGTGGGTCGCCGTCGGCCAACAGCGCTTCGGCGGCCAGCCGGCCGGTGAGGATCGCCTGGCCGATGCCCTCGCCCGTCATCGGGTCGGTCACGGCGGCGGCATCGCCGACGAACAGTGTGTGGGGCCCGACCAGTGGCACCCGACCCACCCGAGCCGGGATAGGCCACGCCTTGTGCGGCGATTCGGGTTCGGCGTCGGGGCCGAGCAGCTCCTTGACATGGGGTCGGGCGAGCAGGTCCGGCCAGAGATCCTTCATCGCACCGATCTCGTGGCGACCACCTCGCTGGATACCGAAGCCGATGTTGGCGCGGTCGCCGTCGAGCGGGAACGACCAGGCGTACCCGGGCAGCAGATCCTTCTCGAACCAGACGACGAGCTCGGACGCGGCGCGGGGGCTGACGTTGCGGAAGTACTGACGAAAAGCGTGCCACTCGCCCCGGTACCCGTCGACGGTGAGCCCGAGGAACTTGCGGACCGGCGACCACATGCCGTCGGCGGCGATCACGTGGCGGGCCCGGAAGCGATCGTCGCCGAACGTGAGGGTTGCGCCGCCGTCGTCGGTGTCGACGGCGGTGAGCTGGCGACCCTCGTTGATCTTGGCGCCTTCGGCCCGTGCGAGATCGATGAGCGCCGCGTCGAAGTCCTCGCGTCGGGCGACGGCGGCGTGATAGCCGGCACCGTCAGGCAGCGGGTAGCGCCGCTCGGTGCCCCGCGGCGACCGGATCACGACGTCGTCGACCCGCTGCCAGCTGGCGACGGTCGACGGGTCGAAACCCAAGCGGTCGAGCTCGCGCAGCGCAAGGGTGGTGAGCCCGTCGCCGCAGCACTTGTCGCGGGGAAACGTGGCCCGGTCGAACACGTGGACGTCGCGGCCGGCGCGCGCCAGCACGATGGCGGCCGTGGCGCCGGCCGGGCCGGCACCGATGATCGCGATGTCGCCGTCGAAGGGGGAGTCGGGCATCCCCTGAGGTTACGGGACGCTCGTGCTCGGTGGCACCGTGGAGGTGGTGGTCGTCGTGGGATCCGGGTCGCTGTCGCTGCCGTCGCAGTTGCGGCCCTCGGGCCGGTAGCGGGCGGTGACGTAGTCGATCTCGGTGCGGCCGTCCTCGACCCAGGTCCGGGTGCGCTCGGTGGTCACCCGGGTACACGACACGCCCTCTCGACGTTCGCTCTGGCCGGTCTGCTCGCCCTCGACCCACTTGGTGGAGAACAGC
Organism: Actinomycetota bacterium; assembly: GCA_039193795.1. Taxonomy (GTDB): domain Bacteria; phylum Actinomycetota; class Acidimicrobiia; order Acidimicrobiales; family Aldehydirespiratoraceae; genus UBA11606. Next base: position 6,055 of record JBCCWI010000147.1, on the reverse strand, counting down.
TGGACCGTGATCGAGGTCGAGTCGGTGGTGGGCCAGAGCAGGATGCCGTACGGGGTGTTGTTGATGATCTCGAGATCGGGGTGCTGCCAGTTGACCGTCGCCTCGCGCCCGTACGGGTACCGGTCGATGTAGATCGAGTGCGCCTGATACTCGCCGTAGTCGAGACCGGCGAAGAAGGCCGCGTTGAACAGGGTGGTGGCGTACTGGCTGATGCCGCCTCCGACCGACGTCTTGAAGACGCCGTTCTGGATCACACCGGCGCTCACGAACCCCTTCTCGGTCGTGCGACGACCGACGAAGTCGTTGATCGAGAACTCGCCGCCGGGCTCGATGATCACCCCCTGGGTCAGCTCGGCGATGCGCTGGATGTTGAGGGTGCGGGATTGACCGGCGACATAGTTGGTCGTGAACTCGCCGACCACCTCGACGATCCCGAGCGACTCGGCCCAGGCCACCCCTCGCACGTCGGGGTCCTCGCGCGGTGACAGTTCGACCTCGGTGGCGCCGTCCTGCAGGGCGGTGAGGATGCGTTCGGGGGAGTCGAGCGTGCAGCACACCGATCCCGGGGTGTTGCCTCGGATGTAGACCTCGTCGTTCTCGTCGACCCAGAAGGTCGGCTCGCTTCCCGATTCGCCGAAGCCGATGAACAGGGTCTCGAGGGTCGACTGCACCAGCGGTTCGTCGAGTTCGATCGTCGGTCGATCGGCGGTGCCGCCGAACACCACCCACTCGCGCAGCGCGGTCTCGGGGATGTGGCGTCGTCGGAGGCTCCCGGTGATCACCACGAACAGGCCATCCTCGGTGAGCGCTGACGCTTCCGCGATCAGCGCGTCGGCCCCCCGATCGACGGCGGCCTCCCCACCGATCGGGATCTCCACCGTCGGCACGTCGTTCTCGCTGGTCATCGCCTCGAGGATCAGCGCTTCGAGCGCCTCGATGTCGACCACCGGGGTGGACACGGCGTCGGTCTCGACGAACTCGCCGTCGACGAGTTCGATCTGGGGTCGCCCGAAGTCGAGATCGAAGAACGAGTCGGCTTCGGTCGCGAGGAACGTGCCGACCGTGCTGGAGTCGATCTCGAAGGACACCTCCTCGTCGGCGCCGCGGAAGAGCGACCCGATCCAGCTGATCGGTTGGAGCGGCAGCGAGGGTCGCTCGCGCGCGGCGGCGAGCGCGGCGTCGAGGGTGGCGGAGACACCGAGCTCGGTTCCGGTCGCGGTGAGGACGGCCCCGCCGTAGGAGAGGCCGATCTCGCGGTCGGCGAGCCCGGCTTCGGCGAGTCGCTCGCGAGCTTCGTCGAGGTCGAGTTTCCCGACGTCGACACCGGCGACCGAGCGGTTGCGCGGCACGTCGCCTCCGAGCAGCTTGTCGTCGATCAGCCAGCCGGCGAGGAACGCCAACAGGACCGCCGCCACGGCGAGAAGTGCGTTGCGCATCGGCGCTCGACCCTACTCTCCGTGCTCGCTAGAAAAGCTTCAGGTTGGGGGACTCGATCCCCCGGAGTTCGTCGTAGTCGACCTCGACCCAGGCGATGTCGCGATCGGTCGCCAGGACCTTGGCCTGGGGCTTGATCTCCTGGGCGACGAAGACCCCACGGACGGGCCGCAGCAGCGGGTCGCGGTTGAGGAACTCGAGGTAGCGGGTGAGCTGCTCGACGCCGTCGATCTCGCCGCGCCGCTTGACCTCGACGGCAACCGCGACGCCGTCGCCGTCGCGGCACAGCAGGTCGACCGGGCCGATGTCGGTGGGGTACTCGCGTCGGACGAGGCTGAGCCCGTCCTGGATCGACGTGGGGTCGTCGGCGAGCAGCTTCTGGAGGTGTGCTTCGACGCCGTCCTTCTGGAGGCCCGGATCGACGCCCATCTCGTGGGCGACGTCGCTGAGGATCTCCTCGAAGGTGATCGTGAGCACCTCGCCCTTGGGACTGGTGACGGTCCACACGCCGGCGTCGTCGTCCATCGCCAGGCGATTCGGGGCGTTCATCCAGTTGAGCGGCTTGTAGGCGCCGCCGTCGGCGTGGATCGCAACACAGCCGTCGGCCTTCACCATCACGAGCCGGACCGCGGACGGAAGATGGGCTTGGAGTCGACCGTCGTAGTCGACGGTGCACTGGGCCACCACGAGACGCATCCGGGCGAACCTAGGCGCGCCGGTCTCGGCGCGCGCGGCACTCGTCCTGTGGAAATCCGACGGTGGACGGCTCCCGGCTAGACCCGTTCCTGGAGTCGCTTGCGAATCGTCTCGCGGCGCTCCTGGAGCTCGCGGTAGGTCATCTTCTCGACCGTGCCGTCGACGCCGAAGGCGGCGCGGATGCCGTCGGGGTCGAACTCGTACTCCTCGGGATCCATGCCGACCTCGGCGGCCAGGCGGGCGCCGTGGGTCGTTGCGAAGTAGGTGGCCACGTGGGCGATCTCGGCGAACAGGTCGAGGTCGGGGGCGAGACGGGCGATGGCGCCGTCGAGGAACACCATGTTCTTGACGAACAGCATCAGCTCCTTGGGCATGCGGGCCCCGTAGCCGAGCAGCGCCTTGACGACCCGCTGCAACTCCTCGGTCAGCTGATCCGGGGTCATGGTGGTCGGGTCGATGACCTCGTCGAGCAGCCCGAGGTCCTGAGCGACGGCTTCGAGGTCGGTGTCGTCGGGGAGGGCTCCGAGGTCACGCATCGCGCCCAGCTGATCGATCGGGTTGTTCATCATCCCGCCGATGAGCAGGCGGACGAAGGCGAGCCGACGGGCTTCGCTCATCCGGCCGGTGATGCCGAAGTCGAGCAGGGCGGTGCGGCCGTCGGGACGGACATAGAGGTTGCCGCCGTGGAGGTCGCCGTGGAAGACGCCGTGGATCAGCGCGCCCTCCATGAACCCGATCATGCTGGCGCGCACGATGGCGTGGGTGTCGACGCCGTACTCCTCGTAGCGGTCGAGATCGTCGAAGCGGAAGCCGTCGACCCGTTCCATCACCAGCACGCGCCGGGTGACGAGTTCGGGGTGCGGTCGGGGGACGAGGAACTGGCGCTGCTCGAGGTCGGCGAAGACCTTGGCGACATCGAGCATGTTGGCCGCCTCGACCCGGAAGTCGAGTTCCTCGCTGATCGTGTGGGCGAACACCTCGACCAGCGCCGGCGGGTTGGCGAGGGACGCGACGGGGATGCGGCCGACGAGGAACGGCGAGAGCCAGGCCATGACCCGGAGGTCCTTGTGGACCAGCTCGTCGACGGTGGGGCGCTGCACCTTGACGACCACTCGGGTGCCGTCGTGCAGGGTCGCGCCGTGGACCTGGGCGATCGATGCGGCGGCGATCGGCTCGCGGTCGAAGGTGGCGAAGATCGATTCGAGAGTGCCGCCGAGGTCGGCCTCGACCACTCGGCGCACGGCGGCGAAGGTCTCGGCCGGGACCTGGTCGCGGCACTTGATGAATTCGTCGACGAGCTCAGTCGGGAAGATGCCCTCGCCGCTGGAGATGATCTGGCCGAGCTTGATGTAGGTCGGTCCGAGGGTCTCGGCCGCTTCGCGCATCCGCCGTGAGAGGTCCGCCCGGCTTTCGGAGCCGCCCTTGCGGCGAGCGACGAAGAACCAGGCGACGAGCGCGGCCCCGAGGTGGCGCACGACGGTGATCGCTCGGCGCACCGGTGGGATCTTCGGCGGGCGGATGAGCGACGGCAGGCGTCGGGCGGTCGCGGTGCGCAGGGTCGACACGTCGCTGGCCCAGGCGGTGCGGTCGGGATCGACCAACCACGGCGGGTCGTCGCTGAACGCGCCGTACTCGAGATCGACGGGGGCTTCGGTGGGGGAACCGGTCACCCCTCCAGTGTGGAAGCGACGGTCGAGTGTGCCAACGCGGGCGGCTCAGCCGAACGGCTGGATGTGCTCAGCCGTCGAACCCGGCGAGGGCGAGGAGGGCGGCGTCGGCGAGTTCGGGTCGACAGACGAGGAGGTCGGGCAGGTACACGTCGCGCTGGTTGTAGCGCAGCGGGGAGCCGTCGATGCGGCTGACGTGACAGCCGGCGGCGGCGGCGACGGCGACGGGTGCGCAGGAGTCCCATTCGTACTGGCCGCCGGAGTGGGCGTAGATCTCACACTCGCCGCGTACGACCGCCATCGTCTTCGCGCCGGCCGATCCCATCTCGACCAGCTCGGCGCCCAGTGCCTCGGCGACGTGGAGGGCGGCGGCGGGCGGGCGGCTGCGGCTGACGATCATCCGCGGCGGCTGGTTGGCATCGGTCGGGATCGTCGGCGCGTCGCCGGTGTGGAGGGTGACGCCGAGGCCGGGCAGTGCGACCGCTCCGGCGATGGGCGTTTCGTCGACGACGAGGGCGACGTGCACCGCCCAGTCGGTGCGGGGCACTTCGCTGTATTCGCGCGTGCCGTCGAGCGGATCGACGATCCAGATGCGGTCGGCGTCGAGGCGAGCGAAGTCGTCCTTGCCCTCCTCGCTCAGCACGGCGTCGTCGGGTCGTTCTTCGGCGAGTCGACGCATCAGCAGCTCGTGGGCTTGGCGATCGCCCGCGGCCTTGAGCATCGCCGGCGGGGCGTCCTCGTCGGTGAGGCGGGCGCGGAGTTCGAGCAGCAGCTCACCGGCTTCGGTGGCGAGCTGGGCGGCGAGATGGTGGTCGTCGAGCGTCACGTCGGCGAGGCTACCGGGCCGACTGCGAGCCGTACGGTTGCCATGCCCCGAGCGGTTGGGCGAGCCGATCGGCGATCACGCGGAACACCTCGGGGTTGCGAGCGAGGCCGACGTGGCTTCCGCCGACCTCGACGGTCTCGGCCCGCGGCCCCGAGGGCTGCCACGCGTCGGCCAGGGGGACGATGGCGTCGTCTCGGCTGGCGATCGATGTCGTCGGTACTGCGGGGGTGTCCATGAACGCCGCGAGTCGGTCGGCGGTGAAGTCCTCGCGTGTGACGCCACTCAGGCGGGCGTACGCGGGGAACACGGCCCGTTCGCGGGGGTCCACCCGGATCGGTGACCCGAGGGTGATGACCTGGCGCACCGCCCCGGGATGGGCTGCGGCTGCGTAGCGTGCTGCGACTCCGCCCAGACTCCAGCCGATGATGCTGACCGGTGTTCGTGCGTCGTCGGCGAGTGCGGTGGTGCGGTCTCGCAGCGCGTCGAATTGGCCGATCGAACCGAGGTTGCGGCCCAAGCCCCAACCCGTGGGGTGATATCCCCGCTCGGCGAGGAATCGCCGCAACAGCCAGGTGCTGCGATCGGTGCCGAGGAGCCCGGGTGCCACGATGACGGGATGGCCGTCACCGGGACCCAGCTCCGCGAGTTCCGGTCGTGCTCGGAGGAGGGAGACGTACTCGATCCCCGACGCCGCCTCGTTGAGGAGCTTGCGCAGCATGGTTGGTCCTTCGTTTGGTGGGTTGAGGTCCACGTATTGAGTTGACTCAGTAGTGTATTGAGTCAACTCAGCATCGGCTCATCGTCGGTACACTCCGGCCATGACCGAGCGGGTACGTGATCCGGATGCGAAGCGGCAGGCGGTGGTCGCTGCGGCCGCAGCGCGCTTCACCGACGTCGGATTCCGTGCCGCCTCCACGGCGTCGATCGCCAGCTCCGCCGGGGTCGCAGAGGGCACCGTGTTCCACCACTTCGGATCCAAGCACGGGCTGTTGGAGGCCGTGATCGCCGCCGAGGTCAGCGCGTTCGTCTCGCCCCGCCTGCGGGCGCCGGATCCGATCGACTGGCCCGATTTCGTCGGGTCGACCTTCGACTGGGTCGATGAGCACCGGCTCGTGGCGCGGGTCTGGTCCGAGGGCGATGATCTCGTCGTCGGTGCGATGCGTCGAGGCATGCATCGAGCCGTGGTGCCCGCCCTGTCCGCTGCGCTGGAGGCGGGTCAGCTCGCGGGCTGGTGTCGTGGCGGCGACGCCGAGTGGTACGCGCAGGGAGCGTTCGCCGTCGTCGGCGAGGCGCTCGTCGTCCGGGCGCTGAGCGGCAGTGGCCCCAGCGCCTCGGAGGTGGCTCGGATCGTCGCAGCGATCGTTTCACCGGTCTGAGTCAAAACGGACACGACCCGACCGGCGGGGGCCGGTCGGGTCGCTGTCCATTCCCG
>JBCCWI010000146.1:0-10059 GCA_039193795.1 Actinomycetota bacterium | reverse complement strand
TCGGCGAGCCCGTGCCTGGTGATGACGAGCCTCGGGTAGGTCCGGTGCCTCGCGATGACGGTGTGCTCGGTGGAGCGGGTACTGGATCGAGTGGTCATGCGTGCCACTCATCGATCTCGTCAGCAGACCAGCCGATGAACCGGAGCACAGCATCCGGGGGGTCGTGCTCGGTGATCGCGGTCGGCATCTCCTGGAGGATGTTGATCGCCCACTCGGCGACGGCGCGCACGTCAGCGAGTTCCGTGGCGGCTGCGGTGCCGGCGGCCTGGATCAGGTCGTTCCAGGAGTACCCGGCGTCCTGATCGCCGCTGAGACCCCACGGGTTGTCGATGTCGTCCGACCAGTACTCGGTGGAGTGGTACGCCTTCCCGGCCCGGGCGACCATCGACAGGACCCGATCCACCGACTGCTCACCGGTCGAGTCGAACCCGATGTAGTAGCCCGTCAGGGCTCGGTCACCGGCCGAGGTGATGCGCTCGTCGGCGATGGCGATGAGGTCGACCTCTGGTGCGTTCTCGGTCATGTGCGCTCCGTTGTGGTGGTTGACGGCGACCCGGGACCCCCGTGCGGGTGGGGGCGGGACGGGGGTCCCGGTCGCCTGTGTGCCTCGCTCAGCCGTGCGGCTGTCACGGACACCAGCGGTGATCGAGGGGGATGATCACCTATGCGTCACAATCATACCGCACCACGGGGCGGAATCAAGGGGTCATCGACCTCGAGCGCCCGTTCAGCTCCCCAACGATCCCGGTCGCCATCTCCACCCGCGCAGCGATCAGGTCGGCGTACTTCGGGGACAGCTCGATCCCAGCCCCACGCCGGCCGAGCTGATGTGCAGCGAGCAGCGTGCTCCCAGACCCACAGAACGGGTCCACGACGACGTCGCCCTCGTCGGTGTACGCCTGGATGAAGAACGCAGGCAGGCCGACCGGGAACGCGGCGGCGTGGCCGACTGCCTCGGCTGAGCCGGCGAAGGTGGGAAGGCGGTTCGACGGGTAGGCGAGACCCATCTCGCGTTTGAAGTCCACGCCTGCGCCGTCGCCGTCGCGGCCCTGGTGTCTCGTCCATGAGCCGGCGTCGCGTCCACCTCGGTAGCTCGGGACGTCGACGGACTCGTGACGGACCTGCTCGGGACGCATCTTCCACCTGCCACGGGTGAACTGGTAGACGGGCTCGTAGGCATTGCGGAACCGGAGGGTGACCTGCCCGGGGACGCCGTCACGCTCCCAGCAGAACTCGGCCGCCCAGTGCCACCCCCACGCCCGGACGTGGGCGAGCACCAGGTCCACCACGTAGGTCTCGGTGTCGAGGAAGTCGGGGGTGACGCTGGGCTTGATGTTCACGAACCACGACCCGTCCTCAGCGAGGTGGCGGGCGGCGTTCGCTGCGATCGGCGCGAACCACTTCACGTACTCCTCGGGTGGGATCGGCTGGAACCCGCTCGCCTCGTCGTACTCGCGGCGGTCCGCGTACGGGGGTGAGGTGAAGGCCACGTTGACCTCACTCCAGCCGTCGAGGAGGCGCTCCCACACAGCCGGGTCGGCGCTGTCTCCGACGACGAGGCGCAGGTGATCACCGAAGGTCCAGGCGTCGCCGGGCTTCGTGACGCGCTCGACCTGCTCCAGGAGCGGAGCCGGTGGGTCGGTGACGTCCTGGATCTGAGGCTGGTCCTGGAGGGAGGCGAGGAGTTCATCGATGTCGTCCCCGGCCCAGCCGGCAGCGTCGGTCCATGCGACGTTCTCGGCGCGGAGCTCGAGGACGAGTTCGGCGAGGAGGTGGTCGTCCCGGGTGGCGGTCTGGTCGGCGGTCATCTGGCCGAGCGCCCACGCGCGGGCCTTCTCTATCGGCCAGCCCGTGTCGGTGAGATCGATCACGAGGACCCGGCCGTCGTCCTTCGGGTCGACCCGTTCGGCTTCGACGATGTCGGTCCCGTGGATCACCTCACCGGAGTGGACGATGGGGAGGCGGAGCTTCCCGAACACGCTGTCCCGGATGGTTGCGGCGCCGATGTCGTGGTCCCAGGGTTCGCCGTCCCAGCGGGTGAGGGTGTCGACGTGGGTTTCGCGTTGGAGGCTGGCGAGGAGTTCGGGGCTGATCCGGTCGGTGGGGCGGTCGTCGCTGCTCACGGGCGGGGCTCCTGGCTCAGACGTTGACGTAGTCGACGACGGCTGCACCGTCGGGGATCTGGTCGGCGGTGATGCGGAGCACCGGGTACTCCCAGCTCGTGGCTCATCCGGAACGGCTCGATGGCGGCGGTGATCATCGGGTGCGGTAGCCGGTGGCACCGCCGGTGTGACCGCGGCTCTTCCGGACGGGCTTGGGTGGGGGCTTCACGAACACGCCGGAGAGGCAGTCGACGAGGTCGTCGTGGGGGTGGCTCATGTCGTCCCGGAACTCCGTGCACTCCTCCACGAACGCGTGCATCGCCTCCCAGCCCGTGACGACGCTGATGCGGCGCTGCGCCATCGCCGCGGCCGGAAACTCAGCGCGGGCCGCCTTCCCGCTCTTCGGGAGGACGAGCTCGTGCACCGGTACGATCCCGTCGAGCTCCACCGCGACCGTGTGGAACTGCGACTTCCCGCCGGACCCGGGCTCAATCTCGACGTACCAACGGACCCCGGTCTTCCCGTACGCGGCCCGGTCGGCTTCGGCGATCTCCCGGAGCTTCTCCTCGCGGCGGCCGGGGGCGAGCCGGAACCGGGTGCCGTGCTCCACCTGGTACTGCCGGCGCTTGTGGTCCACGTTGATCAGAAGCGTCGCCGTCCAGTCGGGGTCCCGGTTCCCGTCGTGCGGTTCGGTCGCGGCGAGGTCCACGTACCGGGCCCGCGACGACACCTTGAGATCGGGGATCGGGGTCCACCGGATCCGACTCGTGTTGAACACGTCCCCGTAGTCCTCGACGAGCAACCCGTCGACCTCCTGCCGGCCGAGCCGGGTCCCGATCCGGGGAGCGATCACGTTCCGGATGAACACCGGGGCGAGGTTCGCGATGTTCTCCAGCGACGACATCCGGGTCAGCACCACCCGGTACGGGCTGTCCGGGTCGAGCAGCTCCCGGGTGAGCGCGTTGTTCTTCGGGGTCGACGACATCACGACCTGCGGGCTCGGCTTCCCGTTCCGCCAGCCCGTGTTGAGGCGGACGGCGGGGAGGAGCAGCTGGAACGTGGACCGCTCATGCGTCGTCCCAAGCGGCGCGTCCAACAGGCTGCTGAACTCGTCGACCCAGGCGAGATGGAACTGCGGGCCACGCAACCGGTCCGGCTTCTGCGAGCTGAACACCCGGAAGTAGGCGTCGTCGGCGAGGGTGAGCTCACCCATCGACCGGTTCCAGGAGTCCTCCACGCTGCCGTTGATCAGCCGGGACGGGGGCAGGCACGCGAGCAGCCCGGACTCGCCCTCGACGAGGACGTCACGCCCATCAGCGAACGTCGGCGCGACCAGCGCGCAGCGGGACCCGTCGACCTCGAGTGACTTCTCCGCGGTCCACTCCGCCGCCGGCCGGGTCTTCCCCGCGCCACGCCCACCGAGGATCACCCAGATGTCCCACTCACCGTCGGGGGCGAGCTGCTGGGGTCGGGCGATGAGCCGCCAGTTGCTCCCGCTCTCCAACGCCCGCACCTCAGCGGCGGTGAGTTCGTCGTACGGATCGATCCCAGCGAGCGCGCACAGGTCGTACACGGAGAGGTGCTCGGGGCGAAGCACCCCGTCAGCGAACACGTCCGGGTCGATCCGCTCGAGGAGCCGGTCGGGGTCCATCACCGCGGGCACCCGCTCACTCCCCGTCCTGCTCGTCGTCCCCGTCCTCGTCGTCGGTGGGGATGCCGGCGGTGGCGTCCCGGAGCGCGATCACCGCGGCGCGGATCTCATCGGCCCGGCCAGCGAGGCGCGCAGCGGCGACGTCGCGGAGCTGATCATCGGTGGCCTCGCTCGACCCGACCGTGATGTCCGGGTCCCCGAGAGCGCGCCGCTCGATCTGGGTGCCGACCTCTAGGTACCGGACGAGATCCTTCGGGCTCAGCTCAGACACGTCCAACGTTTGGAGCCGCTCCAGCGCCTTGCCCTGCAGCGCACGAGCAGCGCGGGCGTGCCGGCGACGCATCTCCACAGCGTCCCGGGCGAGCTCCCGGCGAGCCTCCTCATCGACCCACTCATCCCAGGCCCGGACCCGGTCCGCCCACCCGTACTTCTGGGGGGACGACCAGTCCTGGACCTGCCGCATCCGGACCTTCGTGACCTTCCCGATGGGAACCTCGAACAGTCTCGAGGCGGTCAGGCGGAGCGATCGCTCACCCGGGCTGCTGTCCCGGTGGAGGGTGAACGCGTACCAGGCACGGTCGGTCTCACCGGGTTGGCGTTCCCAGGGACGTGGGGGGTTCGTGTCCCCGGTCGCGGCCTCGGTGGTGTCCCCTGTGGTCTTCGGTGCCATCAGATCCCCCAGGTGAGCGGGATCCCACCGGTGGAGCTGCGTGAGCGGCGTGGCTCACCAGTACCCGCAGGCGGAGCAGGCTCCGGAGTTGTCGTCGCCTGGGGGTTCGACGGTGACGGTGCTCCCGCCTGGGAGGGTGAGGCGGACGAGTCCGTCATGACCGGAGTCGCTGAGGTCGATGCGGGGGGTCCCGTCGGGGTCGAGGTCAACGGTGAGGGTGTGGAAGTAGCCGACCCGGTCGGTCCAGGCTGCGCCTCTGACGGCGTCGAGAGGGAATGGGGTTCCGGGTGGGCGCTCCCGGATGGAGTCGAGAGCGGCGATGTACTGGTCGGAGGGCATGTGCGGGTCCGTTCGTGGAGTGCGGTGCGGGCGTGCTCGATGGTGGGGGCGGTCTTCATCAGCTCGGCGAGCTCGGCGGGCATCAGACCGGCGTGGTCGATGTCGGGGAGCGCGGTGGGGCTGATCCCGTGGAACAGGTCGAACCAGGCGGGGAGGAGGTCGGTGGTGACCGGGCCGAGTTCGAGGTGGATGTCGAAGCGGCCGGGGCGGGTGAGTGCGGGGGCGAGCCGTTCGGGGTGGTTGGTGGTGGCGATGACGATGAGGCCGTGGGGGGCGGTTGGGCCGTCGAGGGCGTTGAGGATCCCGGCGAGGCTGACCCCGCTGTCCTTCCCGGCGGCTTCGGTGACGGTCCCGTCGGTGGGGGCGCCCTGCGCGTCGATGTCTTCGAGGAGCAGGATGGAGCGGTCGGGGAGGCTGGCGATCCGGGCGGTGAGGTCGACGTCGTCCTTCAAGCCGCCGAGGTTGAGCACGGCGAGGCTGTACCCGGCCCGCGAGGCGAGCGCGTGGGCGAGGCTGCTCTTCCCGGTGCCGGGTGGGCCGGTGAGGAGGTACCCGCGGCGCCACGGGATCCCCCGGGAGAGGTAGACGTCCTCGGTGGTGGTGAACTCGTCAAGGTCACCGGCGAGCCGGTCGAGTGTGGTGGTGGGGAGGATGACGCTGCGCCACGGCCGGTGCGGACGGGAGTACCGGCCCCACTCACCCCAGCTGTTCGCCGCCCAGATCGTCAGTGCGTCATGCTCGGCGGCGCCGATGACTCGGGCGACGATCCGGCGTAGCTGATCGGCCTGCCCGGTCGGGACACTCACCCGGGTAGCGGGGCGTGACCGCTCGTACCGGTCGGAGGGCTGGTCGGGTTCGCTGCCGCTCGAGGTCGTGATCGTGACCCCGTCGACGACGATCCGGGTGTCGGGGAGGTCGGCAGTGGGGAGCATGAACCGGGGCTGGTCCTCGTCGTTGAGGAACGCGATCACCCGGTTCGGGGCCTCGGTGTGGTCAGCGACGAACGTGAGCCAGCGGCGCGCTGCCCGGGTGTCGGGGAGCAGCAGCGTGTACCGGCCGGCCTCACGGTGCCGTTCCCACGCTCCGATCGCCCGGGACTGTGCGACGTCGACGAGCGCGCCCGCTGCCGCCGCGCCGAGAGCGGTCCCGGCGCGGCGGGCGAACCTGCGGGTCCGGGTCACTGCCTGGTGAGGCGTGACGAGAGCCGGGCGCGCACGCTGTCGGCGCGCTGGAGGACCTCGTGGGTGGGGGCTGCTCCGGAGCTACGGGAGGCGGAGAGCTCGTCGATGGAGGCGGCGCAGGCTGCAAGCAGGTCGCGGTCGGCGCCACCCGGGCTGGGGCGTGTCGTTGACGTGACCATGACATGAGCGTAATGGATCATCACTCATACACCGCGGCATAGTTGTCGTGCCGGGCGGTGGGGGTGACGGACTCCCACGGCCACTCGTGGCTGCCGGTCCCGCGGCGGAGATGGCGGGGCCACTGGCGTGGCTCGCGGTCCCCACGGAACCGGCCGAGGAACCACTGGTCCGGGTTGTCGGGGTCAGGGCTGCCGTCGTGGTCGGGTTCGATGGTGAGCCCGAACTCGGGCCAGCGCATCCACAGCGACGACCCGACCGGGCTGAGGGACCGGCCGAACCCGCCGCCCTTCGCTGCGTGGTGCTCCATCACCACAGCGCAGCCGACGGTCTCGCGGATCTCGTCGAGGACCCCGGCGACGCGGCGGGCGTCGTCCTCACCACCGTCACCGGCACGGTTCCCGGACGGGGCCCACAGCTTGTAGAGCGGACCGACGACGATCAGGTCCGGGAGCACGGTCTGGCAGACCTGCCGGAGCCATGCCCGGTCCTCGATCGTGAGCACGTTGCAGCCCTCGGGGCGGTGCAGGATCGTGATCCGATCCGGGTCCCAGTCGGCCCGGGCGAGGTTCGCGGCGGTCTCCCAGAACCGTTCGAAGACACGGGCCATGGTCTTCCGGCCGTTCTCGAGGTCGATGAGGAGCACGTTCCTGGGTGTGTACCGGCGACCCCCGAACGGGTGCAGACCCGCGGCCGCCGCGAACGCGAGCTGGCGGAGCAGGTAGCTCTTCCCGCCGCCCTCACCGGCGACGACCATCATCCGGTCCTTCCGCTCCAACAGGCCGGGGATCACCCAGTCGTAGTCCCGGGGGGTGCTAGCGAGGAACTCGGTGAGGGACTCCGGCCGGTAGAGCCGGGCCCCGAACCTGGAGCGCTCGATCTCCTCCAGGCGCTCGGCGATCCCGGAGCGGACCTCGTCGAGGGTCTCCCCGGATGGTGCGTCTTCGAGCCGCTCGAGCTCACCGCGGACGTTGCGAAGCCGGCGGATGTCGTACCACTCCAGCACCGTCGCCGCGTACTCGGGCGCCCGGCTGGTCGCCCCGCAGGACTCCTGGAGTTCCATGCACCAGGCGATGCCGTCCTTGCGTTCGATCCCGCGAGCCCGGGCGAGGCGCTCCCCGATCGAGGCCGGGTCGATCGCCTTGCCCTCCTCGTCCGCTCGGAGGATCTGCTCGTAGGTGTCCCGCGTGCGGGGATGCCCGAACGCTTCGACGGGCACCTCGGACCGGACCGAGTCGAGCAGGTTGGCCTTGAGGAACAGCGCGCCGAGCAGTGCCTTCTCGTCGGCCTCCGGCCAGAACGGGTGCTGACGGTTCGTGCCGGCTACCACGACGACCCCCCAGCGAGGTCCTCGTCGCTGAACACGACCTCAGCCGTGGGAGCCCGGAGCGGGCTGACGACCCGGCCCGGTTGCGGTTGTCGTGGGTCCGGGCGCTGCGGGGTGGTGCCCATCCACTCGTGGGCCTGCTCGACGGGGGTGATCTCGTCGGTCCAGCGGCGCTGGTTGATCCACGTCGCACCGTGCGGGATGAACTGCCGGCGGGCACGCATCACCGCAGGGTCCGTCGCCGCGATGACCGGACCGGCCGCTGCGAGGAACTCGACGGCGGAGCGCTGCTCCGCTGGCGTGCACTTCCCCCACGCCTTCTCCGCCGCCGCGCGCGCGTGGCGTCGCGGGTACAGCGCCCACATCTCGTCGAACGAGACCTTCGTCGCGGGGGCTTGCTCGGTGACCAACGCGAGCTGAGGGGTGACCTCGGTTCCTTCGTCGCGCGCGTCACCGCGCGCGGGATCGAGTGTCGGATCGAGTGTCTGACCGAGTCGGTGGACATCTGGTGTCACCCCTGGGGTGACATGTGGTGTCCTCCCTGGGGTGACATCTGGTGTCACCCCTGCAGGTTCGGGGGTGTCATGGTGTCCCCCCTCTGGGGTGACATCGTGTCCTCCCTCCGTGCCGGGTTCGGGGGCGACATCATGTCCACCCTCGCCCAGCGCCGTGACGGCCTCGACGACCACCCGGTACGTCGTCGGCCGGTTGTGGGTGGCGTCCGCTTCGACCTCGAGGAACCCATCCTCGACGAGCCCGGCGAGCACCCGGCCGACCTGCCGTGGGCTCAGCGACGCCTCCTGGGCGATCGTGCTCTTCGCCGGCCGGGCCGAGGTGCCGTCGTCGTTCGCTCGGCCAGCGAGCGACCACATGACGAGCTTGCGGGACTGCGGTGATGTCGGCTTGCGGCGGGGGAACGTGACGCGCATCACGAGATCGGAGAGCCGGTAGCTCACGGTGCGCTCCTGTGGTTGGTCATCGGGTGGTGGCTCCAGTGCGGATGGTGGGGAACGGGCGTTCTGGCGGTGCCACACCGGCGAGGTACGATGACCATGCACAGAGCCGCCCGTGCGTCATCGGATCTCTCCGGTTGGCGTGAAGTGGGGTAGAGGGGCCCCGGCCGTAGAGGGTCGGGGCTCTCTCGCGTCAGGCGGCAGGCGCCCCCTCGCCTGATGATCGCGACTCATACGAGTCAGCGCGCGGATCCCGTCTGAGAGCGGCCTCGATCTGGGGCCAGTCCTTCGGCCGCCAGACACCAGTCTCGATGCCGGGCACCTCGGCTAGAGCTTCGAGCCAGACGCGCTGCTCGGGGCCCGGGTAGCGGCCGTCCTGCTTGAGCTCGACGACGATCATGCGGGGAGGGCGGACCAGCACGAGATCGGGGAACCCGACGTCGCCCTGCACGGCTGTCGCCCATCCACCGGTGCCGGTGCGGGCGGGGAGCTGGTGCATCCGGAGCCAGCCGTTCATCTCGGCGAAGTCCATGATCTGCTGCTGGAGGTCCTTCTCCAGCATCGGGATCAGCGACCGCGACCCGGGCGGCCGGCCAGTGCTGCCGCGGCGAGCGCGCCGGTTCACAGGGTCAGGCACCTTCGGCCTCCGTGCTCCGACCCTGACCGTCCTGGAGTAAGCGGTCGGCTTCGATGTCGGCGCCGACGAGAGCGGTCATGAGGTGCCGCATGAACGGCAGAGCGAGCACGAGCTCGACGTCCTCGTGGACCTCGTCAGCGACGCTCGGGTGCGGTGACCTCTGGACGCGGACCCGCTTGAGGTGGATCGACACCGCGAGGGTCCGGCCGCGGCCGGGCACGGTGATCGTTCGGAGCTTCGCTCCCACGCCAGGTGAGAGCTGGATCATCCGCATCAGGCGGTGACCTGCTCGAGACCGCGGGCAATCCAGAGGCGAAGCGCGCCGCGGTGGACCTTGTAGCCCCGGCCGAGGGTGCCGATCAGCCCGGGGAGCTCACCGCGGCTGGCGAGCCGGCGGGCGTGCGCGGCGCTGCAGTCGAGCATGGTGGCGGCCTCGGTGATGCCGATCACGGTCTCGTCCTGGTCGGGGGGCGGAAGTGCGGTATGCGCGCTCATAGCGATTGATCATACAATGAGTTCTAGTGCGCTGTCACCCGTGACCTACTGAACACTGCTCGTGCCCGTCCGACACCAGGACCGCGGAGAGTACGTGAGAGCGCCCCCACCAGCAGTTATGGTTGTGGCGCATGTCCGCGGGCGAAGTGACGGACGAGCACCAGTCGATCGGAGAGCGCACCTCCATGACGTCCTACGAAGAGAGCCATCCCCACCGAGCGTTCGGGCAGATGCTCGAAGACGAACGCACCCGGCGGCGGTGGAGGCAGATCGACGCCGCCGAGTTCCTCACCGTCTCACAGTCCGGCTACGCCCGCTGGGAGACCGGTGAGAACCGGCCCAGCGACGACCGCTTCGACCGGGTCGCCGAGTACCTGCGCAAAGACGTCGAGGAGATCTGGTCGCTGATCCACGGCCGGCCGTACCCAACCAACGACGAGCTGATGAACCGGATCAGTGTGCTCGAGGGCAACCAGGCCGATCTGACGCGCCAGCTCGCCGACATGGCCGACATCCTGGAGCGGATC
>JBCCWI010000145.1:0-10114 GCA_039193795.1 Actinomycetota bacterium | reverse complement strand
CGCCGCCGAGGTCTCGGCCGTCAACTCGGTCGACGACCGCCCGGTGCCGTGCCCCGGCCCCGCCACCAAGGTGCTGGCCGACGCCTACGCCGACCTCGTGCGGGGCAAGAACGACAAGTACACGCACTGGAACGAACTCGCGTCATGAGCACGATCGATCGCGTTCCGGTTCATGACCCGTCCTGGCCGACCGCGGTCGACATCTACGACACGACCCTGCGCGACGGCAGTCAGCTCGAAGGCATCTCGCTGACCGTCGACGACAAGCTGCGCATCGCCGAACAACTCGACCGGCTCGGCGTCGCCTTCATCGAGGGCGGCTGGCCCGGCGCCAACCCCAAAGACGACGAGTTCTTCGAGCGGGCCAAGACCGAGCTCGACCTCGAGACGTCGACCTTCGTGGCGTTCGGCTCGACCCGGCGGGCCAAGGGCAAGGTCGACAGCGACCAGACGCTCGCCAACCTCGTGGCCGCCGGCACCGACGTCGTCTGCATCGTCGGGAAGTGCTGGGACTACCACGTCACCGAAGCGCTGAAGACGACGCTCGACGAGGGCGTGGCGATGGTGGCCGACTCCGTCGAGTACCTGGTCGCCCAGGGCAAGCGGGTGTTCTTCGACGCCGAACACTTCTTCGACGGCTTCAAGCGCAACCCCGAATTCAGCCTGCGGGTGGTCGAGGCGGCGGCGATGGCCGGGGCGGAAGCCGTCGTGCTGTGCGACACCAACGGGGGCACGCTGCCACCCGACGTCGAGGCCGCGGTCGGCGCGGTCGTCGACCACGTCGACTGCCAGGTCGGCATCCACCTCCACAACGACACCGGCTGCGGCGTCGCCAACGCCCTTGCCGCCGTCCGGGCAGGCGCCACCCAGGTGCAGGGCACGATCAACGGCTACGGCGAGCGGGTCGGCAACTGCGATCTCGTGCCGATCATGGCCAACCTCGAGCTCAAGATGGGCATCCGGTGCCTGCCCCAGGGTCGGCTCGCCAACCTGACGTCGGTCGCCCATCACGTGGCCGAGCTGGTGAACTTCTCGGTCGATCCGCAGCAGCCCTATGTCGGCTCGACGGCCTTCGCCCACAAGGCCGGGCTCCACACCTCGGCCCTGAGTCGGGCGAGCGACGCCTACGAGCACGTCGACCCGTCGGCGGTCGGGAACGGCACTCGCGTTCTGGTGTCGGAGATGGCCGGTCGTTCGACCCTGGAGATGAAGGCCGAGGCGCTCGGCATCGAGCTCGACGGCAAGACGGTCGGCGACGTCATCGACACCCTCAAGCGACTCGAGCACGAGGGCTATCACTTCGAAGCGGCCGACGCCTCGCTCGAACTCCTCATGCGGGGCGCCGCCGGCTGGGAGCAGCCGTTCTTCCGGCTGGAGTCGTTCGCGGTCGACACCGACCACCGGTCGGGTACCAACGCCCGGCTCTGGAACGATGTCGCCGTCGACGTGGAGACGTCGGCGACGGTCAAGCTCTGGGTCGACGACACCCGCCACCTCGCGGTGGGGGAGGGCAACGGCCCCGTCAACGCCCTCGACGCCGCACTGCGCAACGCGCTGGGCGAGATCTACCCGGCGTTGGCTCGGATCAGCCTCACCGACTTCAAGGTGCGGGTGCTCGACACCGGCAAGGGCACCGGCGCCATCACCCGCGTGCTGCTCGACTCCACCGACGGCACCCGTGAATGGACGACGATCGGCGTGAGCGAGAACATCATCGAGGCGTCCTGGCAGGCGCTCGTCGACTCGCTGGTGTACGGGCTGCTCCACGCCGATGACTGACATCACCCTCCTCGATGGAGGGATGGGCAAGGCACTCGACGAGGCCGGCGCGCCCTTCCGTCAACCGGAATGGTCGGCGCTGGCGCTGATCGAGTCGCCGGAGTGGGTCCAGCGGGTGCACCAGGACTTCGTCGACGCCGGTGCCGACGTCGTCATCACCAACAACTACGCGGTCGTGCCGTTCCATCTGGGCGATCGGCTCGACGATCTCCTGGAGGAGCTCACCGATCTCTCCGGTCGGCTGGCCCGGTCGGTGGCCGACGCTGCCGATCGGCCGATCGTCGTGGCCGGCTCCGTGCCGCCGCTGTTCGGCTCCTACGAGCCCGAGAAGTTCGATCCCGGGCGGGCGCCCGCCCTGCTCGACCGGGTCACCGATGCGCTCGCGCCCCACGTCGACCTGTTCGTCGCCGAAACGCAGGGGTCGGTCGCCGAGGCGGTCGCGTCCGCCACCTCGGCTCGGCGGCACGGCAAACCGGTGTGGATCTCCGCCACCCTCGAGGATGGCGGTGGTCCGGCCGGCGTCGTCGAGCACGTCGACTCGCCGCATCTGCGATCCGGGGAGTCGATCGCCGCCTTCGCCGCTGCGATGGTCGAGTCGGACGTCGACGCCGTGCTGTTCAACTGCTCCCAGCCCGAGGTGATGCGCGCCGCGGTCGCCGAGGCTCGCGCGCGACTGCCGGAGACGATCCGGATCGGCGCCTACGCCAACGCCTTCGACGACAAGCCCGAGGGGTATGCCGCCAACGAGTACCTGATGACGCACCGCCACGACATCGAGGACGGCGGCTACACCGAGTTCGTGACGTCGTGGATCGATGCCGGTGCGACGATCGTCGGGGGTTGCTGCGGGATCATGCCTCGGCACATCCGCGGGCTTCGCGACGCGCTCGACTGAGGCGTCGGTCAGCGATCGAAGCGATCGGCCAGCCCGTCGAGGCGGCGGTCCCAGGCCGTGGCGGTGGCGTCGATCCAGCCCCGGAGTGGGCCGAGCCCGTCGGGCACCGGGCGGAAGCGGGTCTCGCGGCCGACCCTCTCGCTGGTCGCCAGGCCCGCGTCGGCGAGGATCGTCAGGTGCTTCGCTGCAGCCTGTCGGGTGATGCCGACCGTCGAGGCGAGCACGGTCGCGGTGCCGGAGCCGTCGCGCACGAGGAGGTCGAAGATCGCCCGACGGTTGTCGTCGGCGATCGCCGCGAAGACGGTCATGCCGCCATCGCCATCGGTCCCCGAGCCGACGCCTGGGGCGCGGTCATCGGGGCGAGCACGAGCTGCTCGACGACGGTCACGACGGTGCCGGTCTCGACCGGTTCGAGGGTGATGTCGACGGTGCTGACCTGGTCGGGCTCGTCGACGGGCCACCAGCGGTAGCGCAGCCGCGAGGGTGGGCTCACGAACTCTACGGCCCCGACCCGGCCCGGCTGGTCGTGGTCGCACGATTCGACCGTTCCGCCGGGCACCGGATCGATGCTGGCGCCGAGGCCGTCATCGGTGGTGATGGCGTGCCAGACCTCGTCGGGCTCGGCGGGGACGGTGCGTTCACGGGTGACGGTGCGCTCGGTCATGTGGATCATGATAACGCAATCATGAGGTTGCGTGTTGCGGGTCTCGGTGATTGACTGATGAAGCGCAATCAAATGGTTGCGTATTGACATGATCGGAGCTCCGATGAACGCCGGCTACCTCGTCCCCACCGTCCTCGAACAGACCAGCCGCGGCGAACGCAGCTTCGATCTGTACTCCCGGTTGCTCGCCGACCGCGTCGTCTTCCTCGGCACCCAGGTCGACGACCAGAGCGCCAACCTGGTGATCGGCCAGCTGCTCCACCTCGAATCTCAGGACCCCGACAAGGACGTCAGCCTCTACATCAACAGCCCCGGCGGATCGGTCACCGACGCCTTCGGCATCTACGACACGATGCAGTTCATCCGGCCCGACGTCTCGACCATCTGTGTCGGTCAGGCGGCCTCGGCCGCCGCCGTCCTGCTGGCCGCCGGTGCGCCGGGCAAGCGCCTCATCCTCCCGAACGCGCGGGTCCTCATCCACCAACCCCACGGTGGGTCGCAGGGTCAGGCGTCCGACATGGCCATCCAGATGGAGGAGATGGCGTACAGCCGCCGCCGGATCGAGGAGGTGCTGGCCGACCACACCGGCCAGTCGATCGAGAAGATCTCCGCCGACATCGAACGCGACTACATCGTGCGCGGCGACGACGCCGTCGCCTACGGACTGGTCGACGAGATCGTCACCCACCGCGAGATCGCGGAGGTGAAGCCGGTGGTCGCGCCCGGCTTCTGAGTCAGCGGGTGGCGCCGAGCCCGTCGAGTCGCTCGAGCTCGGCGTCGTCCAGACCCAACCACGCCCGCAGGATGCGATGGGTGTCGGCGCCCAGGCACGGCGCCGGTCCGGCGGTGCGGGTCGGGGTGCGGGAGAAGCGGGTGGGGTTGGCGATGTGATGTTCGTCGCCGGCGACGGGATGCTCGATCTCGTCGAACGCCGCCCGGCCAAGGAGGTGCGGGTCGGCGAGATGATCGAGCGGCCCCATCACCGGCATGGCCGACACGCCGGCCGCCTGGAGGCTCGCTGCCAGGTCGTTCTTGTCGTGCTCGGTGGTCCACTCGCGGAGTCGGGCGTCGAGTTCGTCGACCCGGGAGAGTCGGGCGGCGCCCGACGTGAGGGTCGGGTCGGGGTCCCAGCCGGCCGTACGTTCCAGCGCCGTCCAGGCGGCGTCGTCGGCGACCGCGATCGCGATCCACGCGTCGTCGCCGGCGCATGGGTACACGCCGTGCGGTGCCTGGCCGAGGTGGCGGTTGCCGAGGTTGGTCGGCTCGACACCGGTCTCGATGGCGGCGAGGTACTGCTCGCCGAGGAGGTACACCCCCGCCTCGGCCTGGCTGAGCTCGATGAACTGGCCCTCGCCGGAGCGCTCCCGATGATCGATCGCAGCGAGGACCGCGGTGGCGAGCATCTTGCCGGCGATGTGGTCGGGGTGGTTGAGCGAGGTGCCCGACGGGTAGGGGCCGTCGGGGTGGCTCCAGAGCAGGTGGATACCGGCGAACGCGGCGTTGAGCGGCCCGTAGGCCTTCTTGTCGCCCATCGGTCCGCCGCGGCCGTAGCCCTGGGAGGCGACATAGATCAGCTCCGGCTTCTCGGCCCGGAGGTCGGTGTGGTCGAGGCCGAGCTTCGCCATCATCCCGCCGCGGTTGTTCTCGGCGACGATGTCGGCGGCGAGGCACAGCTCGCGGGCGAGGCGGCGGCCCTCCTCGGAGGTGAGGTCGAGGGTGACACCGGCCCGACCGCGGGCCTCGGCGTTGAAGCCGAACGCCTTGTCGGGGTCGCCGAGTCCCATGAAGCGCAGGTTGTCCATCTTCCCGGCCGACTCGATCTTGACGACCTCGGCCCCGAGTTCGCTCAGCATCCACGCGCATTCGGGCACCACGGCGGCGACGCCGAATTCGACCACCCGCATCCCGGCGAGCGGCAGGGCGGCCGGTGCGCCGCTGGGAGTCGGGAACGTTCGCGGTTCCGCCTCGGTCGTGTCGCCCAGGGCGGGGCAGGGGGTGACCGAGAAGTTCCACACCGAATGGGCGATGCCGTCGGTGAAGGGCCGGCGCGCCGTGGTCTGGGGGTGGGCGACGTATTCGAGTGGCGTCTGCACCATGCCGAGGGGGATGCCGAGCGGTTCGGCGGCCGCGTAGAGCTCGGCGCGGGTGCGGTCGGCGAGCTGACGGGCTGCGACCTCGCGGATGAGCGGGGTGTTCATGCCTCGGTGGGCGAGCTGCTTCCACTCGGGGCCGGCGAGCTCGTCCGGGGTCCCCAAGAGCTGCACGAACAGCTCCCAGTCCCGTCCTGATGCCAGCACCGTCCGGATGTGGCCGTCGGCGCACGGCAGCACGTAATAGAGGCCGTCGGCGGATCGGGTCCCCTCGACGGGCAGGAACGGGTTGACGTCGAGATAGTCGGGCACGATCACCGTCCACGGCACGAGCCCACCGATCGCCGCCTCCTGCGCACTCACTTCGATCCGCTGCCCGTGGCCGGTGCGCGACCGTTCGAGGAGCGCGGTGACCGCCCCGAGCGCGCCGTGGACCGAGCCGCAGTCGTGGGCGAGGTAACCCGGGATCGCCGTTGGCGGAAGGTGCGGGAAGCCCGCCGCATGGAGGGCCCCGGATGCGGCGAGGGCGGGGAGGGGTTCGAGGTGCCAGCCGGCGCGTTCGCCTGAGAGACCGAGGTCGGTGAGGGCGACGTGAATCAGGCCGGAATGGTCGGCGGTCAGCGCATCGCGATCGAGTGACGCGTTCGGGCCGCGGTTCTCGACATAGACGTCGACGTCGCCCGGGCCGATCGCGCCGGCGTCGACCGATCGTTTGCGGGCGTTGCGGAAGCGGTCGGCGGGCGAGCCGTCATCGTCTGGATGGCGGAGGCGCCGCACATCAGCGCCGAGGTCGGCCAGGAGGCGGGCGCACAGCGCGCCGCGCAGGTCGGTGTCGTCGAGCACGCGGATGCCGGCGAGCGGCGCGGGACCGGTCATCTCGTGATCTTCGCGTGGCTTCGATCGTCGAGGCGATCTCGCTACGCTCTGTTCCATGGCTGCCCCGTCCCGAGTGCCCACCGACCCGACCCAGTCCAAGCACTACCAGTCGCCGCCCCGACGCGATGACTCGTGGCGGGCGGAGCGTCCCGGCGAGACCATCGGCGCGCCCCATCCGACCGGTCGTGCCCTTGGCAACCAGGGCCCGGACCAGGGCTATGTGCTGAAGCTCGCGAAGGCGTTCCGGGACGATCTCGTTCTCACCGCCGGCGAACACGGTGCCGACGCCATCGAAGGTGCGGTCGCCGTCGGGCTCCGGCGGGCGTCGTTGTTCGGCCGGGCGCCGGTGCGCGACGACGTCGAGCTCGGGCTGCTCGCCTACGGCTTCCTGGGCGATGCTCCCGACGAACTGGTCGAGCTGCGCAAGGACCTGTTCGCCGAGGTGCATCACACGACGGTGCACTACTTCGCCGCTCGTGAGATCGCCGACCGGGTCGACGAGGCCTGGCTTCGCCAGCCGACGGCCGCCGCCCGCGTCGCCGTGCAGAACGACTGGCGCGCGGCCCTGTCCGACGGCGAATAGCCCACCCCGCAACGACCAACGAGCGGTCCGGGAGCGACACCTCCGGCCCGCCCAGGCGCCGGTAGCCTCGCCGTTGTGAGTGCTCCCCGCGTCCGTTTCGCTCCGGCCCCCACCGGTTTCCTGCACGTCGGCAGCGCCCGCTCGGCGCTGTTCAACTGGCTGTACGCCCGCAACACCGGCGGCACCTTCGTGCTGCGCGTCGAGGACACCGATGCGGAGAAGACCACCCAGGAGTTCATCGACGCCATCACCGAGCCGCTGCGGTGGCTCGGCCTCGACTGGGACGAGGGCCCGTACTTCCAGTCCGAACGGCTCGATCAGCACATGGCGGCGGTGCAGCAGCTGCTCGACTCCGGCCACGCCTACTACTGCGACCTCAGCGCCGAGCAGATCGAGGCGCGCAACGAGGAGGCCGGTCTGAAGGGCGGCTACCACGGTTGGTCGCGCGACCGCGACGTGCAGGACGGTCCCGGGGTCGTCGTTCGCTTCCGGGCACCCGACGACGGCATGACCGTGATCGACGACGTCGTGCGCGGCCGGGTCGAGGTCGCCCACGAGACGATCGAGGATTTCGTGATCCGGCGGGGCGACGGCAGCCCCGTCTTCTTGATCGCCAACGCCGTCGACGATCACGAGATGGGCATCACCCATGTGATCCGCGGCGAGGATCTCCTCAACACGGCACCGAAGGTGATGCTGCTGTGGGACGCCCTCGGCTACGGCGACAAGCCCACCTACGCCCACCTGCCTCTGCTGGTCAACGAGCAGCGCAAGAAGCTGTCGAAGCGGCGCGATTCGGTCGCCCTCGCGTCGTTTCGCGACGAGGGATACCTGCCGGCGGCGATGCTCAACGCGTTGGCGCTTCTCGGCTGGGGCCCGCCCGACGAGGTCGAGGTGCGGCCGATCGACGAGATCGTCGAGTTGTTCTCGCTCGAGACCGTCAACAAGTCGGCGGCGATGTTCGACCTCCAGAAGCTCGGTCACATCAACGCCGAGTACATCAAGGCGCTGACGCCGGCCGAGTTCGTCGTCGCCGCCGAGCCGTGGCTGACCGGCGACGACGTGCCGTGGGCCGCCGACGCCTACGACCCCGCCGTCGTGGAGGCGCTGGCGCCGGAGGTGCAGCAGCGCATCTCGACCCTCACCGAGGCCGCCGGTTGGCTGACCTGGCTCTTCGCCCGCCCCGCCGACTACGACGAGAAGTCGTGGACCAAGGCGATGGTGAAAGGGCGTGCCGCCGACCGCGTGCTCGACGACGTGATCGCCGCGCTCGCCGACGACACGTTCGACGACGCCGAGCGGATCGAGGCGACCGTGATGGGGGTCGGCAACGCCCTCACCGAGGAGCTCGACGCCCGCGTGATGTCGCAGGCACCCGTCCGAGTCGCGCTGACCGGCGGGGGTGCGGGGATTCCGCTGTGGCAGGCGATGACACTGCTCGGCCGCGACGAGTGCCTGAGCCGACTCCGAGCCGCCCGGGAGCGGCTGGACTGACATGAGGCAGCGACTGCGGCGAGTCTTCGACCTGCTGTGGTCGCCTCGGACCGCGGTCATCATCGTCGGTCTCGGCACGCTCTACGTCGGTGTCACCTTCATCCAGGTGCTGGTGGCTTCCGGCGCCGACGACCGCGAAGCCGCCGACGCGATCGTCGTGCTGGGCGCGGCGCAGTACGACGGTGAGCCCTCGCCGGTTCTGGCCGGCCGCCTCGACCACGCCGAGGAGCTCTGGCGGCAGGGCCTAGCGCCGATCGTGGTCACCACCGGTTCGAACCTGCCGGGCGATCGCTTCACCGAGGGGTTCGCCGGGTACGCCTATCTGCGCGACGCCGGCATCCCCGATGAGGCGCTGCTGGTCATCACCGACGGCGCGTCGACCTGGGAGCAGCTGGCGGCCACCGCCCGCCAGCTCCGGCTGCGCGATCTCGACTCGGTGATCCTCGTCTCGGATCCGTACCACGCCCTCCGGCTCACCCAGATCGCCGACGAGGTCGGCCTCGAGGCGACGGTGTCGTCGACGGATGGAAGTTCGTCGATCCGTCAGTTGCTCCGGGAGACCGCGGCGGTCAGCCTCGGTCGGATCCTGGGCTACCGGCGGGTCGACAATTGGCTGGGAAGTGTCGGATGACGGCAGTGTCGGCCGAAGCTGATCCCGCTACCCTTCTCCAAGCCCTCGGGCGCATCCTTCGGGGATGGTGTAATTGGTAACACATCTGGTTCTGGTCCAGACATTGGGGGTTCAAGTCCTCCTCCCCGAGCCATCGAAACGGCGCCCTCCGGGGCGCCGTTCGTGCTTTTCGCCCCGACTCCTAACGAATCGCTCATGTTCGGCTTGGGAAACGCTCACCTGGGGTCGAGAGGCTCGTCGGCATGCAACGACACCTGCCCCGAGTCGTTCCCGTGATCGCCCTGGCCGTGGTCGCCGCCGCCTGTGGTGGTTCTGTCGTCGCGGTCGAGTCCGCGATGGCCGCCCGTGTGGCGCCGATCGTGGTCGAGCTGATCGAACCGCCCGAGTCGTCGAGCACGACGACTCCGCTGCCGGTCGTGACCGAGGAGCCGGTCGTCTCGACGACGACCACGGTCGCCCCGGCCTCCGAGCGTCCCCAATCGGCCGGCGGCCGTGGTGGTCGGGCAGCGGCGGGTCGTCTGGCGAGCGACGGCACGCCGACGTTCGACGGCGACTTCGCCGACCCGTACCTGCTGCCCCAGGACGGCGACATCTACGCCTACGCGACCAACACGATGTTCATGAACGTGCCGGTCCTCGTCTCCTACGGTGATGGCGGCGGCGAACTCGTCGGTGACGCGCTGCCGGAGTTGCCGGCGTGGTCGGAGCCGCACCACGTGTGGGCGCCGTCGATCACGGCGGTCGACGACACCTACGTCCTGCACTACACGACCCGCCACACCGCTTCGGGCCGCCAGTGCATCTCGGTCGCGGTCGCCGATCATCCGGCCGGCCCCTATGTCGACGACTCGACCGAGCCGCTCGTGTGCACCCTCGACCTCGGCGGGTCGATCGACCCGAGCACGTTCGTCGACACCGACGGAACGATCTGGTTGCTGTGGAAGTCCGACGGAAACTGCTGCGGGATCCCGACGATCATCTTCGCCCAACCCCTCACCGCCGACGGCACAGAGCTGGCCGGCGGGGCCGTCGAGCTGATCCGCAACGACCTCTCGTGGGAGCGCGACGTGGTCGAGGGGCCGTCGATGATCGAGGTCGACGG
>JBCCWI010000144.1:0-10165 GCA_039193795.1 Actinomycetota bacterium | reverse complement strand
GTGGTGGACTGTCGCCGTGCCGCGACGCTCGGCCCGGGCGCGTGGTGGTTGGCGGTTTGGTCCTGCCCCACTAAAACAACCCGGACGCCGGCGCCGGCGAGCAGCGCCTCGGCGATCGCCCGCGCGGTGAGGCGAGCCCCCTCCCCCGGCGACCAGCTGACCAGCCCGATGGCCACGAGCGCGACGGCGACGCCGAGCCAGGCGAGCGTCCCGAGGCGGTCGCCGTTGACGATCACGCCCCAGAGCGACGGGACGGCCGCCGAGGTGATGGCCGTCAGAGGAGCGACGACGCCCATCGGTCCCCGCGCGAGCCCGCGGTAGAGCAGCGCGATGCCCGTTCCGCCCGCCGCCCCTCCCAGCGCGCCCCACACGAGATCGCCCGCCGCGAAGCGCTCGGCGAGCACGAGCGACGCGAGGGTGATGCCGACGAGCCCGACGAGGTGGGAGACCGCGACGACCTGCGCCACGCGCATCCGCTTGCCGGCGAGGCCACCGAGGAAGTCACCCGTGCCGAAGGACGCCGCCGTCAGCAGGCTCAAGAAGATGGCCATCCGGCGAGGCTAGGGCCGCACCGGATGAATGCTCACCAGACCATCGGCGCGCCGCCGTTGCAGCGCCAGATCTGTCCGGTTGCGAACTTCGCGGCGTCGGAGGCGAGGTACAGGATGAGGTTTGCCTGGTCGTCGGCCTCACCGATCATCTGCATGGGCGACGCTCCGGTGAGCATCTTGATCTTGCCGTCGAGCGCCTCCTGGTTGACGGTGCCGTCGTCGTCGGTGACCGACACCTCGGTGAAGGCGGTGATCGTCGCCCCGGGAGCGATCGTGTTCACGCGAACCTTCTTGTAGGCGCCCTCGATGGCCGCCGTGCGGCCGAGACTGGCGACCGCCGCCTTGGTCATGGCGTACACCGACAGGGTGGGGGCGGCGAAATCCATGCCCGATGACGCCACGTTGATGATCGAACCGCCGGTGTCCTGGCTCATCATCTGCCCGAGTGCCGCCTGCACGCCGAAGAACGGACCCTTGAGATTGATCGCCAGCATGCGATCGAGTTCCTCCTCGGTCACGTCGGCGATCATCTGGTTGTGGGGGACGCCGGCGATGTTGCCCATCACGTCGAGGCGGCCGTGCTCGGCGACGGCGCGGGCGACGAGCGCCTCACTGTCCGCCTTCACGGTGATGTCGCAGCGCTGCGCGATCGCATCGCCGCCGGCGTCGCGGATCGCCTCGGCGGTCGCCTCGGCGCCCGCCTCGTCGATGTCGCCGAGGATCAGCGAGGCGCCGACCGAGCCGAACAGCTCGGCGGTCGCCTTCCCGATGCCGCTGCTGGCACCGGTGAGCGCGGCGACCTTGCCGTCGAGGCGGAAGGGTGCGAGGGCGTCGGACATTGGTGATCTCCCGGGTTCGTGGAACGCCAGAGTCTCGCGGGCCGCGGCGCCGCGTCCAAACTATGTCGCCCGAACCTCGTCGAAGCGATCGACGTCGCGCAGCGCGGGGAACCAGCGCCACCACGCCGCCACCACGACGAGCGTGCCGACACTGCCGAAGACCATCGCACCGACGAGCCCGAAGATCGCCGCGGTGACCCCGGACTCGACCGCACCCATCTCGTTCGATGCGCCGATGAAGACGTTCTCGACGGCGAGCACGCGCCCGCGCATGTCCTCCGGCGTGGCGAGCGGGATCAGCGTCGCGCGGATGAACACCGACACCGAGTCGAGTGCGGCTGCGAAGAAGAACAGCACACAGGCGATCGCGTAGGCCGTCGTGAATGCGATGGCGAGATGCAGCACGCCGAACGCGCCGACGACACCGAGCAGGGTCTTGCCGACATGGCGCCGCAGCGGCCGGATGGACAGGGTGATCGCCATCGTCGCCGCGCCCGCGCTGATCGCTGCTCGCAGGCCGCCGAGTCCGACCGCACCGACCCCCAACCGCTCTTCGGCGATGGCCGGCAGCAAGGCGATGATCCCGCCGAGGAGCACGGCGAACAGATCGAGGCTGATCGCCCCGAAGATCACCGGTTGACGCCGAATGAACCGAAGGCCGTCCATCGCATCGCGCAGCGCCTGGACCCCACCGCGGGTGGCGAGGCGACGGGTCGGCAGCCTGGGGATCGACGAGATCAGCACGGCGGCGGCGACGTAGGCCCCGGCGCTGATCGCATAGGGCAGGGCGATGTCGGCCACGAAGAAGAACCCGGCTGCGACCGGCCCGACGATGCCACCGGCCTGGAACGCCACCGACCGCAAGGCGATGACCCGCTCCAGTTGGTCGGGCGGGGCGACGTCGATCGCCAACGCACGCACTGCAGGGCTCGCCAGCGAGCGGGCGAAGCCGTAGACGACCACGAGACCGAAGATCGGGGCCACGGCGCTCGGATCGGTCGACACGTACCAGAACAGCCCGAGCGAGGTGGCGACCTCGCCGACGATGCCGAACGCGAACACCCGACGGCGGTCGAGCCGGTCGGCCAGCGCGCCGGTGAACGGAGCGGCGAGGGCGAGCGGGAGGAACTCCGCCAGCCCGAGCAGGCCGAGGTCGAGCTCCCGGCCGGTCATGTCGAAGACCTGCTTGCCGAGGATGGTGATCTGACCGACCGTCGCGAACGAGGTCAGGAACGACGTCGCGAGAAGGGCGTAGACCGCGGGTGGGAGCCCGCGGCGGGTGGTCGCCTCGGTCACTCCGGCCGCATCACGGCGATGACCTGCTCTGCGAAGCGATGCACGTGCTCCGGGGTGAGGGGATGGCCGAAGTCCATCGTGAAGTGGGTGATCTCCTGCTCGCGCAGATGCGAGAGGTGATCGAGGAGCTCCTGGCTCTCGGCGTCGGTGGTCGGAAGCGCCCGCTCGACCGTCGTGCCCACCTCGATCGCCAGCGGATCGCGGCCGGCGGCGACCGCGGCATCGCGCACGATGTCGAGGCGCATCTTCCAGTCCTCGTCGCCGCGGAAGAAGCTGTTCCACTGGTCGGCCTGTCGACCGACCAGTGGCAGTCCCACCTTGGGCCCCGATGCGCCGATGCAGATGCGCGGCACCGGATCCGGCAGCGGCGGGGCACTCGCGTCCTCGATCGTGAAGTGCTCACCGTGGAAGGTCGGGTGATCCTCGGTCCACATCAGGCGACAGATCTGGATCAGCTCTTCGAGCTCGGCGAAGCGCACCGACGGTTTTGGGAAGTCGTAGCCGTAGGCGGCGTACTCGTCGCCGCGCCAGCCGGCGCCGATGCCCAGGACGAAACGGCCTCCGCTCAGGGTCTGGAGGGTCGCCGACATCTTGGCGGTGAGGGCCGGTGGCCGGTATCCGTGGCCGAGCACGTGGTGGCACAGCGTCACGTCGGGGAACTTGGCGGCCAGCCAGGTGAGCGTGGTCCACGCCTCGAGGAACGGGTCGGTACGGGCGTCGAAGCCGTAGAAGTGATCGGCGATCCACAGGCTGTCGAAGTACGGCAGTGCGGTCGGCAAGATGTGCTCCTCCTGGTAGAGCACGATCGACCGATGGTCGCTGCCGGCGTTGCCGATGACCGGCGACAGCCAGCCGAACTTGAGGTCATGGGTCATGCAGCGCACGCTATGCGCTCGGTTCCCACCGCGTCCGCACCGTTTGGAAGGATCTCGCCATGCTCGTCGTCCGGTCCGACGCCCACCGTGTCCACCACGGTCTCGAACTCGACGGCGGGCGTCTCGTCCCCTCGTGGGAGTCGCCTGATCGCGCCGACCACGTGGACCGGGCGATCGACGCGACCACGCAGCATCGGATCGCTCGCCCGGCACCCCTGCCGGCGGGTCTGCTCGACGAGGTCCACGACCCCGAGTACGTCTCCTTCCTCGCCCATGCGTGGGATCGATGGGCTGCCGCGGGCCGCGACACCGAGGCCGCCATGGGATTCGGCTGGCCGGCGCGACGGTCTCGAGCGGTCCGCCCCGAGCACCTCGACGGCCAGTTCGGGTACCACTCGTTCGCTGCGGACTGCTCCATCACCGCCGGGACCTGGGATGCGGTGTACGACAGCGCCGCGATCGCTTCGACGGCGGCGACCGCGGTTGCCGACGGCGAGGCGGTCGCGTTCGCCCGGTGCCGACCTCCGGGCCACCATGCGATGCGAGACCAGTTCGGCGGCTACTGCTTCCTCAACAACGCAGCGATCGCAGCCCAGACGCTCCGCCGGGCCGGGCACGCGCACGTGGCGGTGCTCGACGTCGACTACCACCACGGCAACGGCACCCAGGACATCTTCTACGAGCGTGCCGACGTCGCCGTGTGCAACATTCACGCCGACCCTCGACACGCCTTCCCGTTCTTCCTCGGACACGCCGACGAGCACGGGGCCGGCGCAGGCGAACAGCGCAACCGAAACCTCCCCCTCCCGCTGGGCACCGACGCTCCGGCGTGGTTCGATGCGTTCGCACAGGGTGCGGACTGGCTGCTCGATCACGCACCGACGGCGCTGGTCGTGTCGCTCGGGCTCGACACGTTCGAGGACGATCCGATCTCCCACTTCCGGCTCCGCACGTCGGACTTCGGCGAGCTGGGTGCTCGCCTCGCCGCCATCGGCCTGCCGACCGTCCTGGTGCTCGAGGGCGGCTACGCCACCGAAGCGCTCGGCGACAACGTCGTTGCGGTGCTGAACGGGTTCGCACGGACCCTCGACGGCTGAACGCCCCCTCAGGCGATCGCGTCGCGAAGCGCGGCGAGGAACCGATCGTTCTCCGTCGGAGCACCGATGGTCACCCGCAGCCCCTCGCCGGCGAAGGGCCGGGTCACGACGCCGCGCCGCTCGAGTTCGAGGTGGACGGCCTCGGTCCGATCGCCGAGCTCGAGGTAGACGAAATTGGCTTGGGTTGGCCACAGATCCCAGCCGTCGGCGGTGAGGGCCGCGACCACCCGCCCACGCTCCTCCACGATGCGGTCGATCGCCGGTTGGTAGGCGCCACGATGCCGCACCGCCGCGAGGGCACCGGCCTGTGCGACGGCGTTGACCGCGAACGGGAGCAGCGTCTTGTCGACCTCGGCCACGACCGCAGGATGCCCGACCAGATAGCCGACGCGGAGTCCGGCCAATCCGTACGCCTTCGACATCGACCGCGTCACGACGACGTTCGGGAAGTGCGGCAACAAATCGGTGACCGGGTCGCCGAAGCTCGGGTCGACGAACTCACGGTAGGCCTCGTCGATCAAGACGACGACGCTCGGTGGGATCTGCTCGAGCAGCGAGCGCAGCTCGGTCGTCGAGGTGGCGGGACCGGTCGGGTTGTTCGGGGTCGCGAGGAGCACGAGCTTCGTGCGGTCGCCGACGGCGGCCGCAACCGCGTCGAGGTCGAACCGTCCGTCGACGAGCGGCACCGACACCAGCCGCCCGCCCATCAGCATCGTGTCGATCGGATACACCTCGAAGGAACGCCACGGCGACACCACCTCATCGCCGGCGTCGACATAGGTGAGGAAGAGTTGCTGGATCAGTCCCACGGATCCACACCCGACGGTGACCTGGTCGGTGTCGACGGCGATCCACTCGGCGATCGCCTCGCGGAGCTCGGTCGCCCGGTGGTCGCAGTACCGGTTGACCCCGCTGGCGGCCGCCTGGATCGCGTCGACGACCTCGGGGACCGGCTCATAGGGATTCTCGTTCGAGGCCAGCTTGATCGCGTCGCTGATGCCGTGTTCCTCCTCGGCCTGCTCGGCGGCCTTCCCGGGCCGATACGCCGGGAGCTGGGTGACGGCGGGACGCACCCGCCCGATCTCGTTGGAAGCCATGCCGCAGAGTATGGCGCCCGCTCGGTGACCGAGCCGCGCTAGAACTCCGACGATGCGCAGGACCGGCCCGTGGATCCGCTGACGATCGTCGCCCTCGTCGTGTTCGGCGCGGCGGTCGCCGCGTACGGCACCGTGATCGGTGCCGGGGGTGGGTTCGTCCTGATTCCCGGCCTGGTGCTGCTGTTCGACCTCGACGGCGTGGAAGCGGTCGGGACCGGCGCAGTGACCCTCGCCGCGATCGGGATCGGCGGCGCCCGGACCTACGACCGTGCCGGCCTCGTCGACCGACGCGCCGCAGGCTGGTTCGTCCTCGGCTCGGTGCCCGCCGCGTTCGTGTGCGGGACCTTCCTCGCCGGCCGGATCGACAGCGACGTCCTGATCGACCTCCTCGGCGTGCTGTTGCTCGCGCTCGCGGGGTTCGTGCTGTTCATGCCGACCCGGTACGACACGAGCGGCGGCCCCCGCCCTCACGCGCTGCGATGGATGCCGGTCGGCGGTGTCGCGGTCGGCTTCCTTGGCGGCACGTTCGCGATCGGCGGAGGGTTGGTCACCTTGCCCTTCATCGGTCGGCTGCGCCGCCTGGTGCCCCATCGGGCCGCCGCCACCACGGCGGCGACGGCGATGATGAGCTCGATCGCAAGCTCCGCCGGGCACTCGGTCGCCGGAAACGTCGTGTGGGGCCACGCTGCGGTTCTGGTGCCGAGCGCGCTGTTGGGTTCGACGTTGGGGGCGACCCACGCCGGGCGCCTGTCGGCCCGAGCGGTGCTGGCGCTGGTCGCCGGCGGACTGGTGGCGGCCGGTGTTCCGCTGTTGCTCCGCTAGCGGTGTTCGAGCCGCCAGACTGAGCCGGTGGAATTCTCCAACGACCCGATCGACCTGGACGGCGTGCCGCAGCTGGACCCGGCCGCCTTCCGTCCTCTCGACCCTGCCCATCGCCGGCTGATCGTCCTCGGCCACCTGGCCTTCGGGCTCGTCGTCGCGGTCGTCGGGGGCGTGGCCGCGGCCGGGATCGGCCTCGGTGCGGGACTCGTCGCCCTCGGCGTGCTGCTCGTCGTGGCGATCTCCGCAAGCCTCGCCCTCCTCGAGGTCCGCCACACCGGGTGGATGGTCCGTCGGCACGACCTGTCGTACCGGCGCGGGGTGATCGTGCGATCGGTCGAGACGCTGCCCTTCGCCCGGATCCAGCACGCCCGCATCGAGCGCGGCCCGCTGCAGCGGGCGCTCGGCATCGCCACGGTGAAGGTCAACACCGCCGGGCCCGACGTGCGGATCAGCGGGCTCTCGATCGCGGACGCCGAGCGGTTGAAGACCATCGTCGTCGAGCGCTCGGATGCCACCGCCGACGAGTCGACGGATCCGTGAGCGACGACCTCGGCCGCCTCAGCGCTCCCCAGCGTCAATCGCGTTGGGCGGTCGGCTTCCTCGCGCTCACCGCGCTGCGTCGGATCGGGATCGCCCAGCTGCTCGTGATGGTCGTGTTCCTGCGGGGCCTGCCCTTCGTCGCCCTCGCGGTGCTGGTGCCGTTCGCGGGCCTCGTGCTGTTGGCGATCGGCGTGCTCGGGTGGTGGCGCTTCACCTTCATGGTGGCCGACGGCGAGCTCCGGGTGACCAAGGGGATCCTCAGCGACGACCGTCTGACCGTGCCGCTGGACCGGGTCCAGAGCGTGTCGCTCCACCAGGGCTTTCTCCACCGGGCGATCGGGCTCGTCGGCGTGTCGCTCGACACCGCCGGTGCGTCCGAGGCGGAGTTCACGATCGAGAGCGTGGAGCGCCCCGTGGCCGAAGCGCTGCAGCGGGTGACGGCCGAACACCGCAATCTGGCCGCCGCCGCCGCCGCCGACGTCGATCCGGCCGGGCCCGCTGTGCTCCCGCCGCCGGAGCTCACGGTCGTACAGCGCGACGTCGGCCGCCTGGTGCAGTCGGGTCTGGCCCGTCCCGCGTTCGGCGGCCTGGCGCTGCTCTTTCCACTGTTCGCGGTGGCCGACGACCTGTCCGGCGTGCTCCCCGTCGACCTCCCCGAGGTCGACACCGACGGGGTGGTGGGTGCGCTCGTGTGGCTGATCCCGTTCGCCGTCGTCGCGGCGATCGTCGCCGGGCTGGCGCTCAACCTCGTGCAGGTGATCCTCACCCAGTGGAACCTGGCGCTGACCTTCCGCGACGGCGGCTTCCGCCGCACTGCAGGTCTGATCTCGCGCACCTCCCGCTCGACCAACGTCGATCGGGTGCAGGCCGTGCGTTGGCGGCGCAATCCGATCGAGCGCCGGCTCGGGATCCGTCGGGTGCAGCTCCCCACGATCGGGGAGGGTGATCTGCACGTCCCCGGCACCGACGACGACGAGTTGGCCACCATGCAACGCCTCGTCCTCGACGCCGACAGTCGTGTCGCCGAGCCCGACCGTCGCATCGCGGCCGCGCAGATCCTGCGCGACACCCGCAACACCGCGCTGCTGGTCGCCGCCGTGGCGGTCCCGGCCTGGTTCGTGGTCGGGCCATGGGCATTCCTGCTGGCGGTGTTGGTGATCGCGCGATTCCTGGCGACGCGGCGACTCGTCGCGAAGGCCCGTTGGGGGCTGACGGCCGGTGGGGCCGCCCGTCGCGACGAGGTGATCACCGAGTCGTCGATGGAGATCCTGCTCCGCAAGGTCAACGGGGTCGAGGTGCGTCAGAGCTTCTTCGAACGGTCCCGGGCGTTGGGGACGGTGCGGCTCCGCACCGCCGACGGCACGCTGTCGATCGGCATGATCCCACTCGCCGAGGCCGAGGCGGTGCGCGACCGCGTGCTCTACGTGGTCGAGACCGACCGTGGCGTGTGGATGTGAGCTAGCGAGGTGCGCGGGCGACCATCGCCCACACCCGATGGGGCACGGCGATCGGGTCGCCGGGGAAGTCCCGCACCAACATCTCCGCCAACGCGTCGTCGAACCGTGCAGCGGCAGCATCGTCGAGGACGGTGATCCCGGCCGACGCTCGGATGCGGCCTCGCCAGGCCGCCGGACGGTAGGGGATGTCGAGGTCGAAGCTGAAGGTCTCGATTCCGTCGAAGCCCCCCGCCTGCACCTCCGGCACCCACTGCGGCCACATGCCGTAGCCACCGCCCATGACCCACGCCGGGTTGTGGGCCTCGATCAGCGCCTCGGTCGCGGCGACCGGGTTCCCGGGGAGAGGGATCCAATCCAGGTACAGGATCGCGAGCAGCCCGCCCGGCCGCAGGATGCGCCGTGCCTCCGCCACGGCCGCCGGCCGCTCGAACCAGTGCCAGCACTGGCCTGCGGTCACGACGTCGACGGACGCATCGTCGAAACCGGTCGTCTCCGCAGTGCCCTCGCGCCACTCGACCGTCACGTTGTCGGCCGCGGCCAGCTTCGCTCCTTCGGCCATGAGTCGGGCGTCGGGGTCGACCCCCACGACCGAGCACCCGCGGGCGGCCAGTTGGCGAGCGACCGTGCCGGTTCCGGTGCCGAGATCGACGACCTGCTGGTCGGGAACGCCGAGACCGAATGCGGCGAGGCGATCGAATAGCTCGGCCGGGAACCCGGCGCGATGCGAGGCGTAGTCGGCGGCAGCGTTGCCGAAACTCGTCGGATCGATCGCCTCGCCGGTCACAGCGTCTCGATCGTGCGAGGAAGGTCGCTGGCGGTGATCGCCTCCAGGAACCCGTAGGCGAGCGGCGCGATCGGATCGAAGCCGGCGTCGAGCACCGCCCCGGGGCGCGGGTCGCCGGCTCGGAGGTCGCCGAGGACCTCGCCGGCGGGACGGTCGAGCAACTGGAGCTCGGCGAAGACGCCGGTGGCGAATCGTGAGGCGAAGCGGAGCGAGGCGACGACCGAGGGTCCCAGTCGGGGGCTGCGATCGACGCGATCGAGGACGAGGCGAAGGCCGGCATGGCCGACGTGGATCAGATCCTCGGGGCCGAGGCCGAGTTCGGGCGCGCCGAGCGCACCGGTCAGGTCGAGCGCGTCGCCCGTTCGCACCACGCGCGCCCCGGCCCGCGCCATGCGCCCCTCGGCCTCCAGGGTGTCGCGCCGCGCGCTCATGGTCGCGATGGCCTCTGCCGGGTCGGTGGAGGTCGCGTACCACGTCAGGTACACCCCGCGACCACTCCCCCAGGCGGGATCGCCGGGATCGACGTGTCGGCTCTCGTGGAGTGCGGGCGGTGCGACGTATCGGGCTCCGCAGGTGATCTCGGGCAGGGCCAGGTTCGGTGCGAGATGTTCGATGTCGTACCAGCGGTTCCAGGCCGCGCCGTTGTCGACGTCGACGTCGAGCCCGGCCAGGATGAGGCCGACCGTCGGGGCGCCCATCGTCGCGTTACCCGTGGACCGACATCGACGAGTTCGGGTTGATCTGTCGGTTGCGGCGAAAGAACCCGATGTCGAGGTCCACCCCGGAGTAGCGGCCCGGGACCACGAG
>JBCCWI010000143.1:0-10478 GCA_039193795.1 Actinomycetota bacterium | reverse complement strand
GTAGGTCGAGAACTTGAAGCCCTTGCGCCAGTCGAACTTCTCGACCGCGTGCATCAGGCCGAGGTTGCCCTCCTGGATCAGGTCGAGGAGCGGCAGGCCGGACGCCTGGTACTTCTTGGCGATCGACACGACGAGGCGGAGGTTGGACTGCACGAAGGTGCGCTCGGCCTGCTCGCCCTTCTGCATGGCCCGTCGGAGCTCACGTTTCTTGGCCGGAGACAGCTCGGCGTCGACCGATTCGAACTCGGCGCGCGCCTCGGCCCCGGCTTCGATCGCCTGTGCGAGACGGACCTCGTCCTCTTTCGTGAGCAGGGGGTACTGCCCGATATCGGTCAGGTACAAGCGAACGAGGTCTTCTTCATCCCGTTCGACACGTTCCTTCGCCACCGAGGACCTCCTAATTCGAGCTAAACGCAGCGTACCCAGCGCGCGGGTACGAACAACGGTCGCGGTCAGTCAGACAACTGTCGGCACCAACAGCATTGACCCTGAGCCGACGGCTGAAACAGTCGATCATCCGCGGTACCGGTTCACGATCGGGATGCGCCGGTCACGGCCGAACGCCTTGCGGGTGATGCGGGTACCGAGCGGGGTCTGGCGCCGCTTGAACTCGGCGATGTCGACCAGGCGGCAGACCCGCTGGACCATCTCGGGGTCGGCACCGTCGATCTCCATCGCCATGATCTCCGCGACCGTGCTGTCGCCTTCGACGTAGGCCTGCAGGATCGGATCGAGCACGTCGTACTCGGGGAGCGACTGGTCGTCGCGCTGATCGGGCTTGAGTTCGGCCGACGGCGGCTTGGTCAACACGTTGGTCGGGATCAGCTCGCGACCGACGGTCTCGTTGCGCCAGGCGCAGAGGTCGTAGACGGTGAGCTTCCAGACGTCGCGGATGACGGCGTAGGCGCCGGCCGTGTCGCCGTACAGGGTGGAGTACCCGACCGCTGCCTCGGACTTGTTGCCGGTGGTGAGGACCAGCCAGTTGTGCTCGTTGGCCATCGCCATGAGGATCACCCCGCGGATGCGGGACTGGAGGTTCTGGTCGGTGAGGTCGCCGACCTCGATCCGCTCGTCGGCGAGGTTGGGAGCCAGCATCTCGGTGAACGCGGCGTGGGCCGGCTCGATCGGCACCGTGTAGGTGCCGATGCCGAGGTTGGCGGCGAGGTGTTCGGCGTCGGAGATCGAGTGATCGCTCGAGTAGCGCGACGGCATCAGCACACCGAACACGTTCTCGGGGCCGAGCGCGTCGGCGGCGATCGCAGCGACGATCGAGGAGTCGACACCACCCGAGAGGCCGAGGCAGGCCTTGGTGAAGCCGGACTTGCGGACATAGTCGCGGACGCCGAGCACGAGGGTCTGCCAGGTCTCGGCCAGCTCGTCGAGCGGCTCGACCAGCGGCGGCGCGATCGGACTGCGCCCGTGCGTGATGGCGGGCGTGACCGCGATGGTCGGGTAGCGGTCGTGGGTCGGTTGCGGTGCGCGAAGCGCAACGTCGAAGACGTCGAGCGATTCCACGAAGCTCTCGCAGCGGGCGGTGACCACCGGACCATCGGCCGAGGGGGACATGACGAACGAACCGCCGTCGAAGACCAGTTCGTCCTGCCCGCCGACGAGGTTGCCGTAGACGACCGGTACACCGGCCTCCTCGACGCGATGCCGAATCACCCCTTCGCGCGCGTGCTGCTTGCCGACCCGGAACGGTGAACCGTTGACGTTGACCACGATGCGGGCGCCGCCGCGGGCGAGCTGGGTGACGGGTCCGTCCGGGATCCAGGAGTCCTCACAGATCGTGACCCCGACCGGAACGCCGGCGATCTCGAACAGCGACAGCGGCTCATCGCCGGCACGGAAGTGACGGACCTCGTCGAAGACGTCGTAGTTCGGCAGGTGCCGCTTGTGGTACGTGCCGTGGATCTTCCCGCCGGCACAGACCGCCACCGCGTTCCACGCGTCCTTGCTGCCGCCGTTGTCGCCCCCGTCGGCGAAGCCGACGACCGCAGCGGTTCGCCCGGTGCCGGCGGCGAACTTCTCGAGCGATGCCTGCACGTCGGCGAGGAACCCGGGCTTGAAGACCAGATCCTCCGGCGGGTACCCGGTGATCGTCATCTCCGGCAGCAGCAAGACGTCGGCGTCGGCGGCCTCGGCTCGCTCGACCATCTCCAGCGCCCGGGCGACGTTGCCGTCCAGATCGCCGACGGTGAGATTGAGCTGGGCGATCGCGATGCGGAGCGTGTCGGCCACGACTTCACCCTACGGGCCCCGCCACGATCCCCGTCATCGGTTTCCCGACACCGGCCTCGCAGCCGGCCTACATCGTCGCCAGGACGCCCTTCTCCGGCTTGCCGGTCGGCGTCCGCGGCAGGTCGTCGAGGAACACGACGTGGGTCGGCACCATGAACTTCGCCATGCGTTCCCGGCAGTGGGCGAGGAGTTCCTCCTCGGTGACCGTCATGCCGTTGCGGACGACGACGAACACCTTCACGTCCTCCTCGCCGAACTCCCCCGGAACCCCGATCGCTGCCGCGTCGTGAACCGCCGGGTGGGTGAGGACGCCCTCCTCGACCTCGAAGCCCGAAACCATCTCGCCCTTCACCCGGATGCGTTCCGCGACCCGATGCATGAAGTGGAAGTAGCCGTCCTCGTCGAAGCGGGCGATGTCGCCGGTGTGGAACCACAGGTTCCGCCAGGCCTCGACGGTGCGCTCGGGCATCCCGAAGTAACCGTCGCTCATCACGCCCGGCTCGCGCGGGCGCACCACCATCTCCCCCGCCACCCCGGGCGGGACGGGATCGCCGTGATCGTCGTGGATCTCGACCTCGAAGTGCGGCAAGACGATGCCGCCGGGATGACCCCACTGGGGCACGACCACCCACCCCGCGTCGGTCGACCCGTAGCCGCCGCCCGGCACGAGGTGCAGTCCGAAGCGGGCGTCGAAGTCGGCTTTGGGCACCGGGGCGGGCGTGCTCCAGCAACGGGTGACCTGATGATCGCGTTCCTCGGGGCAGGGCGGATGCGCCCACAGCAACTGCTGGACCGAGCCGAGCATCAGGAACCAGGTGACCCCGAAACGCTGCACCTCGGGCCAGAAGTTCGAGACACTGAAGCGCTGGCGCAGGACCACCCGCCCGCCGGTCATCATCGCCGGCAGGACGTCGTAGTACGCGGGCCCGATGTGGGAGAGCGGGTACGGGGAGTAGACACAGTCGTCGGCGGTCAGCCGGAACGGCCCGATCATGTTCTCGGCGGTCCGCACTGCGTAGCGATGCGAGAGCATGCAGCCCTTGGAGACGCCGGTGGTGCCGGAGGTGAACAGGATCGTGGCCAGGTCGGTGTCGCGAGCGGTCGACACGATGTGGTCGCTGCGATCGGACACGACCTGATCGAAGTCGACGACGTCGAGATCCGGGAAGCGAGCCATGGCATCGTCGACACCGTCGAGTACCACCAGGTGGGTGATGTGGGGGATCGACTCGCGGACGTCGGCGATCACCTCGATATGGCGGCCCGACGTGATCATCACCGACGCCGCCGTCTGATCGATCATGCGGGCGAGGGGCGCGCCGCGCATCGCCGCGTTGACCGACACCTCGACGGCGTCGAGCTTCTTGAGGGCGTACGACGCTGCGAGGTACTCGGCACGGTTCTCGAGCACGATCACGACGTGGGCGAGGTCGGCGGGGAATCGCTCGCGCAGTCCATGGGCGATCCGGTTCGTGAGGGTCTCGAACTCGGTATACGTGAAGGTCTGCGCCGTCTCCGCGATCGTCAGGAACGGTCGGTCACCGAACTCGGTGGCGCACTCGTGCAGCAACTCCCCGAGAGCGATGCGTCGGGCCATGGCTTCCTCCCCCCAGAGGCATTCGGGCCGGCGCAGCGTAGCCGGGTCGCCCCCGGTTCCCGGCCGACGCCCTTTCACGCTCTGAACAGATGTGGATAGGGTCGCCTAATGCACCACCACCGCCTCGTCGCCGTCCTCGCTGCGCTCGTTCTGGTCGCCGCGTCGTGCGGAGGAAGCGACGATGCGTCGCTGGACTCGGCGAGTGCGTCGACCGCCGCGTCGGACGAGGCCGAGGAGACACCATCGACCACTGCGGACGAGCAGTCGAGCGAGGGCGGGAACGCTGGGACCGAGACCGACGCCGATGCCGAGGACGACGGCGAGGCCGAGGACGACCCGGCCGATCCGGACGAGCCCGAGGCGACCGCGACCGTCGAGCCGGTCGAGTTCCCACTCACGGTCACCGACGCCGTCGGCCGTGAGGTCACCGTCGACAGGCCGGCCCGCATCGGCTGCTACTGGACCGGCTGCACCGAGATTCTGGCCAGTCTCGGCGTGGTGCCGGCGGCAGCGGCGATCCCCGGTGGGACCACCGAGACCGACGTCTTCTACTACCCGGTCGGGCCGCCGGAGTTCGTGGTGACCAACATCAACGACTTCGAGGCCTGGGCCGGCGCCGACATCAGCTTCATCATCAACCGCGGCCCGGAGGGCGCGCAGGACGCGATCATCGACGACTTCGTCGACCGCTTCTACCTCCATGCCCCCGGCCTGACCGACACCGACCTCACCGGCTACGACGCCCACATCGCAAACATCCGGCTCGTCGGTCAGGTCACCGGTCTCCCCGAGGAGGCCGAGGCGGCGGTGGCGCGGCTCGAGTCCGCGATCGCCGCGTTGGGAGAGCTCTCCACCCCCGAACTGGCCGACCGTTCGTTCGCCTACCTGTTCAACGGCGAGGGCTACCGGGTGATGACCGACGAGACGCCGTTCTGTGCGGCCATCGCCGAGGCCGCCGTGGCCACCTGCCTACCGCTCAGCGAAGGCGAGCTCAACGCCGAGGCGTTCCTCCAGCTCGACCCCGACGTGATCGCCGTGCAGGCCGGCTTCAACGACGTCGGGTACACGACGGAGACCCGCGACGACCCGACCTGGGACCGCCTGAGCGCTGTCCAGAACGGCACCGCCTACGACAGCGACGATCGCCTGTACTGGTGCTGCGGTCCGCGTTCGCTCATCTGGGCCCTGCAGGACTTCGCGGCCTACGCGATCCCGGACTCCGGCGTTCCCGCCCCGGGTCCGCTCGCCGTCTTCGATCCGGCCACCAGCCCGCTCGTCACCGGCTGAGCCGCGGACGGCCCTCGATCCCTCGTGACGAAAGGTTGACCATGCGTCTGCGCCCACTCCTCGTCGTGTTCGTGTCGCTCGCCCTGCTCGGCGCCGCCTGCGGAGACGACGACGGCGACGAGCTCGCCACACCACTCACCGACGACACCGTCGATGACCAGGACGACGACGCGACGGCCGAGACCGGGGACCCCGACGAGTCCGATGACGCGGGCGGCAACGACGAACCCGAGGCGACCGAGACGACCCCGCCAGCCGACGAGGAACCGGACGCTGACGAGGTCGAGACCGACGAGTCCGCGGCGGTCGAGTACCCGATCACCGTCACCGACGCGATCGGGATCGAGCACACGATCGACGGTCCGACCCGGCTCGGCTGTGTCGCGAAGATCTGCACCGAGATCCTGGCCGGGCTCGGCATGGCCCCAGCGGCGTCGACCTACGCAGATGACGAGCCGTTCTTCTATCCGTTCGGCCCGCCCGACTTCGTCGTCACCAACAACAACGACATCGAGGCCTGGGCGGGGGCCGACCTCGACTTCGCCGTGTTCGGCGGACCCAAGATCGCCTTCCACGAGACGGTCGAAGACGTCGTGCCGCTGTTCTTCCTGCACACCGCCGGCCGGACCGCCCCGGATCTCACCGGCTTCCAGGCGGTGTACGAGAGCACTCGGGCGATCGCCCTCCTCGTCGATCGGGTCGCGGAAGGCGAGCAGCTGATCGCCGATCTCGAGGGGGCGATCGAGACGGCTCGGACGTTCTCCACGCCGGAGCTGGCCGAGCGGACGTTCGTCAACCTGTTCAACGGCGAGGCCTACCTGCTGGAGATCGGCAACGCCGACGAGGTCGGGTCCTGGGCGTTCTGCTCCGTCATCCTCGCCGCGGAGCTCGGCACCTGCGCCGAGGTCGACATCGCCGCCCAGGAGATCAGTGCCGAAGCCTTCCTCGAGCTCGATCCCGACATCGTCGCCATGCAGACCGGCGCACTGAGCGTCGAGACCCGCGACGACCCGGTGTGGGGCCGGATCTCGGCCGTCCAGAACGGTCTCGCCTACGACAGCGCCAACAACGGCTACCGATTCGCCAACATCCGCTCGCTCATCTGGGCGCTCCAGGAGTACGTGCACTTCACCGTCCCCGACGCCGGCATCCCCCACCCGGGCCCGCTCGCCGAGTTCGTGCCGGCGGACAGTCCGCTGGTGCCGTGACCGACCTCGCCGCGACCGAGAACGAATCCGGTTCCGAAGCGGGCGGACCGGCGCGCCGCAAGCTCGGGCTCGGATGGCTCCTGCTCGCCTGCGTGGTGATCGTCGGCGGGTGCGCGCTGTTGCAGCTCACCCGGGGCGAACCGAGCCTCTCGATCGCAGCGATGTTCGACGCGCTGGGCGGCGACCAGAGCGACACCGCGTCGTTCGTCGTCCAGGAGCTGCGGGCCCCGAGACTGGTCGCCGGCATCGTGATCGGGGCAGCCCTCGGCGCGGCCGGTGTGCTGATGCAGGATTCGCTGCGCAACCCGCTGGCGGACCCGTCGCTGCTCGGCGTCGCCCAGGGCGCGTCGTTCGCCATTGCGATCGTCACCTTCTACCCCGAGATCGCCCCGCCCCTCCCCGGACCGATCCTCGCGCTGATCAGCGGGACCACGACCGGCCTGCTCGTCGTCGTGATCGCCGGCAAGCTCCGCGATCCCATCCGGCTGTTGCTCGCCGGCGCGGTGGCATCGGCGTTCTTCGGCACCCTCACCTCCCTCGTCATCCTCTTCGCACCGGAAGACCGCCTCGGCAACGTCGCCGGGTACCAGCGGTTCGTGATCGGATCGCTCAGCACGATGCAGTGGGAGACGGTCTGGCGGATCGTCCCGTGGAGCCTGCCTGCGATCCCGCTCGTGTTCATCGCCGGCCGGGTGCTCAACGTGTTGAAGCTCGGCGACGACGTCGCGACGACGATGGGGCTCGACCCGGGGCGAGCTCGCATCCTTCTGATGCTGATGGCGATGGCCCTGGTGGCCCCTGGCTACGCGTTCGCCGGCCCGATCGCGTTCATCGCACTCCTCGCCCCCCACATCGCCCGAGGCGCGCTGCGATCGTCCGACGCCCGACCGGTCCTCGTCGGCGCAGCGGCCGTCGGCGCGACCCAGCTGATCGCGGCCGATGCGCTCGGACGACTGCTGCTGTTCCCCACCGAGATCCCCGCGGGGATCTGGACGATCGGGATCGCCGCCCTCCCCGCCATGTACTTCGTCGGGCGCATCCGCCGGACCGCATCATGATGACCCAGGACGACTTCGGCGCCCTGATGGGCGGTCATCGGCGCCGGCCGGCCCGAGCGATGCTGATCATGGGCGTGGGCAGTCTCGTGGCGTGGAGCCTGTCGGTGCGGTACTCGTACGGACAGATCACCCTCAGTCCCGCCGCCGCCTACCGCGGCCTCTTCGAGACCGAGGACGCGACCGTCACCGAGATCATCGCGGTGCTCGCTCGGATGCCCCGGGCGACGATGGCCATCCTCATCGGGGGTGGGCTCGGCATCGCCGGAGCGCTGCTGCAGTCGGTGTACCGCAACCCGCTCGCCGGTCCCGGCATCACGGGTGTCAGCCCCGGTGCGACGACCGCGGTGATCCTGTGGGTGTTCTACGGACCAGCGATCGACGCATCGACCCAGGCGAACCTCACCCCGCTCATCGCCGTCGCCGGCGGCGCACTCACCAGCCTCATCACGTTCGGCATCGCGAGCATGGCGGGGAAGGCCGACCCGATGCGCCTGATCTTGATCGGCATCCTGTTCGGCGGTCTGCTCGGCATCGTCAGCCAGCTGATCATGCTGAACGCCGGGCAGAACGCGGT
Organism: Actinomycetota bacterium; assembly: GCA_039193795.1. Lineage (GTDB taxonomy): Bacteria > Actinomycetota > Acidimicrobiia > Acidimicrobiales > Aldehydirespiratoraceae > UBA11606. Next base: position 2,513 of record JBCCWI010000143.1, on the reverse strand, counting down.
GTTCATCCTGCGCTGGCTCGCCGGCAGCATCGAGATCGTCGGCTGGCGGCAGGTCCGGATCGTCGCGATCGCCCTGGTCCTGCTCTCGCCGTTGGTCGTGTACTCGATCTCTCTGGGCAACGTGCTGGCGCTCGGCGACGACATCGCACACGGCGTGGGCGAACGCGTCACGCGCGCTCGCTTCATCATGTTGTTCACCGCCGCGGCGATCACCGCCGTCTCGGTGGCGTTCGTCGGCGGGATGATCTTCGTCGGCCTGATCGCGCCCCACATCGCCCGCCGCTCTGTCGGCGGTGACATGCGCCGGCTGGTCCCCGCATCCGCCATGACCGGCACGACCCTCGTGATCGTCGCCGATCTCGCCGCACGGAGCCTGCGCCCGGCGGAGTGGAATCTGCCGTTCCCGGTCAGCGCCAGCACCTTGCCCACCGGCATGATCCTCACCCTGATCGGGGCGGTCTTCTTCGCCCGGGTCGTCAGGAGAACCCCGTGACCGCCATCGGACCGAACGAACCCGACTCCGAACCGGCCGCGCTCGCCGCGTCGGCGATCGATGCCGGCTACGGCGAGACGAAGATCCTCGACGCCGTCGACCTGGATGCGATGCGCGGCAAGGTCACCGTGCTCGTCGGCCCCAACGGCTGCGGGAAGTCCACCCTCCTGCGGGTCTGCAGTCGGCTGCTCGACCCGTCCGGGGGTTCGGTGGTGATCGACGGCGACGAGGTCGCGTCGCTCGGCTCGAGAGAGATGGCGCGCCGCATGGCGGTGCTTCCCCAGGCGCCGAACACCCCGCCCCACTTCACCGTGCGCGAACTGGTCGAACAGGGCCGCTACGCCCACATCGGTCCCCTCGGCATGCTGCGTCGCCAAGACGACGAGGCGATCGACCGGGCGATCGAGCGGTCCGGCATGAAGGCCTACGAGCACCGCGACGTCGACACCCTGTCCGGTGGCGAACGCCAGCGGGCCTGGTTCGCTCTGGCACTCGCCCAGGACACACCGTTGCTGGTGCTCGACGAGCCGACCACCCACCTCGACATCGGTGCGCAATGGGACGTGCTCGAGCTGGTGCAGGAACTCAACGCCGAGCACGGCGTCACCGTGCTGGCCGTGCTGCACGACCTCAACCATGCAGCGACGATCGCCGACCACATGGTGGTCTTGCAGTCGGGGCGAGTCGTGCGGTCGGGCCCGCCGTGGGAGGCGCTCGATCAGCAGATCCTGGCCGACGTGTTCGGCGTCGACGCCACGATCACGCCCGACCCTCGCACCGGTGTGCCGGTCATCATCCAGCACGGCACCGCCAAGCGAGACGGCCTGACGAGCTGAGGCCGTTGTCGCCGCCGCCTCAGCCGGGGACGCTCGCCAAGATCTCCGCGATGTCGCGGGCAACGTACTCGGCCGCCAGCACGTTGCCGGAGAACCACGCATCGCCGTCGACGGTGAAGACCAGATCGTTCTGGACGGCCGGAATCAGGTCCCACAGAGCCGAACCCTGCAGCTGTTCGAGTTCGCTCTCGGCATCGGTACCGAAGAGGACGATCACGTCGCCGGTCAGGAGATCAATCTGCTCGAAGCTGACCTCGACGAAGGGCCGACCTTCGGGGTCGCTGCGTTGGATCTCGGGCCTGGCAATGCCGACATCGTCGAGCACCATGCCGGGGAACGACGAACCCCCGGGTAGGTAGCGGCACTGCCCGAAGGCGCAGCGAATGACCGACACCTCGAGGGCTCGCTGCGCATCGGTGAGCGACTCGCGGAGTTCGGCGAAGAGCGCCTCGGCCTCTGCGATTCGGTCCTCCGCCCGTTGCGGCACACCGAATCCCTCACCCAGTTGCCGAAGTGCGGTCTGCCACGGCACGAACGTGCTGGTCTCGACAGCGACGACCCGAGCGAGCTCCTCGGCGGGCTCTCGCAGCCCGATCGAGTCGAGCGAAAAGGCGTTGGCGACGATCGCGTCGGGAGCGAACGCCGCGATGACCTCGAAGTTGATGTCGCCCCGATTGCCGACCTCTTCCACCGATGCCGCCGAGTCCGGGAGGTAGTCGGGCACCGAAGCTCGATCGGAGTACCCCAGCGTGCCAGCCACGGGGAGCTCCAGGGCGAGGGCGGCATCGAGCGTCGAGTGACCGTCGGTCAAGATCCGTTCCGCATTCGGCTGCTCGACGGGCTCCGGCGCCGTCGTGGAGGTCTCGGCGGCGGTCGTCGAGGTCGATGGGGCCTCGGTCGAGGTGGTCGTCGCATCCGACGTCGGCTCGATCTCGCTCGAGGACGCCGATTCGCTCTCGGTCGATGAGGCCACCTCCGGCCCGGACGAGTCGGACCCGCCACAGCTCACGGCGATCAACGCAGTCACCGCCAGCCAGACGAGCAGACGCCCTCTGCGTGCACACGTTTCGTTCATGATCGCCCGCTCAGTTCTTGCGCCAGTAGCCGACCAGCGTGACTTGCGACGCCGGGATCTCCAGCTCGCGTCGCAAGTACTTGCGCACCGACGTCATCGTCCGCGATTC
>JBCCWI010000142.1:0-10488 GCA_039193795.1 Actinomycetota bacterium | reverse complement strand
GCGGCGAAAGAACCCGATGTCGAGGTCCACCCCGGAGTAGCGGCCCGGGACCACGAGCGGATCGGCGTCGTGGTCGTGCCCGTTCTCGACCGCCTCGATCAGATCGCCCACCATCTGGCCGACCGACCCGGCGTTCTTGTACTGGTTGCCGCTCGTGCCGATCGCGACGTAGAACCCGTCGAGGTCGGTGCGGTCGTAGATCGGGATCCAATCGTCGCTGACGTCGTAGAGATCGACGATGCCCTTCTTCTCATAGGGCATGCCGAGCCCGGGGATCCGGCGGTTGGCCCGCAGCACCTGGACCTCCCACTGCTCGTCACCGATGGTCTGGTCGTAGTCGTCGGGGTCGACGAACTCCCGCTCGTCGCAGACCGGATCGCCCGACCCGATCAAGATGTTGTTTCCGACCTCGGGCCGGAAGTAGATGCCCAGGTCGTCGTCGGCGGCGGTGAGGCCGACCGAGTCGAAGTCGACGCCGTCGGGGGACGGCACGTGGTGCACCTCGTGGCGCAGCGCCCTGGTCTTGATGTTCATCGAGTCGTAGACCCCGGCCATCTGGTTGACGACATAGCTGTGGGGACCCGCCACGTTCACCACGACGCGGGCCCGCGGTGCCCGCCCGTCGGCCAGGGTCACCCCGGCGATGCGTCCGTCCTGCTGGTCGACGGAGACGACCTCGGCGTTGAACCAGAACGTCGCCCCCTTCGCCTCGGCCCCGCGCTGGAGGTTGTGACACGACAGTTGTGGGTCGCTCACATAGCCGGCATCGGGGGTGAAGTACCCCAGCTCGACCTCGCCGGCTGGATCCTTCCAGAACGCGTCGTCGTCGGGTCGGGTGGGCGGGCCGTACAACCCGGGGTCGAGGTACGGGCACCGCTCGCGGATCGTGTCGGTGTCCCAGACCTCGTGGGGGATGCCCATGTCGTCCCACAGCATCTTCACGCGGGCCGCGTGGCCGGCGCCGTCGCCCTTGGGTTGGAGCACCAGCTGACCGGTCATGTGGTAGTCGATCAGTCCGAGCTCGTCCTCGGTGCCGATGTAGGCCGGCCAGTCCTTCCAGTAGTGCATGCCCTCCCAGGCGAGGTTGATGCCCTCCACGCTCGAGTAGCTGAAACGCACGATCGCGCACGAGTTGATCGTCGAGCCGGCGCCGGCCGTCGCGGCCTTGTCGACCGTGAGGGTCTTCCATCCCCGGCCGCTGAGTTCGTGGGCGATCGCCCCGCCGATCACCCCCGCCCCGATGACGATGGCGTCGTACTGCAGCTCGTCGCTCATGTCGCGCAACGTACCCAGGTCGGGCAGGGGTGTCGAGCGGCCTGGGGCAAGTTCCCGTGCTGTGGGAAGGGTCGGTGGCCGCTCGATTCTGAAGATCTGACGGACCGTCAGATATGGTGGAGGCATGCCGGTGTCACTCGAGGACTTCCCGAAGATCATCAGTGTCGACGACCACGTCGTCGAGCCACCACACGTCTGGCAGGATCGCCTTCCGGAGAAGTACCGCGACGTCGGCCCCCGCATCGTCATCGCACCGCAGGGCGAGATGAAGCTGGTCGATGGCGCATGGGTCGAGACCCCTGGCGACGGCGACAAGATGGCCGCCTGGTGGCACTACGAGGATCACCGCTATCAGATCAAGGAGATGATCGCCTGCGCCGGCCGACCGCCCGAAGAGGTCACCATGCAGGGCGTCACCTACGACGACATCCGGCCCGGCTGCTACGAGCCCAAGGCCCGCCTCGAGGACATGGACGAGAACCACGTCGAGGCGTCGATCTGCTTCCCGAACTATCCGCGCTTCTGCGGTCAGCTCTTCGCTGAGCGCAAGGACAAGGAACTCTCGAAGCTCTGTGTCGAGGCCTACAACGACTGGATGGTCGACGAGTGGTGCGGGGACTCCGGCGGCCGCTTGATCCCGCTGTGCGTCGTCCCGCTGTGGGATGCCCAGCTGGCAGCCGCGGAGATCCGCCGCAACGCCGCCCGCGGCGTCAACGCCGTCGCCTGGTCCGAGCTCCCCGCCTGGCTGGGGCTGCCGTCGATCCACTCCGGCTACTGGGACCCGTTCTTCCAGGCCTGCGAGGAGACCGGCACCGTCATCACGATGCACATCGGGTCCGGTACCAAGACGGTCAAGCCGGCCGACGACGCGCCCACGATCGTCACCGCCGCGATGATTTCCGCCAACTCGGCCGCCTCGATGATCGACTTCCTGTTCTCGGGTGTGCTGCACCGCTACCCGAACCTCAAGCTCATGTACGCCGAGAGCCAGATCGGCTGGATCCCGTACTACCTCGAGCGGGCCGACGATAACTACTCGACCCACCTGTGGGCCCAGGGCGAGGAGCGACTCCCCGAGCCGCCGTCGTACTACTACTACCGGCAGGTCTACAGCTGCTTCTTCAAGGACTCGGCGGGCATGCAGCTGCTCGACGAGGTCGGCGTCGACAACGTGTTGTTCGAGACCGACTACCCGCACAGCGACGGCACCTACCCGCACTCCAAGCAGGTCGCGCACTCGCTGTTCGGTCACCTCGACGCCGACGTGGTGCACAAGCTCGCTCGGGGCAACGCGATCAAGCTCTTCGATCTGCCCTTCGAGTGAGATGACGACCCTCCTGGTCGTTCACCACTCCCCCGGCATCTCCTTGGCGGCCATGCTCGATGCCGCCCTCGGCGGCGCCCGCAGCGACGGGCTCGAGGCGGTGGACGTGGTCGCGGTCGAGGCCCTCGCCGTGACGGCCGAACAGGTTGTCGCAGCCGACGGTTACCTCCTCGTGACACCCGCCAACCTCGGCTACATGAGCGGTGCGCTCAAGCACGCCTTCGACACCACCTACGCCGCCGCGCTGGGCATCACCGCCGGTCGGGCCTACGGCCTTCTCGTGCACGGCGAGTCCGACACCACCGGCGCCGTCCTCGGCATCGAGAAGATCACCACGGGCCTCGACTGGCGCCTCGCCACCGCTCCGGTGTCGGTGCTCGGCCCGGTCGACGCCGACGGGCTGGCCGCGTGTCGCGAGGCCGGTGCCGTCGTCGCTGCGACCGTGCTCGGTTTCTAGTCGAGCGCCCTTTCGAGGTCGGCCCAGAGATCGGTCGGTGCCTCGCAGCCGACGCTCAGTCGCAGGAGACCGGGCGGCAGATGGGCCTGGCCGGCGTAGCGGCTGCGCCGTTCGATCAGCGACTCGACGCCGCCCAGGCTGGTCGCGTGACGGATGACCTGCAGCCGGCCACACACGGCGTCCGCCGTCTCGGCGTCGGGCAGGTCGAAGCTGATCATCTATCCGAAACCGGGGTAGCGCACGTTGCTGACACCCGAATGGTCCCGCAGTCGCTCGACCAGGTGGGCTGCGTTGGCCTCGGCGCGATCGAGGCGCATCGCCATCGTGCGCACCCCCCGGAGGGCGAGGAAGGTCTCGAGTGCACCCGGGCTGGCCCCGAGCAAGGTGCGGCTCGTGCGGAGCCGGATGAGGAGATCGGCACGGGTCGTGGTGAGCAAGCCGCCGAGCAGATCGCTGTGGCCACCGATCATCTTGGTCGTCGACTGCATCGCGATGTCGGCGCCGAGGTCGAGGGGCCGCTGTCGCAGCGGCGTCGCGAAGGTGTTGTCGACCACCAGCAGGGTGCCGGGATCGCGAGGCGCACCACCGATCGTCTCCAGGTCGGCGACGGTGAGCAGCGGGTTGGTCGGCGACTCGGCCCACACGAGCGACGCGCCTCCCAGCGCCTCGACCCACGTGTCGGTGTCGGATATGTCGAGCCGCGCGACCGTCCATCGTCCGGCGGCTGCGCCCTCGTCGGCGATCTGGGCCACGCCGTGGTAGCAGTCGTCCGGGATCACGACCGAGCCGCCTACCGGCACGAGGTCGAACACGGCGGCGACGGCCGCCATGCCCGATCCGAACACCAGCGCGTCCGCGGACTCGAGGCCGCCGAGGACCGCTTCGAGCGCTTCCCACGCCTCGGTCGCATCGCTGCGGCTGTAGACGCGATCGGCGCCGTGCTCGAAGTTGGACGCCGGGGCGATCGGGTGGTTCAGGGGCGCACCCGCGTCGTGGGGGCGTCCGGCGGACACCAGCCAGGTCGCAGGGTCGAGTGCTTCGGGATCGAGGGCCACGGCGGCGAGGGTACCGTCCGGGACCGCCGACGAGCTGCGAGAATCCCCGCATGGACGGCGCGTTCTTCGCCGACGTCGATGGCCTGCGGGTGATACGGGACCTCAACCCGTTCCCCGTCGGCCCGTCGACCATCGAGCAGATGTGGGCGCGCCGCGACCCGGACTCGCCGGCGATCATCGACGGCGACCGCGTGATCACCACCGGTGCTCTGCGCGAGCGCTGCGACGCCGTCACCCGCGCCCTCACCGCCCTCGAGGCACCTGACCAGCCGGTCGCCTGGAAGCTCGACGACGACCTCGCGGCCGTCGTGGCCTTCCTCGCCACGATCCAGGCAGGGGCCATCTGGGTCGGGCTCAATCCCCGTGCGACCGATGCCGAGCGGGCCCACATCGTCGACGATGCCCGGGCCCGGCTCGTGCTCGACGCGCTCCCGGCCGACCGACCCGCCACGGTGCCCGGTCCGCCCCCCGAGCCGGGTCGCGCCGGAGCGCTCGCCTACACGTCGGGCACGACGGGACGGCCGAAGGCGGCCGAGCACATCCACCAGCAACTGCTCTATCCGGCGGCGGCGGCGATCGCCACCGAGGGGCTCGACGCGTCGGCGCGCATCGGCACTCCCCTGCCGCTCTCGACGCTCAACATCATGTTGCTCGGGCCGCTCACCGCGCTCGCCTGTGGCGGCGCCGCCGTGCTCATGTCCCGAACCGACGCGCACGGTTTCGCCGCCGAGGTGGACCGGCACGGCGTCACCCGTGCCCTCGTCGTGCCGACGATCGTGCACGACCTGGTCGCGGCCGAGATCGACCCCGGATCGCTCAGGACCCTCGAGCGCCTCATCATGGGCGGCTCCGGCATCGCACGGGAGCGCGCGGACCACGCCCGACGGATGCTCGGCGTCCCGCTCGTCGCCAGCTACGGCCTGTCGGAGGCCCCGAGCGGGGTCGCCCGGATGGAGATCGGTGCCGCCGGGGCGATGCCCCTGCCCGGCATCGATCTCGCCGTCGACCCCGACGGCGAGATCACGCTGGCCCCCGAGACCGACGGCCCGTGGGCCCACACGTGGCAGGGCACCCGCGGGTACCGGGGTCGGCCGGAGGCGACCGCCGCGCTGTGGCGGGGCGGCCGGCTGCACACCGGCGACGCCGGGACACTCGATGACGACGGCCTCCTGCTGGTGACCGGACGGGTGTCGGACATGATCAATCGGGGCGGGGCGACGATCGCCCCCGCAGAGGTCGAGCGCACCCTCCTCCAACTCGACGGAGTGCGCGACGCCGCGGTCTTCGGGGTCGACGACGCCCGGCTCGGCCAGATCGTCGCAGCTGCGGTCGTCGGTCCGGTCGAGCCCGACGACCTGACCGTGGAAGTCCGCGCCCGACTCAGCGGCTACAAGGTCCCGACGGTGTGGCTGGTGCTCGACGAGCTCCCGCGCAACACCGCCGGGAAGGTCGATCGCGACGAGCTGCGAAGCCGGCTGGCCTAGAGCGAGCCGAGATCGGTCGGAAGTCCGAACCGGTGGCGCCCCAACGGTTCGAAGACCCGAGTTGCGACCATGGCGTGCTGCGACGCGACGTGTACGTCGCGAAACACCCGCTGCAACGGCGACGTGCGGTAGACCGCCGCCCCTCCGGCGGCCGTGTAACAGAGGTCGACGGCCGCGACGGCCCGCTCGGCCGCGTGGTTGGCCGCGAGTCGCAACCCGACCCGCTGCTCGTCGTCGACGCGCCCGTTCGCAGTCACCTGGGTCCACGCCTTGCCGACCTGATCGTCCACATAGGCCCGGGCCGCAGCCACCATCGCCTCGGCGCGCGCGAGGTCGAGCTGCACCGGCGATCGATGGGCCAGACCTCGGCTCGACCCCTGGGGAACCTTCTCCGCCAGCAGCACGAGCTCGTCGACGGCCCGCTCGGCGAGGCCGATCATCACCATCGCCACCCCGAGCGCCAACGCCCCGAAGGTCGAGAACCGGTAGAGCGACTCGTCGACGACGAGATGCCGTCGATCCATCGCCACGACATGATCGAGCGGCACCTCGACCCCATCGATCCGGTAGTCGGTGGAGGCGGTTCCCTGAAGACCACTCACGTGCCAGGTGTCCAGCAACTCGACCCCGTCGGGGACGAAGGCGAAGCCGACGCGACCCCCGCCGGGTAGCTCGGCCGACTCGCCGCCTGTGTCGACGACCCGCACCCCCGCCCCCATCGTGGTGGCGTGGCTCGATCCGCTGCCCCAGGCCCAGCGCCCTTCGATCCGCGCTCGGCCGTCGGCGAGGGTGGCGGTGCCGACCGGTGCGGCGAACCCGCCGCAGACCGCATCCTCGGGGCCGAAGAGACGCTCGGCCACCGGTGCGTCCAGCCGGGCGGCGAGCAGTGCCGTCGTGTTGGCGATCATCACGCACCAGCCGCTGGCGCCGTCGGCTCGGCCGACCGTTCGCATCGCGTCCAGCCCCGAGGCGAGATCGGCGCCCGCCCCACCGTAGATCTCGGGGACCCAGAGCTTGAAGGTGCCGTCGGCGATCAGCGCGTCGACCACCGCCGGGGCGAGGCGGCCTGCGGCCTCGGTGTCGTCGGCGTGCTCGGCGGCGAGGGCCAGGGTTCCGCTGGTCATGCCGTGATCCTCGCGATCCGGCGACCGGCGCGCCAACCCACCCGCCGCGACGGCCGGAGCCGGACGGCTAGGGTCGGATCCATGGGAGACATGATCGAACTCGGCGACGACGCTCGTGGGTACCTGGCGGTGCCCGAATCCGGTTCCGGTCCGGGGGTGATCGTCATCCAGGAGTGGTGGGGGCTGAATCCTCAGATGAAGGGCACGGCCGATCACCTGGCCGAGAACGGCTTCGTGGCACTCGCCCCCGATCTCTACCGCGGCGAACTCGCCGGTCACGACGAGATGGACAAGGCCGGTCACCTGATGACGTCGCTGCCGCCCGACCGGGCCGGCGCCGACATGAGCGTCGCTGTCGACTTTCTGCTCGGCCACGACGCGACGACGGGGTCGACGGTGGGCGCCGTCGGGTTCTGCATGGGCGGCATGCTCACGATGATCGTCGCTGCGCTGCGAGGTGATGCGGTCTCGGCCGCGGTGCCGTTCTACGGCTATCCGACGAGCGACGAGCCCGACTGGTCGGGGCTGACCGCTGCGGTGCGAGGGCACTTCTGTGAGAGCGACGACTTCTTCCCGTCCGACGGCGCCCGCGATCTCGAGTCGCGGCTCCAGGGCATGGGCAAGGACGTGCAGATCACCTTCCACCACGCCGGCCACGCCTTCATGAACGAGACCGATCCCTTCGGCATCCACGACGCGGAGCTGGCGGCACAGCTGTGGCCCGAGGTCATCGAGTTCCTGCACGACCGCGTCGTCTGATCGGCGTCCTGGTCGTCGTGGCGCTGGCGCTCGCCGGTTGCGCGGACGACGAGGACACGGTCAGCGACGGGGACGGTGACACCTCGGTCGACGACGCGCCCGTCGCGACCGAACCCGACGTCGCGACCGCCGACGACGAGGAGGAGGCGTCCGACGCCGCGACCGATATGGACGACGCCGGCGATGGCCTGTTCCCTGACGTGCTCGAGGTCGCGGCCGAGCGGGGCGCCGACGGCACCTGGCGCTTCGACGTCACCCTGTCGAGCCCCTACGACACGCCGGACCGCTACGCCGACGCCTGGCGGGTGCTCGGGCCCGATGGCGCCGAGCTGGGCGTGCGAGAACTCGCCCACGACCACCAGAACGAGCAGCCCTTCGTGCGTTCGCTGACCGGTGTCGAGATTCCCGCCGATGTCACGACCGTCACCGTGCAGGGCCGCGATCAACGCAACGGTTGGGGCGGCCAGACCGTCGAGCTCGTGCTGCCCTAACGGCGCAGGCGCACCCGCGTCGATGCGAGGTCGAGGGGTCGTCCGGTGTTGGCGTCGATCATGGCGGGGCGGACCGCTTCGCCGCTGCGTTTGTCGAGCAGCTCGATGGACGCGCCGGGCCGGTCCTCGAACAGCCAGTCGTCGCCGTACTGCCACATCGCCGCCAGCACGGTCCAGAGCGCCCGCCCCTTCTCGGTGAGCACGTACTCGTCTCGGGGAGGGTTGTCCTGGTAGCGGCGCCGCTCGACGACCCCCTCGTCCTCGAAGCGCTTGAGCCGCTGGGCGAGCACCCCCTTGCTGATGTCGAGCGACTCCTCCAGCTCGGCGAAGCGTCGATGGCCGAGGAGCAGGTCGCGCAGGATGAGCGGCGACCACCAGTCGCCCAGCAGGTCCGAAGTGCGGGCGAGTGGGCAGTGCGCCTCGTCGAAACGGGTCCGTCTCACGGAGCGACCCGTTCGATGCGCGCCGGCACGTGCTTGTGCCACGGCGTTCCCGCGATCGGATCGCGCCAGTCGAGCGTCGTGAGCTCGTTGGGGGCCACGCCGACCACCTCGGGCTCTCCGCCCGCGGGCGAGTACGCCAGGCCCATCCCGTTGGGAAGTGCCATGTGACCCTCCATCATCGTCTCGTTGACCTCCGCGACGGCGACCCCGGAACCGCCCGGCGTGGTGATCCGCACCCGATCGCCGTCGACGATGCCGTGGCGCTCGGCGTCGGCCACCGAGAGCCGAAGCGCGCCCTGGGGATCCTTCTTGCGCCACGCCGGGTCCCGCATGATCGTGTTGGCGGTGAAGCTCCTGCGCTCACCGGCGGAGAGCACGATCGGGAACGCCTCCGAGGTGTGCTGGATCGGCCCGTCGGCCAGGCTCGCCAGCTCCGCCGCGAGCTCGGGGATGTGGATGTGGATCTTCTGGTCGGGCGTCTTGAGCAGATCGAACGCGTCGACGTGTTCGTGGCGGGTGAAGACGATCCCGTCCCGCGTCTCGACGAACGCATCGAACAGCGCCCACCCGAGTTCGACGCCGTCGCCGACATGGCCGGCGGCGCGAACCTGATCCGGGAACTTCATCGCCAGCTGCTGGGCGCTGAACCACATCGCCGCCGCGGCCTCCAGTCCGTCGGGCAGCGTCGGCCCCAGGGTCTCGTACAGCACCAACGCCCCGACCCCTCCGAGTGTTGGATTGCTCATCGCCGCGTTCATGAACGCATCGGTGAACGCCTCTCGACCCTGTTCGGCCGCCGCCTTCAACGGTTCGATCTCGGCGTCGCCGTACACCCCGAGCGCCCGAACCAACCGGGCGTGGATCTCCGCTTCGGGCAGCGTCCCCTCGAGCGGCTCGAGCACCGGCGCCCGCAGGGTGATGTGGTTGTCGGGGAAGTTCGAGGCGAAGAAGGTCACCTCGGCCTTCTCGTACTGCGACGAGGCGGGCAGGACGTAGTCGGCTTCGCGTGCGGTCTCGGTCATCGCGATGTCGATGACGACGGTGAAGTCGAGCGCTCGCATCGCCTCGCGGAACCGCTGGCTGCCGGCGAGCGAGTGGACGGGGTTGGCGCTCTCGATGAACATCGCCCGGCTGCGGTCCGGGTGCTCGGAGAGGATGCCCTCGGCCAACTCGTTGCACGGGATCAGACCGGAGATGATGCGCCCGCCGGTCACGGGATCGGTCGGCTCCTGGCCGCTGGCGCCGTAGCTGAACAGCGGCACGAAGGAGGTGTGGGCGGTGTGGCCGCCGTGGGCGCCGTAGCTGCCGACGAGCGTCCAGATCGCGCGATGCAGCCACGACACGAGCGTCGAGTGCGGCGCCATCTCGATCCCGAGGTCCTCGTAGAACGCGACGCTGCGGGTCGAGCCGAGGCGGCGAGCGACGGTGCGGATGGTCGCCTCGTCGACGCCGCAGTGGTCGGCGAACTCGGCGATGGGCACCTGAGCGAACGCGGCCATCGTGTCCTCGTGGCCGACGACGTTGTCCGCCAACCAACCGGTCGCGGCCAGCCCCTCCTCGACGATGACGGCGCCGATCGCTGCGAGCAGGAAGGCGTCGGTGCCGGGCTTGACCGCCAGCCAGTGGTCGGCGAGGTCGGCGGTCTCGGTGCGGCGCGGATCGATCACGATCATGGTGCGGTCGTCGTCGGCGGCGATCTCCTTCAGCACGCGGCGGGCGGCGTCGAACCCGTGGGAGTGCCACGGGTTCTTGCCGAGGAAGACCGACACCTCGGCGTCGGCGAAGTGCCCGTGGGTGTGGGTCCCGAACATCCGGCCCTCGACCCAGGCCTCGCCCGTCTTCTCCTGGGCGAGTGCGTTGGAGCGACGGGTGATGCCGAGTGCCTTGCGGGTGGCGGCACCGTAGGCGCCGCACAGGTGATTGCCCTGTCCGCCGCCGCCGTAGTACAGGATGCGCTCCGCACCGTGCTCGGCGGCGACCGCCTGGAGGCGGGCTGCGACCTCTTCGATCGCCGTGTCCCAGTCGACGGGTTCGTAGGTGCCGTCGTCGCGGCGACGCATCGGCGTGCTGAGTCGG
>JBCCWI010000141.1:0-10538 GCA_039193795.1 Actinomycetota bacterium | reverse complement strand
CGGGGACCACAAGGGCGCATTCGTCATGGCGATCACACTACGGTCTCAGCGTGTCCAGTCTCCCCAGACCGCTGATCCGGCGACCGCTGACGATCACCCTCGCAACGCTCCTCGCGTTCGCGTTCGCCGTGACGAGCCTGGTCGTCGTTCCCGTGCTCTACCTCGTCGACCTCGTGACGGGTTCGCCGAAGGGCCGGCGAACCCGAGCGTGGCTGCTCATCGCCGCCACCCTCTGGACCGAGGTGATCGGCGTCGCCGGCGCAGGGCTGCTCGCCCTCTGGTACCTCAACGGCCGGCGCAACCCCGCCGGCTGGATGGCCACCAACTACCGCCTCGAGCACTGGTGGTGCCGGCGCCACATGCGCAACCTCACCACCTTCGCCGGGGTGCGCGTGACCCTCACCGACGGCACCCCATTCGAGGGTGGCCGCAGCATCATGGTCGCCCGGCACTCGAGCCACATCGACGCGATCGTGCCCCTGCTCGTCCTCGCCGACAACGAACGGCTCGCCCGCTACACGCTCAAGGAAGACCTCAAGTGGGCACCGGCGATGGACCTCGTCGGCGACCGCACCCCCAACGTCTGGATCGATCGCAGCACGCCAGGCTCCGAGATGTTCCAGAAGGTCGAGCAGCTCGCCGCAGACATGCCGCCCGACGGCACGTGCGTGATCTTCCCTGAGGGCACCTTCCGCACCCAGGAACGCCACGAGCGAGCCATCGAACGCCTGCGGAGCAGCCGTGAGGACCTGGCCGAGAAAGCGAACGGGCTGCGCTACGTGCTGCCGCCCCGACCCGCCGGCACCCTCGCACTGATGCGGGGGGCGCCCGACGCCGACATCATCGTGTTGGCCAACGTCGGTGTCGAGGGCCGGAGCTCGGTCCGCGAGATCATCGCCACGATCACCGAACAGCGACCCATCGAGGTGTTCGCCACGCGCCATCCACGAGCGACGGTGCCGACCGACGAGGATCTCATCAACTCGTGGCTCATCGAGCGCTGGATCGAGATGGACGACTGGATCCATCACCGGGTACTCGAACGGGAGAGCGCAGCCGACGACGCGGGAGCGGCCAGCGGGTGAGCAGCCACGTCGACGTGCTCGGCAGCGCGGCGACGGCCGTGGTGCTGCTCATGGTGATCACGTGGTTCGTGAGCCTCGCCCGCCGCGACGCGAGCATCGCCGACATCGTCTGGGGCCTCGGCTTCGTGGTCATCGCCTGGATCACCTGGTGGGTCGGCGACGGGCTCGCCGATCGTCGGGGACTCCTCGTCGCGATGGTGACGATCTGGGGGGTGCGGTTGGTCGCACACCTCACCTGGCGGAGCCGCAGCGAGCCCGAGGACTTCCGCTACGCGTCGATGCGGCGCCGGGCCGGTGAGCGGTTCCCGATCACGTCGTTGTTCAGCGTCTTCTTGTTCCAGGGCGCCGTGATGTTCATCGTGAGCCTCCCGGTGCAGTTGGCCATGACGCCCGCCCAGCCCCAGGTCGGCATCCTGGCGATCGTCGGGGTGGTGGTGTGGGGGGTCGGGCTCTTCTTCGAGACGGTCGCCGACGCTCAGCTCACCCGCTTCCGCAACGATCCCGGCAACGCCGGCGCCGTCCTCGACTGGGGCCTGTGGCGCTACACCCGGCACCCGAACTACTTCGGTGACGCCTGCATCTGGTGGGGGATCTACCTGGTCGCCGCCGACACGACCGACGCTCGCTGGGCGATCATCAGCCCGATCCTCATGACGGTGATGTTGCTGCGGGTCACCGGCGTCACCATGCTCGAACGGGGCCTGCGGACCCGCCGCGACGGCTACGCCGACTATGTCGCCCGCACCTCCGCCTTCCTCCCTCGACCCCCGAAAGGCCAGCCGTCGTGACCACGCCACCCGCCGCCGATCCCCAGGATCTCGCCTTCGCCATCGATCTCGCCGAGGCCGCCGGCGCCGTCACACTCGAGTGGTTTCAGCATGCGGAGCTCGCGGTGGAACACAAAGGCGATGGGTCACCGGTCACCATCGCCGACCGCGACGCCGAATCCCTCGTCCGCGCCCGACTGGCCGAGCGGTTCCCCGACGACGGCGTGGTCGGGGAGGAACACGACGACACCGAGGGCACCAGCGGGCGCCGCTGGGTCGTCGACCCGATCGACGGCACCAAGGCGTTCACCAAGGGGGTGCCGCTGTACTCCACCCTCATCGCCCTGATCGACGACCACGGACCCGCCGTCGGCGTGATCCACCTGCCCGGGCTCGGGGAGACCGTCGCCGCCGGCCGAGGCCTCGGCGCCACCGCCAACGGCGCACCATGTCAGGTCTCGGCGCACGACACCCTCGACGGCGCGTATGCGACCACCAGCGGCTTCGGCTACTGGCCGCCGGCAGATCTGCAACGGCTCCTCGACAGCGACCTCGTCGTGCGCACCTGGGGCGACGCCTACGGCTACGCCCTCGTCGCCACGGGGCGGGCCGAGGCCATGATCGATCCGCTCGCCAACCCGTGGGACGTGGCACCGATGGCGGTCATCATCCCCGAAGCGGGCGGGCGGTTCTCCAACTACGACGGCGTGGAGCAGAGCGACTCCTGGCAGCGGTACAGCGGCGTTGCGACGAACGGCCGCATCCACGACGACCTGCTCACGCTGTTCGACACCTGACGCCCGGCGTCACCTGTCCATGAAGAACTGACGGGCGTCGTCGAACCCGAGATCCGGGTCGTCGGGGGCGCCGCCGACCGCATCGGCGCAGGACACGCCCGCCTCCGGCGCCGTCTCGGACACGCGGCCGAGCTGGCGGTCGATGAACTCGGTGAAGACGGGCTCGCCGATCTGCTCGAGCGCCAGCTGGCGCTGCCACGCGCTCACCACGATCGGATTCTGTAGCCCGGGGTAGGGCGACGCGAGGAAGTGCCCGTCGAGCGCGACGATCGCCTCGATCTCGCCGATGCGGACGGGGTCGAGATCGGGGTCGTAGGCGATCCAGACCGCGCCGTGTTCGAGGGAGTGGACCGCGGTCTCGTCACGGATCGGCTCGGTGTAGAACCCACAGTTCTGCCAGGCCGGGAAGTGAGGCCCACTGGTCGGCGGGCTCGACGCGTACGCCACCTCGCACAGGACGTGATCGGCCCCGGCGCTGTCGAGCTCGAGGATGACGCCGAGGTCGATCTCGACCGGTGCCGGGCGGGCGACCGTGGGGCAGTCACCGTCGCTGCCGGCGAGCTCCTCATCGGCAGGGGTGAGACCGCACGCGGTCGCGACCAGCGTGAGCACGACGCCGAGCAGCACAGCGGGGGAAAACAGGGAGTGGCGGCCCATATGGACCGCCACTCTACCTCGGGGGGTTGGGGAGGAATCCATGCCCGCCCGGCGTCACGACACCGGACGGGCCGTTCTCGATCAGAACATCTGCCGACCGGCGATCGCCGGCGCATCCGACTCGATCAGGTTGATCAGCTCCATGCGGTCGGCGAAGTCCGACGCGTCGGCGATGCCCTTGGCGTAGGTGGCCTTGCGACGGGCGACCCGGCCGCTGACCTCGCTCGGGTCGGGCTGATCGGCGAGGTACTGCGCCTCGATGCCCTCCTGGAGCATGAGCAGCGACTCGCTGCGCAGCTGGCTGATCCGGCTCTCGGTCACACCGAGGAAGTCGGCGAGATCCTGCGAGGTGCGACCCTCGAGGAAGTAACCGACGACCACGAGCCGGTGACGCTCGGGCAACAGGGCGATCGCGTCGCGGAGGTAGCCGTGCAGCTCTCGGGTCTCGAGCTCGGCGGACGGTTCGACCGACTGTTCGTCGACCAGCACGTCGACGAGGGTGAGGTCCTTTTCGACCTCATCGGCGGTCTCGTGTTCGAGGGCGAGCACGACGCTGCGGAACATGCGGTCCTGCAGGCGGTTGAGCTCGCTCTGGCTCATGCCGAGCGCGTCGGCCATCTCTTCCTTGTTCGGCACCCGGCCGAGTTCGGTGGCGAGACGCTGTTCGGCGTTCTCGAGCTTGCGGGCCAGGTTGCGGACCGAGCGGGGAGCCCAGTCGGCAGCACGCACCGCGTCGAGGATCGCGCCCCGGATGCGCTGAGCGGCGAAGCGCTCGAACGGCACGCCGCGGGCTTCGTCGTAACGCCGGGCGGCTTCGACGAGGCCGAGGGCACCGGCCCGGGCCAGTTCGTCGCGGTCGACGTGGCGGGGGAAGTGAACCGCCACCTGAAACACGATGTGCTTCACGAGCGGGAGGTTGTCCTCGATCATCTCCGCGAGTTCCGGCTCCATCGAGCCTGCACCCTGCGAGGGTCGCACTCGACGCCGGCTGGCCCGCGTGCTCCGCATCCGCTGTTCCTGTTCGCCCTGGTTCATCGCCCCGATATCTCCCTCGGTCTTCGCTGGAGGGACGTCCCCCAACGTTCCAGCAAGGAGGTGTTCGGCGTGATCGAAAAAGACCTTTAGCGATTTCTCGAAAATCTTTTCCACTGGTCCCGCATCGTCTGGATCTCGCTGAAACTTCGACCGGGTGGAGCGCCACCTTTACGGCCAATTCGACCCATCCTCGCGGGGCGCGGACGGGTCGCCCGGCCCAGGTCACACGAAGGTCGAGACGCCTTCGAACCGCACCGGCTTCACCCCACGCGTGGCGAGGGTGCGCAGCATCGCCACGGTGTCGGGCACACCGGCGAGACCATCGGCTCCGGGCGTGACGTCGCCCGCCAGCACGTGAAGGGTCGCCGCCGCGGCCATCGCGCCGGCGGCGACCGCCGGCCGTTCGATCGCACCGAATACCGACACCCGCCGCTCGATCCCGACCCGACCGCGCAGTTCGACCCGGATCGCACCGATCCCGCCCTCCGGGTGGGGGCGGCGCAGCATCGGGAGCGGCGCGGTCAGCCGGTCGTTGCGGGTCGCAGCCTGGCGGGCGGTGACCCGCTGGACGCGTTCGAAGTGCGGCACGAGGAGCAGGGCGTCGGGAAGGGCGGCCCGGTAGCAGTCCCGGCCGCCGACCGGATCGGGGAACCAGGCGAGCTCTCGACCCGAACCCCCGGCGCGTCGGGTCCAGCGTCCGTCACGCCAGTCGATGCCCGTCGAACTGAGCGCCCGGTGGTGCTGGCGGGCGCAGGCGGGCCCGCCGGTTCCGACCTTGGCGACGTGGATCTCCTCGATCTCGTCGAACTCGCGGGCACCGT
This sequence comes from Actinomycetota bacterium, assembly GCA_039193795.1. Lineage (GTDB taxonomy): Bacteria > Actinomycetota > Acidimicrobiia > Acidimicrobiales > Aldehydirespiratoraceae > UBA11606. The sequence continues at coordinate 5,376 of JBCCWI010000141.1, read as the reverse complement.
GGCGAGCCAACAGACAGGTGAGGCCGGGCATGAAGCCGGCGCCCACCACCACCGGGATCTCGCGGTAGCGGGCCTCGTCGTCGAGCGTGAGCAGGCGCCGCACCTCGGAGGTCTGATTGGAGGTGGTGACGACCGGGACCCCCTCGTGCACCGCCCGTCGTGCGAGGCCGACCTGGGTGCCGGCGGGGCTGGCGATGACCACCGCGTCGGGCCCACCGGTGATCCGGCGGCCCACACCGGGAACGGCACCGTCGCCCAGCGAGTCGACCAGGTGCCGCAGGCGTTCCGCGTTCGGGTCGCGGATCTCGATCTCGGCGATGTCGCCGCTCGAACGCAGCTGGCGGGCGACCCGAGCGCCGGTCGCGCCGGCACCGAAGAGCAGAACCCGACGCATCAGCGCAGGTCGTCGCCGCGCAGTTCTCGCCACCCGCCGGTCTGGGGCGGGATCCCGCCGCTCCCCCGCACACGGATCGCGGCGGCGACGGCCACTCCGGCACCGATGGCGACGAGGGTTCGTCTCGCCAGGGTGATGAGTCCTCCGCCCACGGGTGCCTCCCGACCAATCGGCACGGACACGCTCCGATGATCCGGAGGGTGCAGCGTGGGGCTAGCTGGAGTCGAACCAGCGACCTCACCCTTATCAGGGGTGCGCTCTAACCAACTGAGCTATAGCCCCGTGCGGCGGACAACGCTACCGGTCGTCGTCCCCATTGGCCACCTCACCGATCGGGGCCTCATCGGATTCGATGAGCTCGCTGAGGCGGGGCTCTGCGGCGTGAGCGGCGCTCTCCGCGGTGGCGAGGATCGGAATGTCCTCGCCGACCACGTTGGTCTCGGTCCCGGCCTCGCCGATGGGAGCCTCGGGCAGCGGTGGCGGGCCCGTCACCGGGCCGGGCCCAGGTGCGACCGCGGGCTGCTGCCCGGTCGGCCGCATCCCCCGCCGGGGGCGGAGACGCTTGGGACGCGGGCGGGCGGTCTCCTCCTCGACCACCGTGAAGCGAACGCCGCCGGTGATGTCGGAGATGAGGTTGAACAGGACCGCCATCAAGACGGTGAAGCCGGCCCCGGCCACCACCAGCACCAGGCCGCCGATGGCCGATGCCCGGAAGATCTGGTCGGCGTTGAACGTGAAGCTCTCGAGGGCGAAGAGCTCAGTGATGAAGGTCTCGATGTTGTCGACCGTGCCCGAACTGACGGCCAGGCTCCACAGCATCACGCCGGCGATCAGCAAGATGACCCAGAGGCAGAAGTAGAAGATCAGTGCGACCTTGAGGACCGACCAGGGTTCGACATGGCGCACCAGGCGGCGGACCTTGCGGGCCCGCAACCGGCCGGCGGTGCGTCGATCCCGCAGCGACGGCCGGGCGACGGGACGGGGGCCGACCGGGGCGAGGGCCGGACCGCTCGACGCGGCCGGGGCACCGGCGGGCATCGCGGCCTCCGGCGCGTCGCCGGGCAGCACGAGTTCTTCGCCGGTGGCGAGCCGGAAGGCGTCGTCGTCGAGTTCGGGGAGATCGCTCATGAGCAGACAGCAGTGTACGGGATGCGAGTGGACGCCCCGCTTCACCCCACCCGGCCGGCCTCCACCAGGGCCGCCAACTCGTGTCGCCACGCCTCGAGATTCTTGTAGCTCGCGACGTCGTCGGGCAGGGCGCGCAACTCCGCAGCGAGCGCATCGAGCTGGGCGACGACCTGACCGAGCGGCCAACGGTGGATGCGCACCGTGAACAGGATGTGATCGGGATGGGCCTCGAGCCGCCGGATCGTCTGCCGCTCGGCCCGCAGCCACAGCGCGGTGCCGGGATCGGCCGGGAAGGCGGCGGGCGCCTGTCGATCGCCGACCGGGAGGCGCAGATCGGGCTGTCCCACCAACGACCAGTTCGGACGCCACACGATCGACCCGGAGCGGAGTCGATCGAACAACCGGTCGACCGACGGCGCGATCGTGTCGTAACCGGGAACCGGCCCGTGGATCTGCGCCATCGACCGGCCGAGCTTGTCGGCCGCGCTCCAGCGCGTCGGAAAACACACGACACCGGCGGTCATGATCCAGCCGCCGGGTCGACGTTCGAGGAGGATGAGATCCTCGTGGACGCCGAGCGCCGCCCGTTCGAGCGGGTGGGACACATTCACCGCCACCGGCGGGAGTCCGACGGCGCCACGAGCGGCGTCGACGAGATCGGCGACCTCGCGGGACGCGTCCTCGCTCCCGGGCTCGACCGCGAAGGCGTCGTCGCGATGACGCTCAAGGATCTCGGCCTTCTCCGCCAGGTCGGCGGCGAGATCCGCCGGGTCGAACTGGAGCCAGCCCGCGTCGTCGACTCGGCGGGTCGCTGTTCGCCACCGGAACGGGCCGTCGTGGAAGAGGGCGACGGGGATCACCGTGGTCAGCGGAAGGCTCACCGACTCAGTCTGGCCCGCCGACGGGCTGCCACGACGACGACGAGACCGCTTCAGCGCGCGCTCGGGCGTCGCCGACCTGCACGACGACCTCGACGCCGTCGGGTGTACGGCGGAACGCGACCAGCTCGCCGCCGTTGACCTCCGCCAACGCTCGCGCCTCCTGCTCCCCCGCGACCGCACCGGCGAGGGCGGCGGCGTCCGCTGCCGTCCGGGCCTGCGCGGCATCGTCGACCACCGCGCCGAGTCGAGCGCCGAACGCGACCACCACCATCGCCATCAGCATCACCAACAGCAGCCAGGGCATCGCCTGGCCTCGGTCCTCACCCATGGGGTGTCCTCCTCCACATCGCCACCGGGGCGGCGAACATCACGCCGCGAGCCGCGGCGACGGATGGGGGAAGTGGGTCCGGACGCCTCGGCGCCGATCAGCTGTCGGTCGCCTCCGGCGCGGCGTCGCCCGCCTCCTGGGCGCCACCGTCGACATTGTCGTCGTCGGTGGCCTCGGTGGCGTCACCGTCGGCGGGCTCGTCGGCGGTCGTGCTGAGCGCGATCGATGCGACCGAATCGTCGGCGTCGGGCGAGATCACCTTCACCCCGCTCGCCGAACGACCCTGGACGGAGATGTCGGCGGCGCGGGTGCGGATCATGACGCCCTGACGGGTGACGGCCAGGATCTCGTCGTCGTCGTCGACCACGAGCGTCCCGACGACGGGGCCCTTCTCGTCGACGATCTTGATGCCGACGACACCCATACCGCCTCGACCCTTGGTCGGGTACTCGTCGACGGCGGTGCGCTTGCCGTACCCCTGCTCGGTGATGTGCAGCAATGTCGCGCCCTCGCGGGCGATGTCGCAGGCGACGACCGCGTCGCCGGCCTTCTTGAACTTGATGCCGACCACGCCGGCTGCGTTGCGGCCCATCTCGCGGACCTGGTCCTCCTTGAACCGGATGGTCTGACCGAATCGGCTCGAGAGCAGGATGTCGAACACGCCGTTGGTCGGGATGACCTCGACGAGCTCGTCGTCGTCGTTGAGTTTGATGGCGATGAGCCCGGCCCGCAGCGACGAGTCGTAGGCGTTGAACCGGGTCTTCTTGACCCGGCCCTTGGCGGTCGCGAAGAACAGATAGCGCTTGGTCTCGTAGTCGCGGGTGTCGATGATCGCCTGGACCGTCTCGTCCTCCTGCAGGGGCAGGAGGTTGACGATCGCGGTACCTCGTGAGGTCCGGCTGGCGACCGGGATCTCGTGGGCCTTGAGCCGGTACACGCGGCCTCGGGTGGAGAAGAACAGCAGATAGCTGTGCGCCGTCGTCTGGATCAGGTGGGTGACGGTGTCCTCGTTCTTGAGCTTGGCGCCGGCGATGCCTCGGCCACCGCGCCCCTGGGCCTTGAATTCCTCGGCCGGCGTGGTCTTGACGTAGCCGGTGGCGGTCATGGTGAACACCAGCGGGTCGTCGTCGATGAGATCCTCGATGTCGAACTCGCCGGGGTCGATCTCGAGGCTCGAGCGGCGCGGTTCGGCGAAGGTCTCGCGAACCTCGCCGAGCTCGTCGACGATGACCTCGCGGAGCTTGCTCTCGTCGCCGAGAATCTCCTGGAGTTCGGTGATCGTGGACTGCAGGTCGCCGGCCTCGGTCTCGAGATCGGCTCGCCCGAGCCGGGTGAGGCGGCCCAGCTGCATGTCGAGGATGTGGTTGGCCTGCACCTCCGAGAACGCCACCGGGTCGCCCCCACCGGCCGGCGCGATGCCGGCCATCAGCGCCTCACGCGCCGCACCGCGATCCTCGCTGGCGCGGATGGTGGCGATGATCTCGTCGATGAGGTCGAGGGCCTTGAGCAGACCTTCGACGATGTGGAGTCGCTTCTCGGCGACGTCGAGGCGGTACTCCGAACGGCGGGTGATGACGTCGATCTGATGGTCGACATAGGCCTGGAGCGCGTCGAGCAGGTTGAGCGTGCGGGGCACACCGCCGACCAGGGCGACCATGTTGACGCCGAAGCTGGTCTGCAGCGGCGTGGCCTTCCAGAGGTTGTTGAGCACGACCTCGGGGTTGGCGTCGCGCTTGAGCGTGATGACGAAGCGGGTGTCGTCGCCGGAGGACTCGTCGTTGATGTCGCGGATGCCGTCGAGCTCACGGTTGTTGACGAGCTCGGCGATCTTGCGAGCGACCGCGCCGGCCGACACCTGGTAGGGCAGCTCGGTGACGACGATCGCCTGGGTCTGGCCCTTCTCCTCGATCTCGACCTTGGCCCTCATCTTCACCGAGCCGCGGCCGGTGCGATAGGCCGACTCGATGCCGACACGACCGAGGATCTGGCCACCGGTCGGGAAGTCGGGACCGCGGACGAACTCCATGAGGTCGTCGACCGTGGACTCGGGGTTGCGGAGCAGGTGCACCACCGCGGCGCAGACCTCGTCGAGGTTGTGCGGCGGGATGTTGGTGGCCATGCCGACCGCGATGCCCTGTACGCCGTTGACCAGCAGGTTGGGGAAGCGCGCCGGCAGAACGGTCGGCTCCTGGAATTCGGCCGAGTAGTTGTCGGCGAAGTCGACGGTGTCCTCGTCGATGTCGGCGAGCATCTGCATCGCCAGCGGGCTGAGTCGACACTCGGTGTATCGATCGGCCGCCGGTGGATCCTCGGGCGAGCCGTAGTTGCCGTGGAAGGCGATCAGCGGGTGACGCAGCGAGAACGGCTGCGCCATGCGGGCCAACGCGTCGTAGATGGCAGAGGTGCCGTGCGGGTGGAAACGAGCCGCGACGTCGCCCGACACACGGGCGCACTTCACGAAGTTGCGATCGGGACGGAACCCCTGATCGAACATGCCCCACAGGATGCGGCGGTGCACCGGCTTGAGGCCGTCGCGCACGTCCGGCAGGGCGCGGCTGATGATGACCGACATCGCATAGTCGAGGAAGGAGGATTCCATCTCCTCCTGGATCTCGATGACGGTGATGTCGTCGGGTTCGCCATCG
>JBCCWI010000140.1:0-10585 GCA_039193795.1 Actinomycetota bacterium | reverse complement strand
TCGATGCCGACCGAGACGCGGATGTACTCCGGCGACACGCCGGTCGAGGCCTGCTCCTCCGGCGTCAGCTGGGAGTGCGTCGTCGACGCCGGGTGGATCACGAGCGTCTTCGCGTCGCCGATGTTGGCGAGGTGGCTCGCGAGCTCGACGTTCTCGATGAACTTGCGGCCGGCGGCCTCGCCGCTCAGACACCCGCCGAACGCCACGGCATCGTCGACGATGCATGGGCCGCGACCGTCGGCGGGCATCTGTCCGCCCCCGAGCTGCTCCGCCTGTGCGACGCCTTCACCGGCGAGAACGACCTCAATGTCTGGCAGGCGCTCGCAACCGCCCTCCACGGACTCGACCGGCTGGTCGACGACGACGCTCGACCCGTGCTGCAGGAACGCATCACCGCACTCGCCCGTCCGGCACTCGACGCGATCGGCTTCGACCCAGCCCCCGGCGACGACGACCGCACCCGCGAACTCCGGGCAACCCTCGTGCGCCTGCTGGGTACGGCCGGCGCCGACGACGCCACCATCACCGCCTGCCATGACGCGCTCGACGCCGACGACGCATCGCTCGGGGCGGCGGCGCTCACCGTCGTCGTGCACAACGGCGACGTCGACGACTTCGAGCGCGTCCGTCGCGGCTGGCAGGAGGCGACCGACCCGGTCGCCGAGGTGCGCAACCTGCGGGCCCTGGCCGGGTTCCGATCGGTCGAGCTGATCGACCGGCTCCTCGCCGACATCTCCACCGGCGCCGTGCGCACCCAGGACGCGCCCTATGTGCTCGCCCGGGCCATGCACAACCGAGCCGTCGGTGCCCACGTCTGGACTTTCGTGCGCTCGAACTGGGACGACCTCAACGACCGGTTCCCAAGCAACTCGATCACCCGCATGCTCGAGGGCATCACGTCACTCGACGCCGACGAACTCGTCGCCGATGTCGACGCCTTCCTCGCCGAGCACCCCGTGCCCCAGGCCGGAAAGCAGGTCGAGCAGCACCGTGAGCGGCAGCGCATCAACGCGGCGCTGCGTCGCCGCGAGGCCGGACCGCTGCGGGCTGCGTTGATCGGCTGATCACCGTCTGAGGGCGACGCATCGGCCGCCGCATCGACGCCTAGCCTGGAACCTCATGGCCCACCGTCGATGCGCCGATGGACGACCGTGAGCTTCACTCTCCCGTTCACCGCGCCCCCCACCGTCGAGGTCTTCGCCGTCGAGGACACCACCGCCCAGCTCGTCTGGCGACGGCTGCCCGCCGGCGAACTGACCGCGCTCGCCCACCACCGCACCGGTGCCGCCGAACACCCACTGGGACGCGCCGACGAACCCGGAGCCGCTGACCTTCTCGGCTTCGAACCCGACACCACGACGCGGGTCGAGATCCGAGTCGACGGTCGACCGATCGCCGAGCGCATGGTCACGACCGCGCCGACGATCGACGACGGTCCGATCACCAAGATCGCGACCATCAGCGACCTCCATCTCGGCGAGGAGGGATTCGGACTCGTCCGCCAGTTCCGAGAGTCCCGAGACGTCGTGCCCTACCCGTTGCGCTGCGCCTTGGCGGCGGTGAAGGAGGCCGAGGCCTGGGGTGCGGAGCTTCTCGTCATCAAGGGCGACATCACCGAACTCGGCAAGGCGCCGGAGTGGGAGCTCTTCGACGCACTGCTCTCGGCGATCTCGATCCCGGTCGTCGCCGTGCCCGGCAACCACGACACGGTCGCGAAGCGCGACTCCGTCGATGCCACCGTCGAACTGCAGCAGCGCGGGCTGTTCCCGGCGCCCGTCCATCACCTCGATCTGGCGAACGTGCGGGTGGTCCTCGCCGACTCGACGGTCCCCAAACACAGCTGGGGCCGCCTCGGACGCCACCGCGACGCCCTCGTCGACGCGGTGGCGATCGACCGCCCCGCGATGATCTTCACCCATCACCATCTCGAGGACCGCCGCTATCCCTGGTTCTGGCCGCTCGGGATCCAGCGCTTCGACAACGCCGGCCTCGTCCGTGACCTCGCCGAGACCAACCCCGACCTGTTGATCAGCAGTGGCCACACCCACCGCACGCGGGTCCGGTTCGAGGCGGGCATCGCGATCACCGAGGTCGGCTCGACCAAGGACGGGCCGGGCGTATGGGCCGGCTACACCGTCCACGACCACGGCGTGCGACAGGTCGTACGTCGGGTCGCCGAGCCGAGCTGTGTGTCCTGGACCGACCGCACCCACGCCGTGGTCGCCGGCATCTGGGGCCGTTGGTCGCCCGGACGCCTCGCCGACCGCAGCATGACCCACCGGTGGCCGTCGGGCGGTCGCATGCCGGCGACGACGGCGAACGCCGATCAGACCTCGTCGCCGGTGCCCTCCGAGAGGGTGTGACCCATCCGGGTCCGCTTGGTCTCGAGGTACTTCTCGTTCTCGGGGTTCGACGCGATCTCGACCGGCACCCGATCGACGATCTCCAACCCGTAGCCGTCGAGCCCGGTGAGTTTCGCCGGGTTGTTGGTCATGATCCGGAACCGGGTGACCCCGAGGTCCGACAGGATGTTCGCACCGACGCCGTACTCGCGTGAGTCGACCGGCAGACCCTGGGCCGAGTTGGCCTCGACGGTGTCGAGGCCCTCGTCCTGGAGGGCATACGCCCGCATCTTGTGACCGATCCCGATGCCGCGGCCCTCGTGGCCGCGCAGGTAGACGACCGCGCCCCGGCCCTCGTCGGCGATCATCTTCAGGGCGAGATCGAGCTGCGGTCCACAGTCGCAGCGCAGGCTGCCGAGGATGTCGCCGGTGAGGCACTCGCTGTGGACACGGACGAGCGGTGGGTCGCCGCCGTCGATGTCGCCCATGACGAAGGCGATGTGATCCACCCCGTCGAGCACCGACCGGTAGGCGTGGCACATGAAGTCGCCGTGCTTGGTGGGCACCCGAGCGACACCCATCTGCTCCACCAGGATCTCGCTCTTGCGCCGATGACGAACGACGTCGGCGATCGAGACCAAGAGCAGGTCGTGCTCGGCGGCGAACGCTGCGGCGTCGGCCAGAGGCATCATCTCGCCGGCGTCGCTGACCAGGTCGGCGACCACGCCGACCGGGCTGAGCCCGGCGAGGCGGCAGAGATCGACCACCGCTTCGGCGTGGCCGGCCCGCTTCAGGACGCCTCCGTCGCGAGACCGCAGCGGGAACACGTGACCGGGGCGGGCGAAGTCGTCGGCGTGCACCTCGGCCCGAGCCAGAGCGGCGATCGTGCGCGCCTGGTCGGCGGGCGAGGAACCGGTGGTGTTGCCGTCGATGAGATCGACCGACACGGTGAAGGCACCCCGCCCGGTCGCTTCGTCCTCGGGGACCATGAGCGCCAGGTGCAGCGCGTCGGCACGCTCGGCGGTCATCGGCACGCCGATCAGCCCCGTGACCCTCCGGCTCAGCCACACCAGCTGCTCGGTGGTCATGAACTGGGCCGACCCGGCGAGTGCGCCGGTGGCGGTGTCGGAGTCGTCGTCGACGAGCACGATCAACTGCCCGGCGGAGAGGGCGGCGAAGGCGGCGTCGATGGAGGCGAAGGAGGAATCGGTCATGGCGGAACTCACAGACTCGGACGGACGAGGCGCTCGACGTACTTGGCGAGCACGTCGGCCTCGAGGTTGACGGTGTCGCCCACCTGCCGGCGACCCATGGCGGTGACGGCGAACGTGTGCGGAATGATGGCGATCGAGAAGGCGGTCGGGCTCACGGCGGCGACGGTGAGGCTGATGCCGTCGATGGCGATCGACCCCTTCTCCACCACATAGCTCGCCAGCTCCGGCGGCAACGAGAAGGTGAAGCGCCACGAGCCGTCGTCGAGCTCGTCGATGGCGACGACCTCGCCGGTGCCGTCGACGTGGCCCTGGACCACATGGCCGCCGTAGCGGCCGTTGGCGGCCAGGGGTCGTTCGAGGTTGACCGGGTCACCCGGCTGCAACCGGCCCAGGTTGGTGCGGTCCATCGTCTCGGGCACGGCATCGGCGGCCCACCAGTCCTCGCCCCACTCGACGACGGTCAAGCAGCAGCCGTTGACGGCGATCGAGGCGCCCATCTCGACATCGTCGAGCACGGTGGACGCTTCGATCTCGACCCGGGCGCCCTCGCCGACCGGCGCGACCGATCGGATCGTGCCGACTTCTTCAACCAGGCCGGTGAACATGAGAACAGGTTCTATCGCTCGGGGATGGGGGTCAAACCGACGGCCCGGTGAGCAGGGTCCGGGCATCGTCGATGTCGATCTTGAGCTGCTCGGAGAGCTGGTCGAGACCGGAGAATTTGCGCTCGCTGCGCAGGAAGGCCACGAAGGACACCGACACCTCCTCGCCGTACAGATCGCCGGAGAAGTCGATGAGGTGGGCTTCGAGCAGCGACTGCTCGGCGTGCTCGTAGAAGGTCGGACGCCGCCCGATGTTGATCGCGCACGGGTGGCGCTCACCGTCGGCCCGGGTGCACCACCCGGCATAGACGGCGTCGGCCGGCCAGGCCATGACCTTGGGCACCGGGATGTTGGCGGTCGGGAAGCCGATCTGACGGCCGCGCTGATCGCCGGGCTCGACCACGCCACGAACCTCGTAGGGCCGACCCAGCATCTCGGCCGCATAGGCGACGTTGCCTCCGGCCAGCGCCCGTCGGATCTTGGTCGACGAGACCGGCTCGCGCGCCTCGTCGTCGTGGCGGATCAACTCCAGCGGGTGCACCTCGAACCCCCACTGCTCGCCGAGTTCGGCCATCCCGTCGACGTCGCCGGTGCGGCCGGCGCCGAAGTGGAAGTCCTCCCCCACGACGATCGCCTTGGCGTGCAGCGCCTCGACGAACACCTCCTCGACGAAGCGGTCCGGGGGCGTCGCCGCCCGAGCCTCGTCGAAGGAGATGAGGTAGACGTAGTCGATCCCCTGGGCCTCGATCAGCTCGACCTTCTGCTCGAGCGTCGTCAGCAGCTTGGGGGCGTTCTCAGGCCGCACGACGTGGGCCGGATGCCCGTCGAAGGTCACCACCGCCGACGCCACTCCGAGCCGTTCAGCGGCGCTGCGCACCTGACGGAAGACTTCCTGGTGCCCGAGGTGGACCCCGTCGAAGACACCGATCGTGGCGGCGACGGCCGCGCCTTCGGGCAGTCGGTCTCGGCGGTCGTGCAGGAGCTCCATCTGAACCTCGATCGGGGGATGTCCCAAAACGCTACCGGGGGATCACCACAGTCGGCTTCGCCCCATTGGGGTGCGGCTCGTAGACGGCCAGAAGGGTCCCATCGTCATCGCACACGGCCCACGGCCCGGGACCCTCCACCCCGAGGTCACCGGTCGACAGGATGCGCCCGTGGCCGACCGCGACCGCGGTGTCGGCATCGACGACCGCCGTCTCGAGGTGCTGTACCGCGGTGCGGACGGGCAGCAGTGTCGGCGACTCGATCGTGCCCGCGTCGGCGAGCGTGAAACCGCCGACCGACGTGCGACGCAGTGCCCGCAGGTGAGCGCCACCGCCGAGCGCGGTACCGAGATCGGCCGCCAGCGACCGGATGTAGGTCCCCGACGAGCAATCGACCACACAGCGCCAGACGCCGAGCTCACCGTCGACCGGCGCAATGTCGAAACGGTCGACGCGCACCGGACGCGGCGGCCGCTCGACCTCCTTGCCCTCCCGAGCCAGTTCGTGCAGCCGCTTGCCGTCGATCTTGATCGCCGAGACCATCGGCGGAATCTGCATCAGGTCGCCGGTCAGCTCAGCGGCCGCCGCCCGGACGGCGTCGTCTCCGACACCGGACATGTCGTGGGTCGCGGTCACCTCCCCCGCCGCATCGAGGGTCGACGTCTCGACGCCGAGTACGATCTCGCCCTCGTACTGCTTGGGGAGCTCGGTCAGGAACCGCAGGAGCCGGGTGGCGTGGCCGACCCCGAGCACGAGCACGCCGGTGGCGTCGGGATCGAGGGTGCCCGAGTGCCCCACCTTGCGGGTGCCGATCACCCCCCGCGACTTGGCGACCACGTCGTGACTCGTCCACCCCGACGGTTTGTCGATGACGACGACGCCGTGCGGTCCCGCGCTACTCGGCTGCTTCGGCACCTTCGGGGTCCTCGAGATCCGGCACCGCGGGGCGGTCGGCCTCCCGGCGGAGGATCTCCTCGATCCGTTCGGCCGAGCGGAGTGTCGCGTCGGAACGGAACTCCAGCTCGGGCGCCCGGCGCAGCTGGGTTCCCTGGCTGACGGCGTGGCGCAGGCGACCCCGGTACTCCTCGAACGCCTCGTCGATCTCGGGGTCGTCGTCGCGGTCGAAGGTCGTGAAGTAGACGACGGCCCGGTGCAGATCGCGGTCGACGTCGACGCCGGTCAAGGACACCAGATCGAGGCGTTCGTCGTCGATCAGCTCCAGCTCGGACGCGACGACGCGCCGGATGAGCTCCCCGGCCTTGGCCGTGCGGGTGCCGGGCGCGCCGGATCGATTGTGGCGCTTGCGGCCCTTGGCCATCAGCTCCCGAGATCCTCGAGCGTGCGCTCGATCTCGCGCTCCTCGAAGGTCTCGATGATGTCGCCGGGGCGCAGATCCTGGAAGTCGGACAGACCGATGCCGCACTCGAAGCCGGCGGCGACTTCGCGGACGTCGTCCTTGAAGCGCCGAAGCGACTGCACGGTGCCCTTCCAGATGATCGTGCCCTCACGGATGAAGCGCACCTTGGAGTTCCGGGTGATGACGCCGTTGAGCACCATGCAACCGGCGATCTTGCCGATGCGGGGCACGCTGAAGATCTCGCGGACCTCGGCGTCGCCGGTGACGACCTCTTCGAACTCCGGCGCCAACAGGCCGACCATCGCCGACTCGATGTCCTCGAGCAGGTGGTAGATGATCTCGTAGGTGCGGATCTCGACCTTCTCGGTGTCGGCGAGGTCGCGGGCCTTGCGGTCCGGGCGCACGTTGAACCCGATGATGGTGGCGTTGGCCGTGGCGGCGAGCTGGATGTCGTTCTCGGTGATGCCACCGACACCGCGATGCACGAACCCGATCTTGACCTCGTCACGTTCGAGCTTGCGGAGCGATTCGGTCACCGCCTCGAGCGAACCGTTCACGTCGGCCTTGACGATGAGGTTCAGCGTCGCGGCCTCGCCTCGCTGGATCTGCTCGAAGATGTCCTCGAGCTTGGCGCCGCCCGCCAGCGCGTGGGCTTCGCGGCCGAGCGAGGACTGGCGCTGCCAGTGCTCTCGGGTGTCGGCCACGCGTCCGGCGATCTTCTCGTTGGGGGCCACGACGAACTCACGGCCGGCGGTGGCGACCTCGGAGAGACCGAGCACCTGGACCGGCGTCGACGGGCCGGCTTCCTTGACCTGTTCGCCGCGATCGTTGATCAGTGCACGCACCCGACCCCAGGCCGCACCGGCGACCATCGGGTCACCGACGCGCAGGGTGCCGTTCTGGACGAGCACGGTGGCGACGGGGCCACGACCGATGTCGAGGTTCGCCTCGAGCACGACGCCGACGGCGCGGCCCTCCGGCGACGCCTTCAGCTCCTCGACCTCGGCGACGAGCAGGATCTGGTCGAGCAGTTCGTCGACACCGACGTTCTGCAGGGCCGAGATCTGCTGGAATATCGTGTCGCCGCCCCACTGCTCGGGCACCAGGTTGTGTTCGGCCACACCGGCGATCGCCTTGTCGACGTCGGCGTTCTCGCGGTCGATCTTGTTGACCGCCACGATGATCGGGACCTCGGCGGCCTTGGCGTGATTGATCGCCTCGATCGTCTGGGGCATCACACCGTCGTCGGCGGCCACCATGAGGATGACGATGTCGGTGGACTCGGCGCCCCGGGCACGCATCTGGGTGAACGCGGCGTGGCCAGGCGTGTCGATGAAGGTGATCTTCTGACCGTCGCGTTCGACCTGGTACGCACCGATGTGCTGGGTGATGCCGCCCGCCTCGCCGTCGGCGACGTTGGCGTTGCGGATGCGGTCGAGCAGCAGCGTCTTGCCGTGATCGACGTGGCCCATCACCGTGATCACCGGCGGCCGGAGCGGCGCGTCGTCGGCGATCTCGTCCGCGAGATCGAGCAGCTTCTGGAGTTCGACCTCCTGCTCCTCGCCCGGGTCGACGAGACGGATCTCGGCGCCCACCTCGGCGGCGAACAACTCGATCATGTCGTCGCTCAGCGACTGGGTGGCGGTGACCATCTCGCCGGCCTGCATGAGGAACCGGACGACGTCGGCCGCCGTGCGGTTGAGCTTCGGGCCGAGGTCGAGCGCGGTCGAGGCGCGCTCGACGACGACGGTGCCCTCGGGAACCGGTGCGTCCTCGGGCGTGTAGCTCGGCGCGTCCATCGGCTGGAGTTCTTCGCGGTTGCGACGGCGACGACCCTTGCGACGGGGCGGGCGCTGGCCCGGCCCACCGGGGCGACCACCAGGACCACCGCGACCACCGCCGGGACCGCCACGGCCACCCCCGGGAGGGGCGCCGGCGCCCGGCACCGAATCGCGAGGACCGCCAGGGCGACGACCGCCCGGCATCGGACCGCGAGCGGGCCCGCCGGGGCGACCACCAGGGCCACCGGTACCGCCCGGCCCGCCGGGACGGGGACGGCCACCCGGGGGCGGCGGAATCGCCTTGCCGCTCGCCGAACGAGGCGGGGGCGGAGGCGGGATCGGCTTGCCCGAGCCCGAGGTCGGGGGCCGCTTCGACGGGTCGACCGCGACCTTCTTGACGACCTTCTTGACGACCTTCTTGACGACCTTCTTCACCGCCGGCGCAGGCGCGGGTGCGGCGTCTTCGGTGGCGCGCTTCGGCGGGGCCGCGCTGCCGCTCGAGGAGATGACCCGGCTCGGCGCGGCGGGCTTGTCGTCGACCACCGGCGCCGCGTCGGGGGCCGGAGCCTCCGCCACCGGTTCCTCGACCTCGGGGGCCGGAGCGGGCTCGGGCTCGACGACCGGCGGCGTGTCTTCGACGACCGGCTCCTCGACCTCCACGGCCGCGGCCGCCTTCTTCGCAGCGGCCTTCTTCGTCGACTTCTTCGCCGCCTTCTTCGCAGCGGCCTTCTTCGTCGACTTCTTCGCCGCCTTCTTCGCCGGCTTCGGCTCTTCGGGCTGCTCGTCGCGGATCAGGCCTTCACGCTCGGCCTTGCGTCGAACCCGGTCCGCCTGCGCGTCGACGATGCTCGAGGAGTGGCTCTTGACGCCAATCCCCAAGGACTCGGCAAGATCGAGCGTCTCGGCATTGGTCATGCCGAGTTCTCGTGCGAGTTCGTAGACGCGGATATTGGATGGCACGTGTGGCGCTAGCCCTTCTGACCCGGGATTTCCAGGAAGCCATACCCGGGTCGTTCACTTGTCTCGACCGCACACGGTGTGCCGTCGGTGATCTTCAGTCCCCGGCGTGCAGATGCGCGTCAGGCTCAGAAGGCCACGAATCACAGAGCCTAGCGAGCTGATCGGCATCTGCCGCGATTCGCAACGCCCTCGGGATCGCCCGCCGCGAGACGGCCTGATCGAGGCAGGACCGGGATGGGCACACATAGGCACCCCTCCCCGGCCCCCGACCGAGGGACAACCCCTGTTCGGTGGCCCGAATCCGCACCAACTCGGCCTGCTCGAGGCGCGCTCGGCACCCCACACAGGTCCGGATCGGCACGCTCGGGCCTACTCCTCTTCGTCGCCGCCCTCGGCGGGATCGTCGCTGCCTTCGGCAGGATCGTCGCTGCCTTCGGCAGGATCGTCGCTGACGGGGCCGTCGCCGGCCTCGTCCTCGGCGTACTCGTCGTCAGCGACCGCCTCGGCGTCCGCTGCGTCGCCATCTGCGTCCTCGGCTTCGGCTGCCGCCTCCGCCTCCTGCATCGCCATGTAGTCGGCCTCGGAGATCGGGGTGCTGCCGTCGGCGGGCTGCCAGAAGTTCTCACCCGTCTCGGGATCCTGCACCCACTTGCCGTCGGCCCACTCGACGCTCTCGCCGTAGGCCTGCTCCTCCGCCAGCTGGGTCTCGGACTTGATGTTGATGCCCCAACCGGTCAGGCGGGACGCAAGGCGGGCGTTCTGCCCCTCCTTGCCGATCGCCAGCGACAGCTGGAAGTCCGGAACGATCACATCGCAGTCGCCGGTGGTCTCGTCGGGACGGACCTCGGTGACCTTGGCCGGGCTCAGGGCACGGGTCACGAACTCGCGCAGATCCTCGTGGAACGGCACGATGTCGATCTTCTCGCCCCGCAACTCGTTGACGACCTGACGGACACGAGCGCCACGGGCACCCACACACGCGCCGACCGGGTCGACGTTCGCGTCGTTGGACCACACGGCGATCTTGGTGCGATGGCCTGGTTCGCGGGCACAAGCCTTGATCTCGACGATGCCGTCGGCGATCTCGGGCACCTCGAGCTCGAACAGGCGCTTGACCAGACCCGGATGGGTGCGGCTCACCACGATCTGCGGGCCCTTCGCGGTCTTGCGAACCTCGACGATGTAGGCCTTGATGCGGGTGTTGCCGTCCGGGCGCTCGTACGGCACCTGTTCGGCCTGGGGCAGCAGCGCCTCCACCCGGCCCAGATCGAGCAGCGTGTAGCGAGCGTCGGTCTGCTGGATCATGCCGGTGACGATGTCGCCCTCGCGGCCGGCGTACTCCT
>JBCCWI010000139.1:0-10884 GCA_039193795.1 Actinomycetota bacterium | reverse complement strand
GCGAGGCGGTGGACGATGTCGCAACCTGGAGCTTCGCCTACGGCGACCCGACGCAGACCATCGATGCTCGAGCGTCGGTCGACGACATCTTGCCCCGGGTGTGGGCGGTGCTCGCCATCCTCGCCGGGCTGCTGTTCATCCTCGTCGTCCTCAGCCGGTTGGGCACCTTCGCCCTCGGCAAGCTGCGCACCCCCAAGGGCCGGCGTCGCCGCGATCAGCGCCAGCGCGAGAAGCGGGCCGCGACCCGTGCGGCCGAGGCCAACCGTCCTCGTCGGCGATTGCTGCGCCTGCTGATCGTCGATGTGCACGGCGTCGTCGTGCGACCGACCGATCCTGTCGACGGCTTGCTCGTGCCGCTGATCACCGCCGAGCGACCCGATGCCGACCCCGAGCAGATCCGCGACCGCCATCGCCAGCTCGTGCTGGGTCGGCTCTCCCCCGAGGAGTTCTGGAGCGAGGTCGGGCTCGGTCCGATGGCCGAGGAGATCGAGACCCGGTACCTGTCGTCGTTCCGGCTCGTGCCGGGCCTGCATCCGTTCCTGGACCGGATGGCGACCAGCCGACTCCCGGTCGCGGCCATCGGCAACCAACCCCGCGTCTGGGGCGATCGCCTGCGTCGGATGGCCTCGCTCGACGGCGCCGTCACGTCCTGGATGGTCAGCGGCGACGTCGGTTCGGCGCTCCCCGAGCCGGCCCTGTTCGAGGCGACCCGCCGCACGATGTCGGTCGACCACTACGACTGCTTCTACCTCTCCAACAAGCCGGATCACCTCGATGTCGCCAAGGAGCTCGGCATGGCGACGGGGCTCTTCGTGACCGGTTCGGAGGTCGCTCCCGAGAGCGAGCACACGATCGTGCGCGGCTTCGAGGATCTGCTGCGCAGTCGCGGCGCCTGAGGCCGAGCACCGTCACACCCCGCGCCTAGGGTGCGGCCATGGCCAAGACCAAGACCGTTCACCGCTGCACCGAGTGCGGCTGGCCGAGCCCCACCTGGGTCGGTCGCTGTGGCGGGTGCGATTCGTGGAACACGATGGTCGAGGAGATCGACGTGCGCGGCGACACGACCTCGGCGCCGCCTTCGACGTCGCGTCCCGCCCGCATGGCCGACGTGGTCGACACCGCAGCCGACGCGCAGCCGACGGGCGTGCCGGAGGTCGATCGGGTGCTGGGCGGCGGGCTCGTGCCCGGGTCGGTCACGCTGGTCGGCGGCGAGCCGGGCATCGGCAAGTCGACGCTGCTCCTGCAGCTGGTCGGTGCGACCGCGGCTGCGGGCGTCACCAGTCTCTACATCTCGGGTGAGGAGTCGGCGGGTCAGGTGCGCGGACGGGCCGATCGCCTCGGCGCGGTGCACGACGAGTTGTGGCTGGTGTCCGAGACGGTGCTGCCGCACATCCTCGGCCACCTCGACGACGTGAAGCCCGCGGTCGTGGTCGTCGACTCGATCCAGACACTGCACGACCCCTCGATGGGTTCCGCCCCCGGGTCGGTGGGCCAGATCCGCGAGTGCGCGAACCGGCTGGTCGCCCACGCCAAGGCGACCGGCACCGCCGTGCTGCTCGTCGGTCATGTCACCAAGGAGGGCACGCTCGCCGGCCCGCGGGTGCTGGAGCACGTGGTCGACACCGTGCTGGAGTTCGACGGCGACCGTCACCACGGGCTGCGGCTCCTGCGCGCCGCGAAGCACCGGTTCGGCGCCACGACCGAGGTCGGGCTGTTGCAGATGGATCACAGCGGCTTGGTCACCGTCGACGATCCGAGCGGACTGTTCCTCGCCGACCGCGTCACCGGCGTGTCGGGTTCGGCCGTGGTCGCGACCGTCGACGGCAACCGGCCCCTGCTCATCGAAGTCCAGGCCCTCGTGGCCGACTCCAACCTCTCCAACCCTCGGCGTTCGGCGCAGGGGGTCGACAGCGGTCGGCTCGCGATGCTGCTCGCCGTGCTCGAGCGTCGCTGCGGGTTGTCGGTCGGCGGCAACGACGTCTACGCCCTCGCCGTGGGCGGGGCCCGGGTCAACGATCCGGGTGCCGACGTGGCGCTCGCGCTCGCGGTCACCTCGTCGTTGACCGGTCAGCCCCTGGGCGACGATCTCGTGGCGGTGGGCGAGGTCGGCCTCGGCGGCGAGCTTCGCCATGTCGCCCATCTCGACCGCCGCCTCCACGAGGCGGCGCGCATGGGGTTCCGTCGTGCGATCGTTCCGCCCGGCGCCGACGTCGATGTCGACGGCTTGGCGTTGTTGCGGGCGCCGACGTTGGCCGCCGCGGTGGCCTTGGCCGACGTGGCCCCGACCTAGCGGCTGCGGATCGAGAGCTGCTCGCGGTTGGTGACCACGTAGCGGCGGTCGTTCTGCTCGAGCCACCCGAGCCGGACGAACGACGCGATCGCCTTGTTGACGCGCTCGCGGCTGGCGCCGACCATGCCGGCGAGCTCTTCCTGGGTGATCGGCAGCAGGAATTCGTCGCTGTCGCCGGCCAGTTCGAGCAGCCGCTTGGCGGTGCGGCCGGTGACGTCGAGGAAGACCGAGTCGGCCAGCGCCTCGTCCATCGATCGGATGCGGGCCGCCAGCAGCTTCACGACCGCCCACAGCTCGCCGGGGTGGTCGTCGTAGAGGGCCTTGACCGGCTCGTAGGAGATCTCGATCACCGTGCTGGGCTCGAGCGCACGCCCCTCGGCGGATCGTCCGAGGCCGTCGAAGAGCCCCATCTCGCCGAACAGGTCGCCTGGCTCCATGAGCGCCACGACGCTCTCGCGTCCGTCGATCGACTTGTTGGCGATGGCGATCCGTCCGTGGGTGACGACATAGAGGTTGTCGGGTTCTTCGCCTTCGACGAAGAGCACGTCGCCCCGGCGCAGGGTGCGTTCGGTGGCGTCGGCTGCAATGCGGGCGACCGCGTCATCGTCGAGCTCGGCGAACAGAAGGGTCGAGCGCAACAACGAGGTGAGCATGGTGGTGTCAGTCATGGGCGCGGCCCACACTAGTGAGGTGAGCGAGCAGCGTGCTGATCTGACGGGCGTGTGGACCATCGTCGTCGCCGGCGGGTCCGGTTCGCGTTTCGGTGCACCGAAGCAGTTCCTCGGCCTCGGCGGACGTCGGGTGATCGATCGCGCCATCGCCACGGCCGCTGCCCACAGCGACGGCGTGGTCGCCGTGCTGCCCGCCGACGTTGACCTCGGGTACACCGAGTCGGTCGCCACGCCGGTCTACGGAGTCGTCGGCGGCGAGAGCCGATCGGCGTCGGTGCGCAACGGGCTCGCCGCCGTGCCTGCCGATGCCGAGGTCGTGCTGGTCCACGACGCGGCGCGGCCACTCACGCCTGGCGACGTGTTCGCTCGGGTGATCGCCGCGGTCCGCGACGGTGCCGACGCGGTCGTCCCCGTGCTCGATGTGACCGATTCGCTGCGTCATCGTCGAGACGGTGCGGTCGATCGAGCCGAGTTCGCGGCGGTCCAGACACCGCAGGGTTTTTCCGCCGCGGGCCTCCGATCCGCCCACGCCAGCGGGGCCGACGCCACCGACGACGCCACCCTGGTGGAGAGCACCGGTGGCACCGTCACGATGGTGGCCGGCGACCGGGCTGCGATGAAGCTCACGACGCCGTTCGATCTGCGGATCGCCGAACTCCTCCTCGACGAAGGTGCTGCCGAATGACCGAACCCACACCGCCACCGTTCCGGGTCGGCCAGGCCTTCGACGTCCACGCTCACACCGACGACCCCGACCGGGTGTTGGTGCTCGGCGGCGTGACCTTCGAGGGAGCGACCGGTCTCGCCGGTCACAGCGACGCCGACATCGTTGCGCACGTGTGTGCCGATGCCCTGCTCGGTGCAGCCGGCCTCGGCGACATCGGCCAGATGTTCCCCGACACCGACCCGGCGCTGAAGGGGGCGAACAGCATCGACCTGTTGCGCCGGGCGGCCGACGCGGTTCGCGCTGCGGGTTGGCATCCTGGAAACATCGACTGCTCGGTCGTGCTCGACCGGCCCAAGCTCGCCCCGGTGAAGGACCACATGCAACGCAATCTCTCCGACGCTGCCGGTGCCCCGGTCTCGATCACGGGCCGGCGCACCGAAGGCGTCGGCGCACTCGGACGCGGCGAGGGAATCGCCGCGTGGGCGGTCGCCCTGATCCACCGATGAGCGCCCGCGGACGGGGCGGCAAGCCCCAACCCAAGGGTGGTCGCGGTCGCCCGCCCAAGAAGGCGGTCAAGAAGACCCGCGGCGGCAAGGGTCAGCCGCAGCGTCCTCGCCGAGGCGACGGGCAGCGGGGCACGACCCCGATCCGCACCCCCGACGAAGGGCGCGGTGGCGGGCACCTGGGCGGCGATCAGGTCGAAGGGCGCCACGCCGTGCGAGAGCTGCTGATGGCCGGCACCCGGCGGACCCGCGAGGTGGTCTTCGCCGGCGATCTCGACCCCGCACCGATTCTCGACGACATCATCGACCTCGCCGACGAGCAGAAGGTCACCATCCGCGAGATCGCCCGGTCGAAGTTCGAGTCGATGACCCGCACCGACGGCGCCCAGGGTGTCGTCGCGATGGCCCAGCCGTTGCGGCCCACCCCGCTCGACGAACTCACCCGCCCCGAACGCGACGGCACCCCGCCCTTCCTGCTGCTGCTCGACGGCATCACCGATCCCGGCAACCTGGGCGCCATCCTGCGCACCGCCGAGTGTGCCGGCGTCACCGGCGTCGTGTTGCCCCGCCATCGGGCGGCCCACATCACCCCGACCGTCGCCAAGACCGCGGCGGGCGCGATCGAACACCTGCGGATCGCTGTCGTCGGTGGCCTGCCGGCCACGATGAAGAGCCTGTCGCAACAGGGCATCTGGACGGTCGGGCTCGATGCCGGCGGCGAACGCAGCATCTTCGATCTCCCCGTCGCCGACGAGCCGGTGGCGCTCGTGCTCGGCGCCGAAGGGCCCGGACTCTCCCGGCTCGTGCGCGAGCGGTGTGACACCGTCGCGAGCATCCCGCTGGCCGGCGTGCTCGACTCGCTCAACGTCTCGAACGCAGCCGCGGTCGCGGTCTACGAGATCGCCCGCCGTCGAAACGCCGTCGTCGAAGACTGAAGGAGAGCCCGCGACAGGGATCGAACCTGCGACCTGCTGTTTACAAGACAGCTGCTCTACCAACTGAGCTACACGGGCGAGATCGCCGCCGCAGCGGCGATTGGGCCAGGGTAGGGGACGGCGGCGCCACCCCGGCCCCGGAATCTGCGAGGATGGTCCGGATCGACGCCGTCGGCACGACGTCGCCTCGAACAGGAGTTCTTCACCGATGACCGCTTCCGGACGCTACGCCTCGCCTGACTCGTCCTTCGGCCGTTCCACCAGCAACGCCGCAGCGCGCGGCGGCGCGCTGATCGCCGTCGCCGTCGTGATCGGCTTCCTCCTGCTGTGGCAGGGCGGGGTCGGCGGGTCCGGCGCCGAGGTCGACGCGGCCCCGTCGGATGACACCAGCACCGAGGCCGAGCAGGCGGATGAGTCCTCCGACGGGGAGGGCACCGGTGCGGCCGCCGAGGGCACCGATGGCGGGGAGAGCACCGAGAGCTCGGACGGAACCGACGGCGCCGAGACCGAGACCGGAACCGACGGCACCGAGAACGACACCGGCACCGAAGAGACGCCGACGACCACCCTTGCGCTGCGGCCGCCCGGCGAGGTCCGCGCCGCGGTCGCCAACGGCACGTCGACCGCCGGCCTGGCGGGAACCCGCTCCGGCGACCTGGCGACCGCCGGATACGTCACGGCCGCCGTCAACGCCGCCAACGACACCGCCGTGTCAAACATCTACTACCTCGACACCTACGGCAACGAGGCCGAGCAGATCGCCATCTTGTTGAACAGCGACGCCTCGGTCCTGCGACCGGCGACCGCCGAGCAGCTCCTGGCGCTGGTCCGTGAGGACAACCAGGCGCAGATCGAGGGCTACCACGTCGTCGTCGTGCTCGGCTCGGATCAGGTCCTCGGCTGATCGACGGCCCCGGCCGTGACCTCACCCCCGTTCGACGCGTTCGTCCGTGATCCGGCGCGGGCTGGACTGTTCCTCGACTTCGACGGCGTGCTCTCCGACATCGCGCCCACGCCGGACGGTGCCGTGCCGCGGCCCGGCGTTCCCGAACTCCTCCTCGATCTCCAGCAGCGCCTGGGCCGGGTCGCGATCGTGTCCGGGCGACCGGTCGACTACCTGGCTCCGTTCGTGCCGTCGGCCGTCGACATCGTCGGCCTGTACGGCCTCGAATCGCGGGTCGGTGGCGCGAACGAAACCCTGCCCGAGGCGGAGGGCTGGCGGCCGGTGATCCTCGGGCTGATCGAGGAGGCGACGGCCGCCTTCGGTCCCGAGGTCGTCGAGCCCAAGGGACTGTCGCTCACGATCCACTACCGCAGCGACGACGCGCTCGCCGCGCCGGTGCGGGCGTGGGTCGAAGACGCTGCGGCGAGGACCGGCGCCGAAGCACGACCGGCGAAGCGTTCGTTCGAGGTCCATCCCCCGATCGCTCGGGACAAAGGCACTGCGGTGGTCGAGCTGGCGGGTTCGCTCGACCCCGTCGCGTACGTCGGCGACGACCTCGGCGATCTCCCCGCCTTCGACGGACTCGACCGGCTCGCCCGGCGAGGCGTGACCACCGTGCGGGTCGCGGTGGCGTCGCACGAGGCACCGACCGACCTGATCGATCGGGCCGATCACATCGTCGACGGGCCGGCGGGCGCGCAGGCCCTGCTGACCGACCTCGCCCGATCGCTCGGCTCAGCCCGCCGCTGACGCCGCGTCGAGCTGGTCGGCGAACCAGTCGCGAGGGGTACGGGCGTGGGCCCGAGCTCGCAGCTCGGCGGCCGCCGACGCCCGTTCGGCGGCGGAGCGATCGAGGGCGGCGCCGAGTGCCGCCGCCTGCTCCACGATGTCGTAGGGGTTCACCGACAGACAGGCGCCCTCGAGCTCGTCGTGGATGCCCGCTTCGCGACTCAGCACGAGCGTGCCGTCGCGCTCGTTGACGATCGGGCCCTCCTTGGCGACGAGGTTGAGTCCGTCGCGGATCGGGTTGATCAGCAACACGTCGTAGCGCCGGAGATGGGCGACCGATCGCGGGAAGTCGTCGCGGAAGTCGAGTTCGATCGGGGTCCACGCGTCGTCGGCCCATCGTCGATTGATGACATCGACGAGCGCCTCGACCTCCTGGCGGTAGGCCAGGTACTCGGGCAGGCCGTCCCGGCTGGTGTAGCCGAGCGCTCGGAACACCACGCGACCTCGCAGATCGGGTCGATCGGTGAGGAGACGGTCGAAGGCCCGGAACCCGCGGAGGAGGTTCTTCGACAGCTCGATGCGGTCGACCCGCACGATCAGTTGTCGGTCGCCGAGCCCGGCGTCGAGCTCGCCGAGCGCGGCGGTGCAGGCTTCGGAGCTCGCGACGCCGTGCATGTCGTCGGGGTCGGGCGCCAGCGGGGAGACGAACGCCGGGACCTCTCGGCCGAGCAGTTCGCGACACGACGCCTGATAGTCCGCCGCCCATCGCGCCGAGTGGAACCCGCACGTCGAGTGGCCGGCCATGCCCTCGAGGAGTTCGACGGCCGAGTCGGTCGGCATCACCCGCAGGAGGTGCGGCGGGGCGAATGGGGTGTGGGAGAAGTGGACCGTCGTCAGGTCCGGGCGCGCCGACGCGAGCGCCGGTCCGACCAAGGCGAGGTGGTAGTCCTGCACCAGCACGGTGGCGTCGGCCGGGGCGTCGGCGGCGACGACCTCGGCGAATCGTTCGTTGTAGTCGCGGTACGCCTGCCAGGCCTCGGCCCAGCCGCGGTCGAAGACCGGACGCCGGCTGAGGTCGTGGAGACCGTGGTGGAGGAACCACAGGGTCGAGTTGCATACCACGTCGTAGGCGAGCCGAAAGGTCGTGGGGTCGATGTCGAGGGTCCGGACCCGCATGTCGGCGGCGTCGATCACGCCTTCGCTGGCGGCGGCGCGATCGCCCGGACTCAGCGCCGCGGCGATCCACATGGTGTCGGTGCCGGTGACGAGTGGAGCCAGCCCGCTGACGAGGCCACCGCCGCCACGCTTGGCGATCAGCTGCCCGTCGACCTCGGTGAACGACACCGGGCCACGATTCGACACGAGCACCACGGGCGAGGTCACGTCGCCACGCTACTCGGGGCAGGATGGGCGCCATGCGACTGCTCGCCTGCGCCGACAAGTTCCGTGGCACGCTGACGGCGCCCGAGTTCGGTGCGGCGGTGGCCGGCGGCGCAGCAGGTCACGAGGTGGTCGTGCAGCCGCTCGCCGACGGTGGCGAAGGCACCCTCGACGCATTCGGCGGCCCGAATCGGCGCACGACGGTGACCGGCCCGCTCGGCGATCCGGTCGAGGCCGCCTGGCGCCTGTCCGGCGGACGGGCCGTGATCGAGATGGCGCGGGCGTCGGGCCTGCTCCTCGCCGGCGGCGCCGAGGAGAACCAGCCCCTCGAGGCGACCACGGCCGGAACCGGCGAACTCATCGCCAAGGCGGTCGAGGCCGGTGCCGACGAGGTCATCGTCGGCCTCGGTGGCTCGGCGACGACCGACGGCGGGCTCGGCGCGCTGCGGGCGCTCCCGGCGACCGGGCGGCTCAAGGGGGTGGACCTGATCGTGGCGTGCGACGTCGACACCACGTTCGTCGACGCCGCCGCGGTGTTCGGACCACAGAAGGGGGCGACGCGGGCGCAGGTCTCCCTGCTCACCGCCCGGCTCGAACGGCTGCTCGACGTGTACCGCTCCGAGCACGGCGTCGACCTGACCGATGTGCGAGGCGCCGGCGCCGCCGGCGGCTTGGCGGGCGGGTTGCTGGCGGCCGGGGCGCGCCTCGAGTCCGGCGCCGCACTCATCGCCGACGCGGTGGAGCTCTACGACCAGATCGAGCAGGCCGACCTCGTGATCACGGGCGAGGGCACGGTCGACGCGACCTCCTTCGCCGGCAAGGTGGTCGGTACGGTGGTTTCGCTCGCCCGGGCCGCTGAACGGCCGGTCCTGGTGATCGGCGGGGTCGTCGACGCCGACGCCCGCGGTCGGCTGGGCGACGCGGGCGCGGCCTGGATCGATCTGGTCGACACCCACGGCCAGGAGCGGGCGCTGGCGGATGCTGCGGGCTGTGTCGACGCGTCGGTCAGCGGCTGGCTTTCGAACTGAGCACCCAGCCGGCCACCGACACGATGATCACGATGAAGAGTCCGAGCTGGATGAACCGCAGCGCGCTGAAGACCACCCATTGCAGCAGGTTGATCGCACCCCAGACCGCGAGGCCGCCGAGCGCGATCTTGGCCGGGAACGGGAGGCCGCTGCTGCGGGCCGGTTCCGAGGTTCGGCGCTCGAGGTCCATCCCCCGAGCGTAGGCGAGCGGCCGACGCCACCGCGGTCGGTCAGGCGGTCTCCGATTCGACCATCGGCGACTCGGGGTGGCGGAGCGCGACCAGCGCCGCAGCGACCGCTGCGAGCGGATCGTGGGCCAGTGCACCGGGATCGGCGGCGTCGAGCGCCCGGCGAGCGAGCTGGCCCGAGCTGCCCGACAGGCACACGACGAGGTCGACGAGGCGCTCGTCGTCGGTGGTGGGTGCAGGCATCGGTGCGGACCTCGGGGGCGGTTCGGCGGCTGTTCAAGGTTTCGGTCAGGTGCGGAGTCGACTGAACCAACTTGATCGAGATTTGATCTGCGATGGCGGCCTAGGGTGCGCTCCGTGGCTCGTTTCCGGCTCCCCACGACCCTCCGTCCCTTGACCGGCGGCGTCGGCGAGATCGCCGTCGACGGCGATCGGCTCGGCGCCGCGCTGACCGCGCTCGAAGCGGTGCATCCGGGTTTCGAGGAGCGCCTCCTCACCGACGACGGCGCGCTCGTCGGCTTCGTCAACGTCTTCATCGACGACACCGAGTGCCGCCAGCTCGACGGGCTCGACACCGTCGTGGGGCCCGAGACGGTCATCACGGTCGTCCCGGCGGTCGCCGGCGGGTGACCATAGGCACCGTCGATGCCCCAAACCGACTGGGAGTGTTGCGATTCCGGGCCTTCGCGGGTTGAATTAGCAGTCGCGGCACGAGAGTGCCAACGTCCTCAACCCAGTCCTCCGGAGGAATGATGGCCAAGTCCATTCAGTTCGATGAGCAGGCCCGACGTGGTCTCGAAGCGGGCATGAACCAGCTCGCCGACGCCGTGCGCGTCACCCTCGGCCCCAAGGGCCGCAACGTCGTGCTCGAGAAGAAGTGGGGCGCCCCCACGATCACCAACGACGGTGTCTCGATCGCCAAGGAGATCGAGCTCGAAGACCCGTTCGAGCGCATCGGCGCCGAGCTCGTCAAGGAAGTCGCCAAGAAGACCGACGACGTCGCCGGCGACGGCACCACCACCGCCACCGTCCTCGCCTGGTCGATGGTCCGCGAGGGCCTGCGCAACGTGGCCGCCGGCGCCAACCCGATGTCGCTCAAGAAGGGCATCGAGGCCGCCGTCGAAGCCGCCGTCGCCTCGATCCGCGAGAACGCCCAGGACGTCTCCGAGAACAAGGACCAGATCTCCAACGTCGCCGCCATCTCGGCCGCCGACGCCGAGATCGGCGCCACCATCGCCGACGCCATCGACAAGGTCGGCAAGGACGGCGTGATCACCGTCGAAGAGGGCCAGACCTTCGGTCTCGAGCTCGACTTCGTCGAGGGCATGCGCTTCGACAAGGGCTACATCTCCCCGTACTCGGTCACCGACGCCGAGCGCATGGAAGCCGTGCTCGACAACCCGTACGTGCTCTTCGTCTCGGCGAAGATCAGCAACGTCCGCGAGCTCCACAATGGTATTCACTGTCGTCATCTGAGCTGGAACCCCACACCCTGCAGTTGACAATCAAGAGTATTCACAACCAGAGGATCCCCATGAACCAAGTTCGAT
>JBCCWI010000138.1:0-11085 GCA_039193795.1 Actinomycetota bacterium | reverse complement strand
GTCGTGGTAGCGCTTGGCGAAGGTGATGTTCTCGCCGCGGGTGACGGGGTCTTCGCCACAGAAGTCCGCTCCACCGTTGCAGCCGACGGTGATGCCGTTGTCCTTCGCCCACTCGGCGGCGTCGGCGTAGAAGCGTTCGTCGGGGAGGTCGTCGAAGACATGGTCGGCGTAGGCCGCGGTCGTGCTCAGGGTCGCGACGACGACGAGGCCGATCGCGATCTTCCACCTCGGGTTGCGCATCGTTCGGTGCTCCTGTGGGGAGGACCACCCGCGTTCGCCGAGCCTAGGCGTCGCCCCCGCGATCTGGGCCTCAAGGCCCAGGCCGGGTGAGTCGATGGGCTCAGGGTGAGACTCCGCATCCTGAAACTGCTCGGCCTGACCATCGCCTGTGTCGTCGTCGGCGCAACCGCCGCCGTCGCCGCCGGGACCAATCCGTTCGAGGACGTCCCCGAAGACCACTTCGCGGCGGACTCGATCGAGTGGGCGTACCAGAACGGTGTCACCCAGGGCACGAGCGCGACGACCTTCAGCCCGGAGCGGGCGATCACCCGAGCGGAGGGCGTCACGTTCCTCGCCCGGTACGACGCCAACGTGGTCCAGCCGGTGTTGGCCGAGCTCATCCAGACCATCGAGGAGCAGAAGGCCCGCATCGACGAGCTGGAACCGGGTGAGCCGGTCGCGGTGGAGCCGGGCATCGGCACGATCGAGATCAGCCACGGCGGCCCGACCGGCAACGACTTCGGAACCCGGGTGCGCCATGGCGAATCGCGGGTGTCGCTGGCCGGCCCGATGTCGATCGACGGAGCCGGCTACGAGTTGGCGTCGGTGCGCTACTGCATCGCAGACGTGAGCGGCTCGCGTCCGATCGACTCGGTCGCGGTCTACGGCGTCGACGGTGACGGTCCCCAGCTCCTGGCGATCGACGACACCGACCGCACCGAAGACGGGTGCTACGAGCTCGCCGTCGGTTCGAACCTCGGCTCGTTCGTGATGACCCTCGACGTCGGATGGGGCTGCTATCTCGACCTCTACGGCATCACCTCGGTCTGGGAACCGATCACCTGACGCGACTCGGCCCCGGGCGGATTGCCCGAGGCCGCGTCGACCCAACACCTCTGGAGGGGACGGTGTCTGGATTTTGAGGGGGTATGGCTCCTTCGGATGGGCTGCGGCGGTCTGAAGTCAAACCACCGAGCGTGAGATCGGCGCTCAGCCGAAGAAGACGATGGTGAAGCCGTGCGGCGCCCAGGTGCCACCCTCGAGCGTGGCGACCTCGAGGTCCAGGTCGGCGCCGCCGCAGTCGAGCCCGACCAGCAGGTCCGGAGCGCCGGGCCACGCCACCTCGGCGGTGGCATGCTCGTCGTTGCCCTCGTAGCGAGGGGTCACCTGCACGGTGCTGAACTCGAAGGGCAGGTCGTAGAAGCAGAACGCCGAGATGGCTTCGCGGGCGACGTGGGCATCGGTGATGCCACTCGAGTGGGCGACCTCCACGGTGCCGTCGTCCATGATGTTGGCGTAGGCGACCACGGTGATCATCGCGTCCATGTCGTCGTTGATCTCCTGCAGCGCGGGTTGGACGATGTTGTCGTCGTAGCGCTTGG
Organism: Actinomycetota bacterium; assembly: GCA_039193795.1. Lineage (GTDB taxonomy): Bacteria > Actinomycetota > Acidimicrobiia > Acidimicrobiales > Aldehydirespiratoraceae > UBA11606. Next base: position 9,484 of record JBCCWI010000138.1, on the reverse strand, counting down.
CGAAGGTGATGTTCTCGCCGCGGGTCACGGGGTCATCGGGGCAGAAGGTGGTGCCGTCGCCGCACCCGAAGGTGATGCCGTTGTCCTTGGCCCAGGCGGCCGCGTCGGCGTAGAAGCGGTCGTCGTCGACATCGCTGAAGACGCTGCCGGCGAAGGCCGCCGACGATCCGGCCACGACGATGGCGATGATGGCGAGGGCGAGCTTGGTCTTGGTGAAGTGCATGGGACTCTCCTGTTCGGTTCCGGCGAGCCCGTTGCTCGCAGGTGCCGGTCCAGAGCACGCACCCCGAGGTCGTGGACAGCTTTTTCGGAGAATTCTCGAGATTCGTGTTTCGGCCGGGGCCGAACGGTCTGAGCCGGCGGGAGCCGTCGACGGCACGGGGGCGGTGTCCTAGGGTGACGTCCTCATCAGTCTTGGGGGAGTCTGACGTGCAATCACGCGCCACGATCACGGGCTGGGGCAAGTGTGTGCCACCGGTCAAGCTGACCAACGCCGATCTCGAGCAGATGGTCGAGACGAGCGACGAGTGGATCGTCGAGCGGACGGGGATCCGCGAGCGGCGGATCAGCCATGTCGAGGTCACCGATCTCGCCGAGGTCGCCGCCCTGCAGGCCGTGGCCGCCGCCGGGCTCGAGCCCGCCGACATCGACCTAGTGGTGATGGCGACGGTGACGCCGGAGATCACGCTGCCGAGCAACGCCTGCTTCCTGCAGGAACGACTCGGGGCGGTGAACGCGGCCGCCTTCGATCTCAACGCTGCGTGCAGTGGGTTCGTCTACGGCACCGCCACCGTGTCGTCGATGATCGAGTCCGGCGTCGCCGAACGGGTGCTGCTGGTCGGGGCCGAGAAGCTGCACTACATCATGGACTACTTCGATCGGAACCACTGCATCCTCTTCGGCGATGGTGCGGGTGCGGCGGTCTTCGAACGCCGCACCGACGGATCGGGCGTGCTGGCCAACGACATCGGGGCCGACGGGGTCGCCGGTCAGACGATGGTGTCGCCGACCCTCGGCACCCGCGGCGAGGTCAGCCGGCCCCGTGACCCGGCGGTCGACCGGTTGCACTTCGAGGGGCAGGCGATCTTCAAACACGCGGTCCGGGGGATGACCGCCTCGGTCGAGCGCACCCTCGACCGGGCCGGCGTCTCGGCGGACGAGGTCGATGTCGTGATTCCCCATCAGGCCAACCTCCGGATCATCGAGGCGACCACGAAGCGGCTCGGCATCCCCGACGAGAAGGTGATGCTCAACATCGAGACCCACGGCAACACCTCTGCGGCGTCGGTGCCGATGGCCCTCGCCGACGCGATCGTCGAGGGGCGGATCGAGCCGGGAGCGGTGGTGCTGCAGACCGCGTTCGGCGGTGGCCTGACGTGGGGCAGCAATGTGATGCGGTGGGGCGATCGGGTGGAGCCGATCGGCACCTCGAGTGCGTCGATCCCCGACACCGATGCGACGGTGTTCGATCTGCTCGCCGACAACCGCGCCTTCTTCGCCCCGCACCACGGCGTGTCGTGACCTCGGGCGGCCCCGACCGCCCGAGCCGGGACCTTCGGCCCACCCGTGCGGGTCCAAGGTCCTCGGCGGGGGTGGGGAGGACGGCGTTCGCCCCGGTGACCCTGGCCGGGTCCCGGTCAAGACCCGGGACGTTGGGCCCGTAAGGGTCGTCGTACCCGGCCGGACACCGCTCCGGCCCCGACGAGGACCCCATCATGCCCACCCGTGTCTATCTCCTGGACGACCACGAACTCGTACGTGAAGGCCTTCGGGCCGTGCTCGAGCGCGAAGGCGACATCGACGTGGTGGGGGAGTCGGGAAGCGCCCTGGCCGGGATCCACGGCATCGAGGCCACGCGGCCCGATGTTGCGCTGATCGACCTGCGGCTGCCCGATGGCGACGGTGTCGACCTGTGCCGCGCGGTGCGGAACCGGGTGCCGGGGACGGCCTGCCTGATCCTGACCTCCTACAGCAACGACGAGGTGCTGTTGTCGGCCATCCGCGCCGACGCCGCCGGCTTCTTGTTGAAGCGGACCCCGGGGACCGAGCTGATCCGCTCGGTCCGGGTGGTCGCCGCCGGCGGATCACTCATCGACGCGGCCATGACCGGCCACCTGCTCGAGCGTCTCCGGTCGGGTCCGCCGATCGTCGACGGTGAGACCGCCCTCCGCGGCCTCAGCCCCCAGGAGCGGCGACTCCTCGACCACCTCGGCGAGGGCCTCACCAACCGTCAGGTCGCCGAGCGCATGGAGCTCGCCGAGAAGACGGTGAAGAACTATGTGTCCAACCTGCTGCGCAAGCTGAACATGAGCAGCCGCACCGAAGCGGCGGTCTTCGTGACCCAGCTGCGTGCCGAGCAGACCCGGCGCGATGAACAGGCGGGGTCGGCACGCAGCTGGTGACTCCGGCCCCTCCACCGGTCGACTCGGTGCGGTGGAGTACCGTCCGGCTGTGGCTCGGGGAGACATCGACACGTTGTTGCTGGACCTGGCGCGGCCCGGCGGCACCGAAGCGCCCGACGCCTTCGCCGCCGCCTGGCACGGCGCCGAACCGGCCGCGGTGCGAGAGGCGGTGGCCCGCCACCGGCTCAACGCGTCGGCGCGCGATGCACTGCGCCAGGCCGAGGCCGAGGTCGACCCCGACCTCGACCTGCTGCTGGAGGACGACCGGCGGGTGCGGCTGCTCGCCACCCGGGCGCTGCGGTCCGCTGGTGCCGCGCTCGACGACGCCGGGATCGCGTGGGTCGTGTTCAAGGGGCCGGCGATCTCGCGCCTGATGGCCCGCGCCGAGCTTCGGACCTCCAACGACCTCGATCTGCTGGTCGAGTCCTCGTCGTTCGGTGCCGCGGTCGACGTCTTGATCGAGGCCGGGGTCGACGAGGTCAATCGCAACTGGACCCCGTACCTCCGGCACCGGATCGGCGAGGTGCCGATGTCGATGTTCGGCGTCACCGTCGACCTCCACTGGCACATCACCGGCCTCGGTCGCGACCGCTCGATGTTTCGACTGGATCCCGATGCGATGGTCGCCCGCCGGGTCGAACGACCGCTCGGCGATCTCACGATCCGGGTGTTCGACCCGATCGATCAACTCCTGCATCTCGCATTGCACGCCGCGCTCGGAGGCGCGAAGCGGTTGGATCAGTTCCGCGACGTCGCGGTGGTGGTCAGCGGCGAAGTGATCGACTGGGACGCCTTCGTCGACCGGGCCCGCGCCGGCTGGGTCGACGGACTGGTGGGACACCTGCTGGATCGAGCGACCCGATCCGGTCCCGCCGACGTGCCCGACGAGGTGGTACGGGCCCTGGCCGGTGACGGCTCGATCGACCGCCGTCGCCGGCTCGACGGGGAGCGGGTCGACGGTCTGCGTTCGCTGCCGGTGCTGTGGCGCCGTCGTCGCCGGGGCGACGTCGCTCGGGTTCTGGGGCGACGCACCCTCGACTGGGCGTCGGGTCCACTGCACCGAGGCTGGGACTTCACCGAGCCGCGTAGCCACCTGTACTTCGACCGCCCGTCCGGCGGGTCGGCCGGGCGTCAGGCCTACCTCGACGCGGTGTCGAGCGGCCGGCTCTGATCGCCGCCCGGACGCGAAACGGGAGACGGCCGAAGCCGTCTCCCGTCGAAGCTGACGATGAACCCGTGAGGGGTTCAGTCAGACCAGGCTCACTTGAGGATGGCGACCTGACCGCTGCCGCGACCGCCGCCGCCGCCCTTGCCGCCGCCGCCCTTGCCGCCCTTACCCATGAGGGCGCCTTCGAGGTTCATCTGGCTGCTGATTGCCGGCTTGCTGTACATGTCTGTTCCTCCCGGAGGTCTTGCTGTTCACCTGTACGTGGTCAGGAGTACCACCCTCCGTGGGCAGAAAGAAAGAGGTAATGCAGGAAAAAAACGGCCCACTTGAGGCATTTGGGCCGTTCGACCTATCACTGAACGTGGTTCTGGGTTCAAGATCAACCACTGTGCGTCGATGGGGGGCGCTCCGTCGCCCGTCGCACCCGGCGAGCGATCGCGCGGAGCGAGAACCCCACGGCGGCTTGGATGCGGTCGACCCGGCCGAATCGCCGTGTCCGTCCGTCGTGACGGGCGGCGGTGACCAGGCCGATCAATCGGTCGTGGCCGACCGGCGGATCATCGGTGCGGTTGCCCGCCCCCCGCCCGACGATGCCGTCGGACCGGACGTGGCGCACCCGATGCACGACCACGTCGCCACCGTCGGCGGTGAACGCCCAGATCTCGCCGATGCGCGGGGTGCCGCCAGCACGGACCTCGACCGTCGCGCCCGAGTCGATCACGCCTCGCATGCTGGCCCCCGACACGGGGAGGTCGAGTGGACCGTCGGCCAATCGGCCCCGCAGGAGCCGGGCGGTGACGTCGGGATCGGGTGCGGCGCCGGACACGGTGGTCGACGGTAGTGCGTCGGCGATCCCCGCCTGAGCCGACCACACCGACTTTGATGGGCCCATGCAGAGCGAGGGGATCCGCTGGACCGTCGATGTCGCGGGTGTTCCCGTCGCCGTCGCGGCGGCGGACGAGCGCTACGACGAGACCGCACGCGGGCGGCTCGGAGCGGCCCCGAACTCGGCGGCCCCCGAGCTCGACGTCGTCGTGGGTCCCGACGCGCCGGTACCGCCGGATCATCTCCAGCGGCGAGAGGTCGAGGGCTACCTCGGGTGGAGCGAGGACGACCGCGCCTGGATCAGCGACGGGGAGATGGTCGTCGCCATAGCCCCCGACCGGGTGCACGTCGGCGGGTCGATCGCCGACCACCTCGAGGAGGACCGCTTCGACGACCTCCTCCAGTTCGGGGTCGCCGCTGCGGTCGCTCGGCCGAACCGCATGATGCTGCACGGCGCGGTGATCAGCCGCGGCGACGATGCCGCGCTGCTGGTCGGTGGTTCCGGGGCGGGCAAGTCGACCCTGGCCGGGGCCGCGCTCGTGGGCGGTTGGGACCTGCTCGGCGACGACCTCTGCGTCTACCGGCCCGACGACGGCACGGTGGAGGCGGTCGTCCGCACGCCGTACGTCCCCGACGAGATCGCGGATCGGCACGGCCTCGAGGGGGTGCGCGAGCCCGGCAGCCGCAATCGCGTGCGGCTCCCGGTCGAGGTGCTCGCCGTCGGCCGTCGCCGGCTGATCGGGGTGGTCTCGGTCGGCCACGGTGTCGACGGCGCGATCCTGCACGGCTCGTCCGGCGATCTGTCGGTCTTCGACGATGCCCTGCCGGTTCCGCCGTTCCCCTATGTGTTGCGCCGCCACCTCAAGGCGGCGAGCGACTTCCTCGGCCTGCCGGCCGTGCAGCTCGAACACGCCCGGGACATCGAGCGTCGGGTCCCGCGGGCGATCGAGCGGCTCGACGAGGCCAGGGCCGCCCAGACCCCGCAGTAGGTGCCGAGCGTGCCGGCGCGCCGGGCGACGAGCACGGCCCGCCGGAACCCCATCGCCGCGATCGGGGTGGCGATGAGCGTGAAGCCGAGCAGCACCCCGAACTCCGGGAGCACGTCGAGCAGGTTCGCGTTTCGCTGGGCGAGCTCGCGGGTGGCGCGCACGCCGTGGGTCGCCGGGATCAGCTCGGCGAAACCCTGCAGCCAGCCGGGCAGCACCGTGATCGGGAACATCGCACCCGACAGCAGATAGGTGACCTGTTCGACCGGCCCACTGAACGGATCGCCCCGCTTGACCAGGATGATGAAGGCCGCGGAGAGGATGCCGAACGGGGCGAACGACGCCGCGGTCAGCAAGAGGATGGGGATCGAGGCGATCAGGCCGAGCACGCTGATCCCGGAGCCGAAGAACCCGAGCCCGATCGCGAGCATGACCACGGTCTCGATGGCGACGAACAGCAGCGGGATCACATGGCTCGATGCGACCAACACCCACGTCGGCGTCGGTGTGGTGAGGATCGACTCGAGCGTGCCCTGGTTCTGCTCCTCGGCGATCTGGGCGGCGAAGGAGGCCAAACCGACGGTCACGAAGCTCGACACGACCGACCCGATGAGCACGAACTCGAAGTAGCCGCCGTCGAACTCGCTGATGGCCTCCGGGTCGCCGACGAACTCGCCGACGAAGTAGAAGCTGATCGCGTAGTACCAGACCTGCATGAACCGCATGGCGAGGTGCACGCGGTACGAGGTGAGGGTGATGAGCTCCTTGCGGACGATCGCACCCACCCGGCGGGTGTCAGCGGTCATGGCCGGCTCCTTCGGCGCGGGCGGCCGCGTCTTCGTCGACCAGTCGTTCGAGGCGGCGACCGAGCCCGGTCGGGTCGTCGGCGATCTCGGCGGCGTCGCCGCTCCAGCGGATCCGCCCGCCGACCAGGGCGACGACGCGGTCGCAGGCGTGGACCACCTCGTCGAGGCGGTGGTTGGCCATCAGCACCGCGGTGCCGTTCGCCGCGAGGGCCCGCACCTGGTTGCAGACCTCGCGTCCGGCGATCGGATCGAGGCTGCGGGTCGGTTCGTCGAGCAGCAGCAACGGGGGATCGTGCAGCATCGCCCGGGCGATGCCGAGCTGGGCGAGCATCCCCGACGAGTAGCCGAACACGGCCTTGTCGCGATGATCGAGACCGCGCTCGACCATCGCCGTGTCGACCCGCTCGCGGGTCGTGGCCTTGTCGAGCCCGGCGAGGGTGGCGAAGTACTCGAGGTTCTGGCGGCCCGTGAGGCGCCAGTGGAAGGACCGCTCCTCGGGCAGCGAGAGCCCGAAGCGGCGGGTGATCTCCGGATCGTCGGGCCGGATCGTGAGACCGTCGATCGTGATCGACCCGGCTGTCGGCTGGACCAGGCCGGTGATCGAGCGGATCAGGGTCGACTTGCCCGCCCCGTTCGGCCCGATCAGGCCCAGCACCTCGCCGGCGCTCACGTGGAGGTCGACGTCGGTCAGGGCCTGCACCGACTCGGTCGCGGCGGCGCGCACCAGGATCCGAAGGAGGCCCTTCGGTGGGTCGTAGACCATCGAGACGCCGCGGACATCGAGCATGGTCAGTCGACGACCACCAGGTCGGCGGCGGCGAGGCTGGCGATGAACGCCTCCACGTCGGCGGTGAGCTCGGACTCGGCGACGTCGGGGTAGCGCTGCGCCAACTGCTCGACGATGCCGGGCACCTCGGCGCGGTCGGCGAGTTCGTTCCAGATGAGGGTGCCGACCTCGTTGAGGGTGGTCATGACCGAGCCCTCGGCGTCGAGGATCACGACACTGTCGCCGCTGGGTTCGTAGCTGACACCGTCAGCGCGTCGGATGGCCATGGGTGCTCCGTTCACGTCGGCCCGCGCAGCGCGGGCGGATCACGTGGCACTCCATCGGCGCGAGACGGCCGTCTAGGAGGGTTTCTGGCCGCGACCTCGACGTTGGGCGCTCTCGGTGAGGGCGTCCTCCTCGACGTCGAAGTGCTGGCGGTAGCCGGCGACGAACGCCTGGGCGGTCGCCGCGAACGGCAACGACAGCAAGGCGCCCACCACGCCGAGGAGGGCCGAACCGATCAGCACCGAACCGAAGGCCACCGCCACATGGATCTCCATGGCCGAGGCGCTGATCTTGGGTGTGAGCACATAGGTCTCGAGCTGCTGGTACGCCGTCACCGCGATCAGCACGAACAGGGCGTCGCGGGGCGAGTCGATCAGGGTGACCAGCACCGGCAGGCCACCGGCGACATAGGTGCCGATCACCGGGATGAACTGGCTGACGACGCCCATGAACAGGGCGAACGGGATCGGGAAGGGCACGCCGATCCACTCGAAGGCGACCCAGTGGAAGACCGCGGAGATGACGGCCAGGATCCCGCGGCTGTACATGTAGCCACCGGTCTTCTCGATGGCGAGGTCCCAGATGTTGAGCACGACCCGTTGGCGGGCCGGAGGGAGGAAGGAGCAGACCGTGCGTCGCAACTGGGGCCCTTCGGCCACCAGATAGAAGGTGAACAACAGCACGGTGACGGTCTGCAACAGCACGTTCAGCACCGTCGTGCCGAGGTTGACGACGTCGTCGGCGAACCGGTTGGCGAGATCGGCGGCACCGCCGCCGTCGACGAACTCGTCCTGGACCCGCTGCAGGTCGATGTCTTCGTCGACATTGTCCTGCAGCCACGCCTCGGCGTCGTCGACGTAGCGGGGTGCCTCCTCGACGAAACTGTTGATCTGGGTGGCCAGAGCGGTGCCCATGGCGGCGGAGAAGCCCACGATCGCGACGAGCACCACCAGATAGGTGATGCCGACGCCCAGACCCCGACGGATCCCCCACCGCTCCATGCGGTTCACCGCCGGCTCGATGGCGAAGGAGAAGAACAGCGAGATCAAGACGATGATGATGAAACTGCGGAGGTTTCGCAGGATCCCGGTGCCCAGATAGGTGATCGCCCAGCCGACCCAGAACAAGGCGATCGCCTTGATCACCCAGCGCGGGACGCGGGTGTCGTCGGCGACGGGCTGGGGCGGGTGGTCGACGGCCGGATCGGGCGGCTCGATCGCCGGGTCGTCGTCGGGATCTTCGACGTGCTCGTCGGCCATGGCGGCACCTTACTCGCCCCGCGAAATTCCGCTTCGCTCCCCGGTTGGTTCGGTACCGGGCACCCGTTAACCTTGAAGCCTCGTGTGATCGGATCCGTCCGGCCACCCGCAATCGACGTCCGTGCAGGCCTCCGGGAACCGCACGGCACAACCGAACCAACGCTCCGCCGGGTCCGCCCGTGCGGAGCGTTCGCGTGAATCCCCAGCGGGATCCACGACCGAACCGTAGGAAACAATCATGGCCACCAAGGCGATCGTCGGCGAGAAGGTCGGCATGACGCAGGTCTGGGACGACGAGAACCGCATCGTCCCGGTCACGGTGCTGCGCGTCTCCCCGTGCCGTGTCGTGCAGGTGAAGACACCTGAGAGCGACGGCTACAGCGCCATCCAGGTCACGCTCGGCGTCCGGGATGAGGACAAGCTCACCCAGCCCGAAGCGGGGCACTTCCGCAAGGCCGGCGTCGACGCGGGTCGCAAGCTCGTCGAGCTGCGTCTCGACGACGTCAGCGAGTTCACCGTCGGCCAGGAGATCGGCGCCGACATCCTCGAGCAGGGCGAGCTGGTCGACGTGACCTCCGTCAGCCGGGGCAAGGGCTTTGCCGGTGCGATGAAGCGCCACGGCTTCGGCGGTGCTCCCGCCAGCCACGGCGCGCACCGCGTGCACCGCAAGCCGGGCTCGGTCGGCCAGTGCGCCACCCCGGGCCGCGTCTTCAAGGGCAAGAAGCTTCCGGGCCGCATGGGCAACGACAAGGTCACCACCCTCAACCTCCAGGTCGTGAAGAGCGACCCCGAGGCCGAGGTCGTCCTCGTCAAGGGCTCGGTCCCCGGCGCCCGCGGCGCCACCGTGATCGTCCGCAACGCCGTGAAGGGAGCCTGATCATGGCGAGCGTCACCATCCAGACCCAGGCCGGCAAGAGCACCGGCGAAGCCGAGCTCGCCGATGCCCTGTTCGGCATCGAGCCGAACATGTCGGTCATGCACCAGGTC